>NZ_PPRL01000001.1 GCF_002902235.1 Staphylococcus ureilyticus
AGATAGTATATAGTATATTATATTATATATGAGTTGTTAAATTTATTAACCTATTGTAAAGTAAGTGAGTACAAATTTTAAGATAACGTTCTTATACAATTGTTAAAGTTTACTGAATTTAAGTTATAAAATCAACTAAAATGAGGTTATTTTAGCTTCGTTGTTTTTCTATTATACAACAATCATATGAGTAAGCACATCCGCTTTTATTACATAAAATATTTAATTTACCCAATTAAATATAGGTTGTTAAGATGAATAACAAAGCGTATATTAGATTTGAATGTAGACTTTTTATAGCATAATTATGATTAGCAAATTGATTGAAAGTGTGGTTTATTTAAATGAGTGCAGTGTGGGTAGTCTTAAAAGAGCATTTTAAAAATTTCTATCTAATTCAAAGGTTAGCACAATTCCAAGTTAAAATTACTAACACCAATAATTACCTTGGTATGGCTTGGGAATTAATTAATCCAGCAATGCAAATTATGGTTTATTGGTTTGTATTTGGTCTAGGAATTAGAACTAATAATCCAATCGAGGGTGTCCCATTTATTTATTGGTTACTCGTTGGTATTAGTATGTGGTTCTTTGTGAACCAAGGTATTTTGGAAGGTACGAAATCAATCGCAAGTAAATATAACCATGTCGCTAAGATGAATTTTCCGTTATCAATTATACCATCATATATAGTGATGAGTAGGTTCTATGGACATATCGCACTATTAGTTGCTGTTATTTTATTATGTATGTTAGGTGGTTATTATCCATCTATTTATACATTACAATTATTTTTATATGTTCCATTTGCATTAATTTTCACTACAACAGTAGCATTGTTTACTTCTACGTTAGGTGTATTAGTAAAAGATACTCAACCAGCAATTCAAGCATTGATGAGAATGGTATTCTTTGCTTCATCTATTTTAATTGTACCACCAGAAGGTATTGTTAAAGATGTTATGCAACTGAATCCAATTTATTATCTTGCTGAGGCGTATCGTGCATCGGTTCTATATAACGAATGGTATTTTGTTACACATTGGGAATTAACATTTTATAACTTCTTTATCATTGTATTTTTATTTGTCATAGGATCTATATTGCATATGCGTTATAGAGATCATTTTGCAGACTTTATGTAATGGAATTCAGACAAAGACGATTTATATTTAATCCTTTGGTGGCTTAAAAGTCATTAAAGGATTTTTCTATAATTTTAAATATAAAATAGCTATAATAAAAGAGAATAAATAATTACCGGCGGTGGAAATTTGAGACAGTTAATAAAAAAACTTTATATGACAATCATTAGTTTTTTAAATTTGATATATATAAAGAAAAAAATAAATCATCATCATATTGTCGTCATGATGACATTTGTTGAAGATGTACTTCCAATCATCGAAGCATTAAATCGAAAATCTTATGAAGTGACAGTGATTGCCAAGGAAAGTAATAGAAAATATGTTGAACAATTAGACAATGTGACATTTATACCTGCGGGTAATAAAAAAGTCTTCAAACATATAAAGTCCTTGAGTACGGCAAAAATTATTGTGATAGATACATATTATTTATTGTTTGGCGGTTTCAAAAAGAAATCGCAACAGACAATCATTCAAACTTGGCACGCAGTTGGTGCACTGAAAAATTTTGGACTTACTGACCACCAAGTAGATTTAAATAATAAAAAAATGGTGAACCAATATAAAAATGTTTATCGCGCTACTGATAAATATTTAGTAGGGGGCGAACCAATGGTGAATTGTTTTAAATCCGCGTTTGGTGCGAAAGAGGATCAATTTTTAAGAACTGGATTGCCTCGTCTTGTTCCATATGTAAATTTAGATATCAAACAAAAGCAGCAAGCATTAAAGTTACAATATGGTATCAATGATAAATTAGCGCTTTATGTGCCAACGTATCGCGAGCATCACCAAGCCAATCAGATTATTGATAAGGCGCGTTTTGAAACAGCATTACCTTCATACACATTGATGAGTAAGTTACACCCATCACTACCTCAAGATGAGCAACACAATATTAGTCTACAATCGCTCATGGTTATGGCGGACGTTATCATCACAGATTATAGCTCATTAGCAATAGAAGCAAGTTTGTTAAATAAGCCGACGCTTTTTTATGTCTATGATGAAGCAAATTATGAAAAAGTACGGGGGCTAAATTCATATTATTATGAAATTCCGGAATTTTACAAAGCATATAGCGAAGAAGACATCGTTCATATACTTCAAACACATGCAAGTGCTTTAATGCCATTGTTCAAAAATTGGCATGACTATAATGTTCAAAACAGCTTAACTCAGGTTATAAATCATATAGAGAAAATGGTGAAAACATGAAAATATCAATTATCATACCTGTCTATAATGCAGCAAATACACTTCAAAGAGCAATAAGCTCGGTGGATACAAAGCAAGATTATGAAATTATTTGTATCAATGATGGATCAACAGATGAAAGTAAACAAGTTTTAGAAAGACTACAAAAAGCATACAAAAACATTCGTATTATTAATCAAGCAAATCAAGGTGCAGCTGTGAGCAGAAATAAGGCATTGGAGTATGTTACTGGTGATGCTTTTATGTTTTTAGATGCAGATGATGAATTTTTGCCAAATAGTATCGATGCTATGGCAGATTACTTTCAACAGGATGAACATGTAGATATTGTACTAGGACAAATTGGAAGACTAAATAAAGGTGCATGGCAAAGTTTTTATACACACCAACCCATACAAAAATTTGATAAAGTGAATTTAGCACAATGTCCTGAAATGATGCAATCTATTGGTCCAGGAGGCAAGTTATTTAGTGCGACATTCAAAGATTTACGCTTCGATGAAGATGTAGTGTTTTGTGAAGAGCATACATTTATGATATCAGCTTATAAGAAAGCACGAGATGTGCAATTATTACCTTTTATTGTGTATGGTTATCATGAAGAAAAAGGGTCGGTGACAGATCAAAGAGCAGATCGCTTTGTAAATTATATGAGCGATGCGATTAAAGTAAGACATAGAGTGATGCACACATTGTTATTAAGAGAAGAACGGATTTATTACAGTTATCGTATGGATGAACTCATTGTCAGTTACTTGTTGCAAGCATTTCTCACAAATAATAAAAAATTAACAGAACCATTTTTAGATGTCGTAACGTCTTATATGAATAATATGCAAGAAGCAGATTATTCAGGAGAAGCAATGTTTAGAATAATTAGGGTTGTTGAACAATGTGGAAAAAATTGGAATAAAGCGTTATATAAAAAATGGCGAGAAGCATTACTTAATGTAGGCATTGGTAGACCGAATTATTACCGTTTTCAAATGGAAGTGTTACCGAAACGTGTAAAATTCAGAGGTAAAATGAAATTAAAACAAATATTAAAAAAATGAATTTTGGGTATAGTTCGTAAACTTCAAATCAGTGTGCTATACTTTTAAAAAATGTAAATTTTAATTAAATTTTGTTAAGGAGTATGAGCGTATGAAACGTGTTATTACTTATGGAACGTATGATTTATTACATTATGGTCACATTGAATTATTAAGAAGAGCTAGAGAAATGGGCGATTATTTAGTAGTTGCACTATCTACAGATGAATTTAATCGCATTAAAAATAAAAAGTCTTATTATAATTATGAACAACGAAAGATGATGCTAGAGTCTATTCGTTATGTTGATCTTGTAATCCCTGAAAGTGGCTGGGGACAAAAAGAAATCGACGTCGATCGCTATGAAATAGATACTTTTGTAATGGGGCACGACTGGGAAGGTGAGTTTGACTTCTTGAAAGATAAATGTGAAGTGATTTACCTTAACCGTACAGAAGGTATTTCTACTACTAAAATCAAGAAAGAACTTTATGGTGATGCTGAAAAATAAATCAGCAGTCATTTGTTGATATTGAATTATAATTTTAATAAATCATATGTTAAATAAATATATTAAGTGAGGCTGGGACATCGTAATGTCTCAGCCTTAACTTGTTTTGTCATCGAACGATCAAGCTATGAAAAACCCCGAGAAGATTTCTAAGTTAAAGCATCTTTTCGGGGTATCATTTTGGCATTGATAATTCATGACTTTATTTATGATTTTTTCTGTTTTTGAAAGTTTCGATAATAAGATAAATAATAATTGCGATTGCAGCTATGATTAATATCGTTCCTAATAAAGTGAGGATTGGATGTTCATCCCACGTCGTTTTCACAACTGTCGTAGTTTGATGCAGAATTGGTTTGCTTACTTTAACAGTTGGCGGGCCGTATTTATCAGAAATAAATTTTCGATCATATTCAATATGCAATTTACCATCTTCAATTACATAGTTATAATCATTTTTATCGAAATCATTTGGAAGTACATCGTATAAGTCTTTTTCTACATAATATGTTTTCCCATTAATTTTGTGATTGCCTTTTGAAATAATTTTTTTGTATTTATATTGATCAAAAGACATATTCATTAAGGCATTGCCCATCATATTACGTTGTTTCTCGCCACCTAAGTTGTCGTAGTTACCAGCACCCATTATTGTTTGATTAATTCTAAATTTACCTCTTTTTGTAGTGATAGTGTGATTGTAATCTGCAATATCACTAGAGCCAGTTTTTAAACCATCTGTCCCCTCTAAACTCATATCCGCACCCTCTAAAGAGTGATTGAATGTGTAATATGTAACACCGTGTTGCGTTGGAGCTAATTGTTTAGTGAAATAAATGATTTTAGGTGTATCTTGAATGGTACGTTGAGCTAAAATTGCAAAATCTTTAGCGGTTGATGTATTATTCTCTTCATTTTTATATTTTTTTGGTGCAAAGTCTTTTAATTGTTTATTTTCAGCACCTGTTGGATTAACAAAATGTGTATCTTTCATACCTATTGATTTTGCTTTTTTGTTCATTGCATCTGTAAAATCTGAAAGGTTTCCAGATACTTCTTGACCTAATATAAGCGCTGCGGCATTACTTGAATTTGAAACAGTGATTTGGAGTAACTCTTTAATCGTGTAAGTCTCTCCAGGATAAAGTTTGGTATTACTTAATTCAGGCAAGGTAGACATGCTGTAATGTTTGTCTGTGATTTTAACTTTATCATCTAAAGATAAATCCCCACGATTAACGGCTTCGAGTGTTAAATACATGGTCATCAATTTGCTCATCGAAGCGGGATACCAATCTTTATCAGCGTTATATTGGTAAAGAATTTGACCGGTTTGGGCAATATTTACTGCACCTTCAGGTTGATAATTATCAGTAACATTATAACCATATTGATTTGCCGCCTGTGTAGGTGTGACTGTTTCAGCGTTGGCAAAAGGTGTTATAATTGAACCGACGAAGAGCACAGTTACAATTGCCAGAATTAACTTTCTCATAATTACATTCCCTCTTAATATGTTCTGTTTTATTGCAATAGAGGTATTTTAGCATATTGTATGTAGTTTATAAAATATTAAACAGAAGAATGTTTTCTATAAATAATTTATTGAAAATTATTGTGTAAAACATGATAAAATAAATTGAAATTAATTTAACTTAATACTTTAAAATTAATCTGCTCAAAATTAATGTAAGTAAGAGGTAATTTAAAATATTTTTAGAAGAGGTAATTTAGATATGAATCAAGAGAATCCATTATTCTACTTATTTAAAAAATTATCATGGCCTGTTGGACTGATTATCATAGCTGTTTTAATTTCTTCATTAGGTAGTATTACAGGACTAGTAGTTCCTTTTTTTACAGGTAAGCTCGTAGATAAATTTTCTTTTGAAAATATTAATTGGATGTTTATCATAGCATTTATTTCTATATTTATTATGAATGCGTTGCTTAGCGGTATAGGATTGTATTTATTGAGTAAAATTGGTGAGAAAATCATTTATGCAATTCGATCCGTTTTATGGAAACACATCATCCACTTAAAAATGCCATTTTTTGATAAAAATGAAAGTGGACAATTGATGAGTCGTTTGACAGACGACACAAAAGTAATCAATGAATTTATTTCACAAAAATTGCCCAACTTATTGCCTTCAGTATTGACTATTATCGGCTCTTTAATAATGTTATTTGTGATGGATTGGCAAATGACTTTGCTGACTTTTATCACGATACCTATATTTGTATTAATTATGATTCCATTAGGTAAAATCATGCAAAATATTTCTAAAAAAACACAGGCAGAGATTGCGAATTTTAGTGGCTTACTAGGTCGTGTATTAACAGAAATGCGCTTAGTTAAAGTTTCACGTACTGAAAAAATAGAGTTAAATAATGCGCATAAGAATTTACAAGAAATATACTTTTTAGGACTAAAGCAAGCTAAGATTACAGCTATTATACAACCTATATCTGGTGTAATTATGCTTTTAACGATTGCAGTTATCTTAGGTTTTGGTGCAATTCGAATTTCTACTGGAGCAATCACAGCAGGAACCTTAATTGCAATGATTTTTTATGTTATTCAACTTACGCAACCTATCATTAATTTATCAACTTTGGTTACAGATTATAAAAAGGCTGTAGGGGCAAGTAGTCGTATATATGAAATCATGGAAGAACCTACTGAAGTTTTTGAAATAGAACAAGCAAAACCAATGATTGATGGTAATTTAACATTTGAAAATGTACATTTTAAATACGGTAATAAACCAATTCTTACAAATGTGAGTTTTGATATACCATCTGGTAGTATTACTGCTTTTGTAGGACCTTCTGGTTCAGGTAAGAGTACAATTTTCAATATTATTGAACGAATGTATGACATAGAACAAGGTGATATCACTTATGGCGACCAATCGATTTATGATATAGATCTAGGACATTGGCGTGAGAAAATAGGTTATGTCATGCAATCTAATTCAATGATGAATGGCTCAATCAGAGACAACATTTTATATGGCATTAATCGTGAAGTCTCAAACGAAGAATTAATTTACTATGCAAAATTAGCAAATTGTCACGAATTTATTGTAGCGTTTGAAGATGGACATGACACAATTGTTGGCGAGCGAGGTTTGAAATTGTCAGGTGGCCAACGTCAACGTATAGATATTGCCAGAAGTTTTGTTAAAAATCCAGATATCTTATTATTGGATGAGGCAACCGCTAACTTAGACAGCGAAAGTGAGCGAAAGATTCAAGATGCTTTAGAAGAATTGATGGAAAACAGAACAACAATCGTGATTGCCCACAGACTATCTACAATTAAAAAAGCTGAACAAATTATTTTTATTGATAACGGTAGTGTGACAGGCATAGGCACTCATCAGGATTTGATTGGTAATCATGAAAAATATCAACAATTTGTTCATACACAAAATTTAACGAAGTAATATTGAAAACACGTATGATTGGATGCTGGATAAATATATTTTTTGACTATAAACGAACCATAAAATTTTTATTTTATATAATGTACATACATGGTATAATTATTGTGAATTCATAAGTGACAATTATTTGGGGAATGATAGATTTTTATCAAGAATGAAATTAAATAAATGGATTACAAAATTTAAGATGAGTATATTCGCTGCTATATAATTAAAATTGATAATTAACTTAATGAGCGAGAGCAGATATACTCATCTTAATAATTCTTATACATAATCGAGTGTTGCTTTTAAATATTCAAGTAGTTATTTATTCAATAAGAAATGGTGGGTGTATGATGTTTTTACTTATTAATATTATTGGGTTAATTGTGTTTTTAGGTATTGCTGTACTTTTTTCCAGAAAGAAATCAGATATCCAGTGGAAATCTATTGGCATTTTAGTCGTAATTAACTTATTCTTAGCATGGTTCTTTATGTATTTCCCTTGGGGGAAATTAGCGGTTCAATTATTGGCAAATGGTATATCATGGGTTATTGATTCTGCACATGTAGGTACGGGATTTGCTTTTGCCAGTTGGACAAATACAGAAATGATGGATATGGCTGTGAGTGCCCTATTTCCAATTCTATTAGTAGTACCACTTTTTGATATTTTGATGTATTTTAATATTTTACCCAAAGTTATAGGTGGTATTGGCTGGGCTTTAGCTAAAATTACACGTCAGCCAAAATTCGAATCTTTCTTTGGTATAGAAATGATGTTTTTAGGTAATACAGAAGCATTAGCAGTTTCAAATGAACAATTGAAACGCATGAAAGAAACACGTGTGTTAACAGTGGCAATGATGTCCATGAGTTCGATATCTGGTGCAATTGTTGGCGCGTATGTATCGATGATACCAGGTGACTTAGTGCTAACTGCTATTCCATTAAATATCATTAATGCAATTATAGTTTCTTCTATTTTAAATCCTGTTTCTGTGGAAGAAAAAGAAGATATTATTTATAGTATCCGTAATGAAGAAATTGAAAAACAGCCGTTTTTCTCATTTTTAGGAGATTCAGTATTAAATGCAGGTAAATTGATTTTAATCATCATTGCTTTTGTTATCAGTTTTGTTGCACTTTCTGATTTAATTGACCGTTTTATTAATTTAATCACAGGTATTATCGCTGGTTGGGCTGGTATAAAAGGAAGTTTTGGCCTAGATCAAATTCTCGGTACTTTTATGTATCCATTTGCTTTATTACTAGGATTACCGTTTGATGAGGCATGGATAGTGGCACAACAAATGGCGAAAAAAATTGTGACAAACGAATTTGTGGTGATGGGTCAAATTAAAGATGTTATTGATTCATACTCACCACACAGACGTGCAGTTATTGCAACATTTTTAGTATCGTTTGCGAACTTCTCAACAATAGGGATGATTATTGGAACATTGAAAGGCATTGTAGATAAGAAAACATCTGATTTTGTTTCGCAATATGTTCCAATGATGTTGCTTGCAGGAATTTTAGTATCGTTAATGACAGCTGGATTTGTTGGTTTGTTTGCTTGGTAATGATGGGTTGTAAGTGAATGACTCACTTAAAGATGATATATGTCGAAATAATTGTCTAGGTCTATCAAGCATATAAGATAATTAAATACAGTGAATTTATAATCGATCGTCTTGAAGTAAAAGTTGTATTAATTACTTAGTTGATATCAATAGACGGTAAAAAAGGAGCGTGTGAAATCAATTGATTATTGATATCAATAACGCTCCTTTTTTATATTAATGCTTGTTCGTATATGTATTGTGATGATTTTAAAATAAAAAATAAAGCCAAGTAATTGACGTGAGGAGACACATGCAATATTACTTGGCTTTTACGGGAAATGAATTAATTGTATATTAATAGTAAGGACTAGGTACTAAAAATATACTCGAGCAAAAATTGTTTTGTATGTTACTATAAGCAACACAAAGGAGATGGCTTCTTATTGGCAATCAATAAGAAGATAAATTTTATTATAGCAAAGGAAAGTGTATAAGTAAACCGAAAATTCAGAATTTTTAAACTTTTAAAAGTGTAATAAAAAGAAATCTTATAATATCAATGTTTTACAAGTAAGTGATTCAGAATTTTTTTCAAATATTGTTGTGGTATGTTCGATAGTTTGCTAATATTCAATTGATTGAAGTTAATATGAGGGGGTCATGTGGGTGAATAAAACAGTACGAGATTTGTTATTCGTTATAATTGGGTCATTTATATTTTCAGCAGGCGTTAATACTTTTATCATATCTGCTGATTTAGGCGAGGGAGGCGTGACCGGTATAGCTATCGTACTTTATTATGCCTTTCACATATCTCCTGGTGTAACAAACTTTGTATTTAATGCAGTACTTATCGCTATAGGTTACAAGTTTCTAAGTAAGAGAAGTATGTATTTAACGATAATAGCGACAATATTAATCTCACTATTTTTAGAATTAACAGTGAGTTGGAAAATTGAGACAGGTAATATTTTAGTTAATGCAGTATTTGGTGGCATGTCTGTAGGTCTAGGTATTGGTATTATCGTACTTGCTGGAGGGACAACTGCAGGAACAACGATTTTAGCTAGAATTGCTAATAAATATTTAGATGTTAGTACACCTTATGCACTGTTGTTCTTTGATTTAATTGTTGTTGCAATTTCATTAACAGTAATTCCTGTTCCGAGTGCGTTGGTTACAGTAATCTCACTTTATATCGGTACAAAAGTAATGGATTATGTCATAGAAGGTTTAAATACGAAAAAAGCAATGACGATTATTTCTAGTAAACCAGATGAAATAGCTAAAGTGATTGATGAACAGGTAGGACGTGGGTTGACAATTTTAAATGGCAGAGGCTATTTCTCTAAGCAAGAAAAAGACATATTGTATGTTGTTATTACTAAAACGCAAGTTAGTAAAGCGAAACGTTTAATCAAACGCATTGATAACGAAGCATTCTTAGTGATTCATGATGTTCGTGATGTTTATGGTAATGGTTTCTTAATTGATGAACATTAAAAATGAAAAAATGCTAATTAAAACCTTGGTGTATGGATTAGATCCTACATCAAGGTTTTAATTTGAGTATCGCTACAATAATCCGATAACTAAGAATTTTCTTATATTGCTAAAAAAAACTGTATGGCAATTTAAAATATATTCATAAACCATACATTTTGCTTGCTATCATAAAACATTTATTAGTCATCATATCTAAAAAATGATATAATATCATCTGTGATAATGATTATCATTTAAAGGACAAATCAGAATAAAAATGACATAGATATAGATTGTTTTTGGTACATTTTGTATTAGGAAGAAGGGAAATTATGACTCGATTAGAAGGAGAACAAGTTACGATAGGTTATGGGGATAATGTTATTGTAGATAATTTAGATGTTCATATTCCGACTGGTAAAATCACATCTATTATAGGACCCAATGGTTGTGGAAAGTCTACATTACTAAAAGCATTGTCACGTCTTTTACCGATTAAAGATGGCGAAATTAAATTAGATGGTGAAAATCTGCATACACAATCAACAAAAGAAGTTGCCAAAAAAATTGCGATTTTACCACAATCACCAGAAGTGGCCGATGGACTTACGGTTGGAGAGCTTGTTTCATATGGTCGCTTTCCACATCAAAAAGGATTTGGGAGACTTTCTGCGGAAGATAAAAAGGAAATTGATTGGGCCATGAATGTAACAGGTACTTATGAATTCCGATTACGTTCTATCAACGATTTGAGTGGTGGTCAACGTCAAAGAGTATGGATTGCGATGGCATTGGCTCAAAGAACGGATATTATTTTCTTGGATGAGCCTACAACATATTTAGATATTTCACATCAATTAGAAATTTTAGAATTAATTACCCAATTAAATCAAGAACAAGGTTGTACTATTATTATGGTGTTGCATGATATTAATCAAGCAGTTCGATTCTCAGATCATCTGATTACGATGAAACAAGGAGACATTGTTGCTGCTGGAGGTACAGAAGATGTTTTAACCAAAGAAAACTTAGAAAAAGTATTCAATATAGATGTAGAGATTAGTACAGATCCTAGAACAGGGAAACCTATGCTAGTTACCTATGATTTATGTAGAAAAAGCTATTCAGAAATTTAGGTGTAATCATGGCTACGCAAAAAAAGGGAAAATTAAGCTTCACAACAACATTAATAATTAGTTTGGTTCTGTTAGTCATTGCTTTGACGGTATCAATATTGATTGGAGATGCTAAAATTCACATTTCTACAATATTTGATGCGATATTTAATTATGATAATAAGAATCAACAACATAATATCATTAGTGAAATACGTATACCAAGAGATATAGGAGCAATGCTTGTAGGTGTAGCATTAGCGACTTCAGGTGCAGTCATTCAAGGCGTTACTAAAAATGGTTTAGCAGATCCGAGTTTAATCGGATTAAATTCAGGCGCTTCATTTATGTTAGCGCTAACTTTTGCATTTTATCCAACAGCACCATTTATAGTGCTTATGATTGCAGGATTTATCGGAGCAATCATGGGTGGATTTATTGTATTGATGATTGGCAGGTCAAGAAGTGATGGCTTTAATCCGATGAGAATTATACTGGCCGGAGCTGCCGTAAGTGCTTTGCTAACAGCCTTAAGTCAAGGTGTAGCATTATTGTTTAGATTAAATCAAAGTTTAACATTTTGGAGCGCTGGTGGAGTTTCTGGTACGACTTGGGGGCAGCTTGTTTGGGCAGCACCATTTATTATTATTGCATTAGTTATCATTATTGCGATGAGTAAACATCTAACTATTTTAAATTTAGGTGAAACTTTAGCAATTGGATTGGGACAAAATGTTGCTTTAACACGTGCAATTGCTTTGATTATATCCATGGTTATGGCAGGTATTGCCGTAGCAATGGTGGGTCAAATAGCATTTGTAGGACTAATGGTTCCACATATTGTACGTTATTTAGTTGGTACAGACTACGCTCGTGTTCTGCCATTAACTGCTGTTATTGGCGGGTTATTGCTACTCGTTGCTGATACGGTAGCGCGCATGTTAGGTGAAGCTCCCATAGGTGCAATCATTTCATTTATTGGCGTACCTTACTTCTTGTATTTGGTTAAACGAGGAGGACGCTTTTCATGATAGACCCAAAATTAAGATATAAACAGTTCATTACCATGATTATACTTATAATATTGGTGGTATTCGCATGTGCTTGGAGTATGACTTCAGGTGAATATAAGATGTCTATAGGTACTTTTTTTAAAACACTTATAGGTCAAGGTGAATATACCGACACACTCATACTTATGGAATTTAGATTTCCGAGAATGGTTATTACTATTTTAGCTGGTGCTGCTTTAGCAATGAGCGGAGCTATCATACAAAGTGTAACTAAAAACCCTTTAGCGGAACCTGGTATTTTAGGTATAAATGCAGGGAGTGGGTTTGCTATAGCACTATTTATTGTAGTTGGTCAAGTGAATGCAGATAATTTTGTATATGTATTACCAATTATAAGTATGATCGGTGGTATACTGACTGCGCTAGTTATTTTTTCATTTAGTTATAATAAAGGAGAAGGTATCACACCAGCAAGTATGGTGTTAGTAGGCGTGGGTATGGCTACTGCTTTAAGTGGTGGGTCCTTGACGTTAATGTCAACATTTGACGAAGATCAATCAGAGTTTATTGCCTCATGGCTTGCGGGTAATATTTGGGGCGATGAATGGGCGTTTGTAATTGCCTTTTTACCTTGGGTCATTGTACTGATACCGTTTTTATTATTAAAAGCGAATGTTTTAAATTTATTAAATACGCATCAACATATTGCTCAAGGTGTAGGTGTGAAAATTGGTAGAGAACGAATTGTATTATTGTTAATAGCAGTAGTTCTGTCGTCAGCTGCAGTATCCGTGGCAGGAGCTATTGGTTTTATAGGTTTGTTAGGTCCACATATTGCTAAATCAATTGTTGGTCCGAGACATCAAATGTTTCTACCAATTTCCATATTTATTGGTGCCTTTTTACTTGTGTTGGCAGACACTGTCGGACAAGTGATATTACAGCCTTCTGGTATGCCAGCTGGTATTGTTGTATCAATCATAGGCGCACCGTATTTCTTATATTTAATGTATAAAACAAAATCAGTTTAAATATGAAAATAGAAATCATTAAATTTTTTGTGTGTAATAAATAAGTACGCAATAAGATAAAATTTTGTTATAACTAGATAGTCATTTAAGAAAAACTTTACAGATGGGCGGGTTTTAGAATCAATTTTGAAAAGGATTGATTGAGAACCCGCTCTTTTTTAAATAAACCCTTTGAGTTGTTAGCGTTTACATTTGTGTGTAGGGTATACTATAAGTGAATAGTGAAAACAGGAGGTCCTCAATATGAAAAAGCTCATTAAAGATAAAACACAATTTTTACCAGATATGTTAGATGGTCTTTCGATTTCAAATGAAAATGTCGAAGTAATTGCTGATACGGTGGTTGTACGTAAACATAAAAAAGAAAAAGGCGTAGCGATTGTATCTGGTGGTGGCAGTGGTCATGAGCCAGCACATGCAGGTTACGTAGCGCAAGGTATGTTAGATGCTGCAGTGTGTGGTGAGGTATTTACATCTCCAACGCCAGATAAAATTTTAAGTGCGATTAAAGCTGTGGACAATGGAGATGGTGTACTGCTTGTTGTTAAAAACTATGCAGGTGATGTCATGAATTTTGAAATGGCACAAGAAATGGCAGAAATGGAAGATATCCAAGTAGAAACCGTTGTGGTCAAAGACGATGTTGCTGTTAGTGATGAAGCACAACGTAGAGGCGTTGCTGGAACAGTATTTGTGCATAAAATAGCTGGATATTTAGCAGAAAACGGAGCCTCACTATCGCAAATTAAAGAAAAATTAAATGAATTATTACCAACTATCAAATCAATAGGTATGGCTTTAACGCCACCATTGGTTCCAACAACAGGTCAATATGGCTTTGATATAGATGATGAATCTATGGAGATTGGTATCGGCATACATGGTGAAAAAGGTCTCTCACGCCAAAAAGTTGAAAGTGTAGATTTAGTCGTTGAACGATTGATTGCCGAACTATTGAATGAGATAGATGATGAACGACTTATTGTGATGATAAACGGTATGGGAGCTACACCTTTATCTGAACTAAATATTGCAACTAAATACGTGGCACAACAACTCGAAGATAAACAAAAAGACGTAAAATTATGGTTAGTTGGAGACTATATGACTTCATTAGATATGGAAGGTTTATCAATAACATTTTTACCATATACGGAACAAGTTTATGAAGCATTGATTGCACCGACAAGTAGTCCATACTTTAATGCTTAAATAAAAAATATAGGTTAGGAAGTGAAGCGGAATGAATGTGTCAGAGTTAAAAGAGAGATTGCTTAATTTAGTTGATGTCTTTGAAGAGAAAGAATCATTATTAACAGAATTAGATAGAGCAATTGGTGACGGTGATCATGGCGTAAATATGTTAAGAGGGTTTAAAGCCTTGCCCGACCAGCTAGATGATAGCACTGTGTCTACATTATTAAAATCTACTGGTATGGCTTTAATGTCTAATATTGGTGGTGCTTCTGGTCCACTTTATGGATTTAGTTTTGTGAAAATGTCTCAAGTTGTTGGTGATGAAATTAATAAAGAGAATTTAAAAACAATGCTTAACACATTTTCGGAGGCAGTTGCGCAACGTGGGAAAGTAGAGTTAAATGAAAAGACAATGTATGACGTTATTGAACGTACCAACAAAGCGATAAATAATGGTGAAACTTTATCATTTGAAGATTTACAATCTTTGGCAGAAGCAACTAAGGATATAGAAGCAACGAAAGGTAGAGCAGCCTATTTTAAAGAAGCGTCAAAAGGGCATGTGGACCCGGGTGCACAAAGCAGTGTATATATTTTAGACGCATTAATAGGAGCTGATTAATATGACACAAATTATTATTGTAAGCCATAGTAAAGAGATAGCAGATGGTACAAAAGCTTTGGTAAATCAAATGGTAGGAGAGAATATTAAGATTACAGCACAAGGTGGTGTGCATGGTGAAATTGGCACTTCATATGATGATATCCAAACAATGGTGAATCAAATAGATGACGACGCATTATGTTTTTATGACATTGGTTCTGCTGAAATGAATACAGATTTAGCGATTGAGATGTATGAGGGAGAGCATCGTGTAGAAAAAATAGATGCCCCTATTGTTGAAGGAACTTTTACTGCAGCAGTAAATCTTTCTGTAGGAAAGACTATAGATGAAGTGATAGATGAGTTGAATACGAAATTTGGCTAAGTCAACGTATAAATCAATGATCTCTTTCAAGTAGTTATAATGACGTATGTCGTTCTAACTGCTTCAATTAACTTGACAAAAATATTCTTTTTTATATGAATATATAATTAAGATATGGTAAAATGAGACTTAACTGTTAAAGAAATCTGGATATCTAGGAGGACATTGCAATGAAAGAATTGATACAAAAGCATGTCTTAAACGGCGAATTTGAATCAGTATACCGTCTTATGTCCCAGACAGATTTTATGGAATTTGAAGAAGCTTATATCTCAAGCGCTCATGAAGTGGAAAGTATCATGTTTTATACATGTATTTTAGATATGATGAAAACTGAAGAAACAGCAGAAATGCATGACTTAGCTTTTCTACTACTCGTTTATCCATTAAGTGAACTACAAGGTGCTTTAGATTCTGCATATTATCATGCAGAGTCATCCATAAAACTTACTGACGGCAAAGAAGTAAAAAGCTTATTACAGATGTTGTTATTACATGCAGTTCCTGAACCAGTCATTTCTGATAAAAAAGCATTAGAGATTTCTCGTCAAATACTTAAACTAGATCCAACAAATAGCGTTGCGCGTAATGTACTAAAAGAAACAGCAAAACGTTTAGATAATGTTGTCGTTGATTTCAATGAACTTAATCGTTTTAAAAATGCACATTAACTTGAGTAAGCGACAGTTAAATCATAGAATAGTGTTTAATTCTGATGTGAAAATAATTGTATATGAAAATGACTTTTTGAGGCTGAGACAAATTGATTGTCTCAGCCTTTTTCATGAGCATAGCTCAGGTATTTATTTTAAATCAGTAAAGTTTCTGCTCCGTTTTTCTTTGTTTTATTGTTATAACATTAATGAAAATAAGACTTAAATTTATTTTTTATATTTGTTTGGTACATTAGATGAT
>NZ_PPRL01000010.1 GCF_002902235.1 Staphylococcus ureilyticus
TTTTAATACTTAGAAAAGTAATAAGTTTTAATATTTGTTTTAAATGAAAATACTAAATGATTATGCTATATTAATTTAGTATGAATAGTGTAAAACAACATTGGATTACATAACTTTTTGATATTAGTTTTTAACTAATAATATTTAAACATTAAATTTATTATATTTAATCATTGAATCTTTGATATGTTAGATTATGTTTACTTAATAATCTTAACGCAACATTTAGATGATGAATATATTAAAGTGTTTGTTATACATAGAAATGATGAAATTAGAGCGTTGAAATTTGTATTATTAAATTTGGTAATGACATGCCTTATCGGTTTGCCATGTTTTGAATTGAAATAGAAATCGATGAAATCTTACAATTTGAATGGCGGTAGATAACTTGGATAAAATCACATTTTTAAATGCGTTAGAACAAGAATTAGAAAACCTACCTCGAAACGAACGAGATAAAGTGATGTATGAATATGAGCAGTATTTTTTTGAACAAGAAAACAATGGGAAAAATGAATACCAAATCATTGGAGCTTTAGAATCGCCAAAGCAGATTGGTAAACAGATAATGGCAAAAAATGCTATTGTATCTGCCGAATATAGACCAAGTACTAAAAATATTGTCAGAGCAATAATGGCTTCTCTAGGTATGGGGATTTTGTCATTAATTATTATTTTGATACCTATGGTAATATTAGCTGTATTTATGTGTGGCTTATTACTCGTTGCGTTTTTCTTAACTATTAGCCCTATATTGTTAATTGTTCATGGATTATTGAATCACATGATTAGTCTTGCGATAAGTAATTATTTTTTTGCTTTTTCTTTTACAGGGTTAGGTATTGTTTTATTTGTAATTATAGCTAAACTAGCTCAACTTGTTTATCGTTTAATTTTAAAATACTTAAGATGGAATATCCGAACAATTAAAGGAAGTGTAGATTTATGAAGCGGTTATTTTTAGGTGGATTAACTTTATTTATAACGTGCTTTCTTTTAGGAAGTGTTACATGGTTCGGTTTTGAAAAGCAAAATGAAAAATTAAATAGTGTTAATAAAGTATTAGATTCTAAAGATATTAAAAATTTAGATGTTTTAACTGAAAATTGTAAAGTTTTAATTAAAGCTGGAGATAAAACGTCAGTGAGATATAAAGGTAAAAGAAATCTTGATATTAGCAATCATGATAAAACGTTGAAAGTTAAAGAGACTGAAAAACTAGAAAACCATTATGGTTTAAATTACAATCCTTTTAGAAACTTTGAGGATAACTTAATTATCACTTTACCTGAAGAAAAATTAAATGAACTGCATGTTTCAAGTAAATATAACACTATAACGGTTAAACAATTAAATGTAAATGATGCAGATTTTTCAAAAAAGCATAAAAATGGAGGTAAGGTGTTTGTAAATGAATCTAAGTTTGAAAAGTTAAGGTATAAAGGGCTAAATTCAGCTATAACGTTTAAAAATAGTGAAATAAATAATGCTAATATCAAAACTGAAAATGCCAGAATAAATAGTGAAAATACTCTTATCCAAGCGTCTGTGTTATTAGTAAATAATGGAAGCATAAACTTATCTAATACAGAAATCGATTCAAATTTTAAGGCTTCTGCTAAAAAAGGTGATATTAATATTAGTTATAAAGAGGCGCCGAAAAATACACTTCTAAAGTTATATCCATTTCATGGAGATGAAAAAGTTAACAATAAGCATTTTGTGAATCAAAAAATAGGAAATGGGGATAATATTTTAGAGTTATATACCACTGACGGAGATATAGTGATTGATTAATTACTTTTATAGAATCTGGGACATCATTGACTCGTCCCAGATTTTTTCATATTGTTAGTGAGCCTTATGTATAAGATTCAGCGCAGGTACTCATTTTGTACTTTTTTCGATTTTAATCATCATTGCTAGGAGAGAGACAATAAAATCTTTTTAATAAAATTAGTTCTCTGTTTCACTCCTTTTGTATAGTCTAATAAGTTGCAAAGGTTAATTCGGTATCTAATTGACCAAAAAGTGTGTCTGTAGATAAAGCTTGTCCATTAAGCCAGTTTGCAAAGTTTATTTTGGTCGGATGTTTATTTTCACCGATTGCAATATATGCAGTTAAAGTCTGTGGTTCATACATACTCGTATGTATTGTTCCTGACCAACTTCTAAAAAGCTTGCTAT
Organism: Staphylococcus ureilyticus; assembly: GCF_002902235.1. Taxonomy (GTDB): domain Bacteria; phylum Bacillota; class Bacilli; order Staphylococcales; family Staphylococcaceae; genus Staphylococcus; species Staphylococcus ureilyticus. Next base: position 2,191 of record NZ_PPRL01000010.1, read on the forward strand.
AAATGTTATATTGAGGGTTATTAAATAATTTAAAAGCTTCTGCTTTATTTAGGTGTGCTGGTTTATGTTTAATAAGCCGTTCTAAACGCGCCTCTGATTCTGCTGTATAATTTCTATTTTCATGTGTTAATAATTTAAAGTGATTCGTACAAGTTTGGTCATAGCGCACGTTAATTGAACGGGGTGTAACTTCAATAATTGCATGATCTAGATTTTTATCCATAACAATGTAGCTAAATGAACTTCTATGTGGGATTTCCTTTAATAGTTGTATTGCTTCTGGTACAGTTTTACAATACTGTAGAATAATTCTACCTATCATATAACATACAAAACCGTCTCCAGGATGTTTACGGTGCATGAAATTGTAACCCATAGACAGCCCAGCTTCGTTCATTCCATCCATTCTTCCAGTTACACGCGAAGTTGGCCCAACCTGTGCTAAACCACCATCATTTGGTTGAAATAATAAATATCGTCCATCATAAGTGGCAGGATGGTAGTCGTAATTGCGTACCATGTAATCATTTCCTAAAAAGACAGTGCAACCGCTATTTTTTAATGGTGTAAAACGGTAATGTCCGAAGTTTAATATCATTTGTTTGGTAGGGAGATTCAAAACTTCTTGCATACCTTTTATTTCTTCCCAAATTTGTGGGGCATATATTTGGAAAATTTCATATGTTTCTTTAATATTTATATCAAATCTAGGCATGCGTTTTTTCCATTCTTTTTCTCTATTTTTTAGCATTGGTGTTTGCTGCATCCATTTAGCAGTTTTGACGCCTAAATCAAAATGTGATCCTCGGTGCGTTAAAATATCTGATTGTACTTTTTGCATAAAAAAACTCCTATGTTAAGTGTAACCTTACAATAATGTTATCTCATTGTAACGTCATGTTAATTGTATTACTGTTCTGTGGAAGTTATCATAAAATTAACTTTTAAAACTAAATCTTAATTTAGTTGAATGAGGTGATGATTATGTTAAATTACTATGGACAATTAAGAGATGCTCTATCAACTTGGTGGGGTAATTAATATCTAATGATTATTTTATAGTAGTATCATGTTTACTTCAAATGGTTATTAAATTCCAATTCTTTTCAAACTAATTAAGTTATAATGGTTATTTAGTATATTTATAATGTAATTTTATATTATGAATCCTTAGAATAATTTATTTGAAAAAGGGTATATATTTATTGATGTCTTTAAGTATGCTATCATAATTGTTAGACATGTTAATAAATTATTGAGGTGAAACAGAATGTGGAATTTTATTAAAGGTTTATTTAAATTTGTATTCGGTACAATTCTTACTGTATCGTTAGCAGCAGGAATAGGTGCTGTTGTATTCGCTTATATCTTCAAAAAAGACTTTGAAGATATCGAAAATAAAACAAAAGAAATCGTTTCAGACATCGAATCTAATAATTAATTACTGATAGAACACTTTTAAGTGTTCTATTTTTTTTAGCCTCCGTTCAGCTGCCGAAAGCAGATGCTACGGAGGCTTATGCAGTCGGAAGACTGCGAACCAAAGTAAAAGAACTGCCGAAAGCAGATGCTACGGAGGCTTATGCAGTCGAAGGACTGCGAATGACATGTGTGCAATAACTGACTTTTAGTACGATGTTGGTTGATGCTTTAGGTTTATGTTTGTGATATCAAAAAGTGATAGCTTTATTGTGTTTGAATTGGCAAGTGGATATCCCTCTAAGTACATATGAAGCATATCAATATTTTTAATTTCCAATGTGATATATTCTAGCCAACCATTCTTATAATATTCGATATCCACTGGTATATTTGCATGTAGTGCTTGATGTAGTTGAATATTAAGTTCATTTAATTGATCGTCTGATAAAATAGGACGGTCAATTTTATTTTGATCAATGATATGTTGTTGTACTGCCTCAAATTGTTCGGGTAACGTTGTAAATGGTGCCCACTTAACCATTCCACGTCCTTGTGGAATATTAGGATTTAATTTTTCCCTAGGTATTTTTCTATAATCAGTTTCTTTATTATTATATTCATTTGAAAGCATCTAATCACCTCAATTCAATGATAGAACATTTGTTCGTATTATTGCAAGTTATTTTTCAATATTTAGTAAAATGTTAGTGTAACGTCTGAAAACTGACCTGATTTATAAAAGAAAGCAGATAATAATTAAAGTGAAAGCTAGAAAATGATATGTTTAATTAAGATAAATTAGTTTAATAAAAGTAAAAGTTACTTTTTGTCATATAGGTTACAATGGGATGATGTATAAACGCGTATTAGCACTAAAACCATTATATTGTCATTTAGCATTAATATTTATTAAAATGAAAGTATCATTATATGGAGGGGTTTACATGACTACAGTAGGATATATCGGTTCATATACGAAAAAAGAGGGGAAGGGCATTTACCGTTTCGAATTAGATGAACAAACAGGAACGATTGTTGAGGTAGAAACAGGTTATGAATTAGAAGCATCAACATACGTGAATCAGCATGACTCATTTTTATATGCTGTCACACGTGAAGGCGAAGACTGTGGTATCGCAAGTTTTAAAATAGACCAAGATGGCAAAATTAGCTTTATTAATAAATGTTTAGCTTCAACAAAAGGTAGCGGATGTTATGTTTCAGTTTCGCCAAATGGAAAATACATTTTTGAAGCAGTTTATGGTGCAGGACTGGCTCGTATTTATGAAGCGAATCCGACTACTGGTGAAGTTATTCGTTTAATTCAAGAGTTAACACATGATTACCCAACAGGTCCTTTAGAAAGACAAGAACAACCTCATGTCCATTACCTTGGTATAACACCAGATGAAAAATATGTGGTGGCTATGGATTTAGGGACAGATAAGATTGTAACGTATGAATTTGGAGATAATGGATACAGTGAATATGCAGTATATGACTTTGAGCCAGGAGATGGACCACGGCATATTGCTTTCCATGAAAATGGGAAAATCGCTTATGTTGTACACGAATTATCAAATATTGTAAGTGTTATGGAATACGAAAATGGTGAATTCTCAGAAATTGAGCGCCATGCAACAATACCCGAAAATTTTGAAGGTGCAACCAAGTTAGCTGCAGTAAGATTATCTCACGATCAAAAGTTCTTATATATTAGTAATAGAGGACATGATAGTATTGCTATCTTCAAACTTGGAGACAATGGCTCAACAATTTCACTCGTAGATATAGTGGCAAGTGGAGGAGCATTTCCTCGTGATTTTAATATTACTGGATCAGATGACTTCTTAGTTTGCGCCCACCAAGAGGGTGATTATGAAGTTGTTGTATTTAAGAGAGACAAAGTTACTGGAAAATTAGAGAAAGCAGATGACAACAAAAATGCACCAGAAGGTGTTTGTGTTCAGTTTTTAAAATAAAATAAATGATAAAAATCCCGAAAACTTAGCTTAGTTTTCGGGATTTACTATATTAAAATATTATTTGTTGAAGAATGCTTTAATATATTTAAATTTTCCTTTGTAAGGAGGGAACAATAGGCTTGATTCCAACCTTGTAGATTTAAAAATATATGATTTATCATGACTAAAAGTATCAAAAGAATATTTTCCATGGTATTTTCCTATACCGGAAGCACCAACACCACCAAAAGGTAAATTAGGGTTTGCTAAATGCATTAAGGTATCATTGATTGCACCACCACCAAAGGATAATTCATTTAGTATTCTCTCTGAACTGTTTTCATCTTCACTAAATAAATAAAGGCTAAGTGGTTTAGGTTTAGTACGTATTAAATCAATTGCTTCGTCAAAATCATCGTAAGCTATAATAGGTAAAATTGGTCCGAAAATTTCATTTTCCATAATTTTTGAATCGAAAGTAGTACCGTCTAAGATAGTAGGTGCAATAAAATTTTCATCAATATCAGTTTGACCACCAAAAGTAATCTCAGGGTGATGAATATTTAACAATTCATTTAAACGGTGATAATGTTTTTTGTTTACAATACGTCCAAAGTCTGGACTATCTTGAATATTTGTACCATAAAATTCAGTTATTGTCTTTTTTAATGCACTGATGAGCTCATCTTTTACTTTACGATTTACCAGTAAGTAATCCGGTGCAACACAAGTTTGTCCAGCATTTGTAAACTTACCAAAACAAATACGTTCACTTGCAACTTTAATATTTGCACTTTCGTCAATGATTGCAGGTGACTTTCCACCTAATTCTAAAGTTACAGGCGTTAAGTTTTTGCTTGCAGCGCTATATACGATGCGTCCAACCTGTTCACTACCTGTGAAGAAAATATAATCAAAAGGTAAATGAAGTAAAGACTGAGTTGTATCAGCATTTCCTTGAATGATATTAATATACTCAGGATCAAAGGCGTCGGAAATGATTTGCTGTATGACATCAGATACATTCGGTGTGAATTCAGAGGGTTTTAGTATTATAGTGTTCCCTGCAGCAATTGCACCAATCAACGGTTCTATTAACAATTGGAATGGATAATTAAAAGGTCCAATAATTAGCACTGTGCCATAAGGTTCTTTCATAATGTAACTTTTGGTAGGAAACATAAATAAGGGTGTATTGACTTGTTTGGTTTTGGACCAATTTTTTAGTTCTTTACGAGCTGATTTAATATTTTTTAATGTAAAGCCAATCTCAGTTGCGTAGGCTTCTACTTTATTTTTACCTAAATCTTTTTGAAAAGCTTCAAGTAAGTCATTTTCATAACTTTTAATACTCTTACTTAACTGTTTGAGTTGTTTTTTTCTAAATTTAAGTGATTTGGTTTCATGAGTATTAAAATATTGTTTACTATTGTGGAAAGATTGTTCTATTGAATTCAAATATTATTCCTCCTAGTATATTGATGATTTAGATAGTTTAAAAAGATGGATAAAAAAACTGGAACATAATTATTATTATGTCCCAGTTTTTCTATATAGTAAACTATTTAAGTTTTTACTATATAGTGTTATATATTGATAAAGTATGAGATTAGCTTAAAGCTTCTGTAATTTGTGGTACAACTTGTTTTTTACGAGATACAACACCTGGTAAAAATGCAGTATTATTGTCTAGTTTAACGTTGAATGCGTTGCCTACTTTATCTTTTTCAGCACCAACAACTAAAATTTTAGAATCACTGTTGATGATATCAGTTACAAGCAGTACAAATAAATCATATTTTTCATTTGTACTTACTTCTAACATTGCTTTTTCTAACTCTTCTTGACGTTGGAATACTTCATCAATATCTACGGTATTAACTTGACCGATACGTGTAATATAGTCACCCATATTAAATGATTTTGCATCCATATTTAATAGCTCAGATGCAGTTTTGTCAGTTGTTGAAGCACCTGCTTTTAACATTTCTAAACCATAAGATTCTAAGTCAACATCTGCAATTGATTTTAAAGCTTCAGCAGCGTCAATATCTTCTTGTGTACAAGTTGGTGATTTAAATAGTAAGCTATCTGAAATGATAGCAGAAATCATTAAACCTGCAATTTCAGGTTTGATTTCAAAACCACGTTCTTTGTACATTTTGTATAAGATTGTTGCAGTACAACCTACTGGCTCAGCACGGTAATATAATGGTCCTGCAGTTTCAAAGTTTGAAATTCTATGATGGTCAACGACATGTTGAATTGACGACTTATCAATTGTATCAGCACTTTGTTGGAATTCATTATGGTCAACTAAGATAACGTTTTGATTATTTAAATCATCACTAAGTAATTCTGGTGTGTCTACATTAAAATGATTTAATGCATATTGAGTTTCAGGTCCTACTTCGCCTAAACGATAAGGTGTTGCGTCTGTATTTCCTGTTTGTTGTTCAAAATCTGCCATAATAATAGCTGATGAGATTGCATCTGTATCTGGATTTTTATGACCGAAAATATAAGTTTTTGCCATGTTTTAATTCTCCTTAATTTTTTATTTAATTTTATTTTATCATGATTTTCTATTGTTATTCTACTTCAGCACCTAATGAATTTTTAAAATGATCTAATGCCCATTGATGCCCTGTTGGATTAAAAGAAGCGACACCCTTATGAGAAATTGAAATAGTATATCCCAAATTGTAAGCAGTGATTGCGGTGTGCAGCACGCAAATATCTGTACATACACCAACAATTTCTAAATGCGTAATGTTACGTTCGCGTAACATAATGTCTAAGGGGGTACCACAAAATGAATCATAACGTGTTTTATCTAAATAATGCACATGATCATTAAATAAGATATTTTGATAAATATCATTTACTTTACCGTAAAGTTCTCTTCCAGTGGTATCAATTATATTATGAGGTGGAAAAAGATTGTTTTCTGGATGATAGCTATTTTCTTCATAATGTAAGTCCATAAGAAAAAAGATATTAGACTGTTTTTTATTATATGCTTCAATTCTTTCAACAATATAACTTTCAATTTGTTGACCCGGAAGGCCACAAGTTAATTTACCATTATCAGCAACAAAATCATTTGAATAGTCAACAATAATAAGCGCGCTATTTTTCATCTAATGTAACACTCCCAAAATTAAGATTATAGTTATTATATACTAAGTACATAAATCATTAAAGGTGCATTTAAAGCGTTTGAAAAACGAACTATTAGTTTATTATAAAGTATTAAGTGGGGAGGAAGAATTACTAATGATAATTAATGCAATGCAGTTCGGCCTAAGAGGTAAGCATAGAAGGGCAGATACACGCGCGATTCAAAAAGCGTTAAAATACGCTAGAAAACACAAAAACACAACAATTTATATTCCTAAGGGAGAGTATCATATTCGTAGACCGTTGGTAATATATGATTCAACTACTTTGATATTGGACGACGAAGCAGTATTAAAAAGAGTAGGCAAAGATACTTTATTGAAAAATGGTAGATGGCTGAAATCTTATTATGGATATGAAGGTAATAGTGAAATCTGCATTGCTGGTGGAACATTGGATATGAATGGTTATGAGTATCCATATAACAATACAGCAATGTGCATGGGGCATGCTCAAAATATTCAAATTTTAGGCGTAACATTTAAAGATGTTGTTGGAGGCCATGCAATAGATGCATGCGGCATTAATGGCCTATATATAAATGGTTGCGAATTTTTAGGATTTAAAGACGATAAAGGAGAAAGGTTATTTTCAGAAGCGGTACAAATTGATATACAAGTAAAAGGTGCTTTTCCAAAATTTGGTGCCACGGATGGTACGATAACTAAAAATGTAATTATTGAAAATTGTTATTTTGGAAATTCAAAGACACCAACAATGGGGGCTTGGAATAGAGCAATTGGATCCCATGCGAGTAGATTTAATCAATTTTACGAAAATATACACATTCGTTTTAATACATTTGAAGGTATCAACCAATACGCACTGACACCTTTAAAATCAAAAGATACTTTTATCCATGATAATATATTTAAAAATTGTGGAGGAGGGATTCGATTTTTAGCAGTGAAAGATGGAAAAAATGCACAAGATCTTACAGGTAAAGCAAGACCAACGCAATCTGGAAGTAATTTAAATATTTATCATAATCATTTTATAGGTCATATGTCTAAAGATGCCATTCGAGTGCAAAGCTATAATAACGTAAAACACAACAATATATTTATAGCACAGAATTATTATGACAATAAGCAGCAAAGACTTTATTTAAAAGATATAGAAGATTTGTATCTCTCAAATCAGGAAAATATAAGCGTTAAAAAAATAAATATAAAATAATGATTCTTTATTTTAGTAGTTCTGAATTAAAACACAATATAAAACATATTGTAATTTAATAGAAATTATATTATGTTAAAGAGTGATAAAGTTAGAAAATTCAGAAAGCAATTGAAATCGGGGGGAATCATTATGAATAATATAAACAAAGGGGAATTTAGGCGTTCGCAGTATTTAACATTTTTTTCTAAAAAAAATAAATCTTATAATGCGGGACAGCTTACAGGGTTGATTTTAGGGCCACTACTATTTATTTTGACATTGTTAACTTTTGAACCTGAAAATTTATCGTATAAAGGCGTTTTTGTATTAGCGATTACTATTTGGATCGCTATTTGGTGGATTACTGAAGCAATACCAATTGCTGCAACTAGTTTGTTGCCATTAATTTTATTGCCTGTTGGACATGTACTTAGCCCAGAAGAAGTATCTGCTCAATATGGTAATGATATTATTTTTCTATTTTTAGGTGGATTTATATTAGCTATTGCTATGGAAAGATGGAATTTACATACACGTGTTGCCTTAACAATCATTAGTATTCTAGGTACAAGTACTGGAAAGATTTTATTAGGTTTTATGATAGCGACAGGATTCTTATCTATGTTTGTTTCTAATACTGCAGCTGTGATGATTATGATACCGATAGGTTTAGCGATTATTAAAGAAGCAAATGATTTAAAAGGGGAAGAAATGAATGCTACAAGCATCAGTAAATTTGAACAATCGCTAGTGTTAGCCATTGGGTATGCAGGAACCATTGGTGGTTTAGGAACTTTGATCGGAACGCCTCCACTTATTATCCTTAAAGGCCAATATCAATCTGCATTTGGTGAGGAAATAAGCTTTGCTAAATGGATGGTCATTGGCGTACCTACAGTCATTGTACTATTGATTTTAGTATGGTTGTATCTACGTTATGTTGCATTTAAACATGATATGAAAGAACTGCCAGGCGGTCAGAACTTAATTAGGAAAAAATTAGATGAATTAGGAAAAATGAAATACGAAGAAAAAGTGGTACAAGCAATTTTTATATTAGCAAGTTTGTTATGGATTAGTAGAGAATTCTTATTGAAAAATTGGTCGTTCACCTCAGAAGTGGCAGACGGTACAATAGCCATGTTTATAGCTGTATTATTATTTTTAATACCGGCTAAAAATAAAGAACAACATACGCGAATTATTGATTGGAATGTTGCCAAAGACTTGCCATGGGGCGTACTCATTTTGTTTGGTGGAGGTTTGGCACTTGCTAAAGGTATCTCAGAGAGTGGCTTAGCGAAATGGTTAGGTGAACAATTAAAGTTGATTGAAGGTGTTAGTCCATTAATTATCGTTCTTGTCATAACAATATTTGTGTTGTTTTTAACAGAAATAACTTCGAATACAGCTACTGCGACTATGATTTTACCTATACTTGCAACACTTTCTGTTGCAGTTAATGTACATCCGCTACTACTCATGGTACCTGCTGCTATGGCCGCTAATTGTGCTTATATGTTACCAGTTGGCACACCACCAAATGCTATTGTATTTGGAACTGGAAGGATTAGCATTAAAAAAATGGCGTCAGTTGGATTTTGGGTTAACTTGTTGAGTATTATTGTTATTGTGTTAGTAGTTTATTTCTTAGTACCACCAGTATTAGGTATAGATATTACCAAACCATTACCATTAAAATAAATCAAAGCGTAATAGAGCCTGAGACAATTAAATTTCTCAGGCTCTATTATTTTTGAAGTATCATATCATGATAAGTTTTTGAATTTTACTTTCTGAATTAATCGTGATTTAACTTATTGAAAGATCCAATGATTGTAACTTGAAAATCTAAAGTGTTCAAGATTTTAATGACTTTCGATAACGCTTCTGTTAACCCAGTATCTGCTTGGACGAAAAAATGATACATGCCCAGCTGTGTTTTTAAAGGTCTAGACTCAATCCAAGATAAGTTGATGTTAAAAAGCACAAAAGTGTTTAAAATACTTGCAAGTAAGCCTGGTTTATCAAATTGTGGTGTAATGAGTAACATTGTGTCACTAGCATTGTCCGAATGTTGTGGCTGGTTACTTACGACTAAAAAACGTGTGACATTGTGAGGGAAGTCTTGAATGTTTTGTTCTATAGGTTGAAAGCCATAAGTTTCCCCACTACCTAAAGGTGCGATTGCACCCACTTGGTTGGTTATTTTTTCTAAACTTTGTATCGTGCTATCTACATAATCATATGTGAACTTATGTTGTTGTATATATTGGCTCGTTTGACTAATTGCTGGGCTTATTGAATAAACTTTTGATATATCATTGACTGTTGCATTTTCAGGGCCATATAAAGCAAATTGTATATCTAAATGTATTTCTCCCTGTGCATAAATATTTTGTTGTGTTAAGGCATCGGCAACAATATTGATTGTACCTTCAATTGAATTTTCGATAGGCACGACAGCAATACTATGATTATCTTCTGAGACAGCAGTAACGACTTCATACAAATTAGATTTAGACGTATATTCGAACTCAGATTCTGATAGATATTGTTTTGCCGCTAAATATGAAAATGTTCCTTTTGGACCTAAATAATATAATTTCATGTGACGTTACCCCTTGTATATATGTGTTAAAAATTAATGGAAAGGACACCCAGAAACAGATGATTGTTTTTTATAAAAGAAATTCGGTTCTTTCATCTCATTTTTATACCCGTGATGGTAATTAGATACTAAAGTTGGAGATAAAGATGGTGCTAACCAAGACCATTTTCCGGTTACATCTCTTCCATTTTTCCGTTCGTTTTTTTCAAATCTTTCAAATTGTTTTGACGCAGTTAGATGATCAACCATTGATACGCCTTCATTTTTAAAAGAATGATATACTGCATAATTCAATTCGACTAAGGTTCTATCTTTGTTAAAAGAATTATTCTTTAGTGTATCAAATTCAAAAGCTTCTGCAACGGTTTCTAGTAAATTGTAGCGATATGAATCAGTAAAATTTCGCACCGCAATTTCATTTACCATGTACCAGCCGTTGAACGGTGCGGTTGGATATGTGATTCCACCAATTTTTAAGTCCATGTTAGATATAATTGGTACGGCATACCATTTTAGCCCAAGCTTTTCTAATTTTGGAAAACGATCATGGGTAATAGGCACTTCTTTTATCATTTCAGGTTGATAATTGTAAAACTTTAACGATTCACCAGGAATTTTATAAATTAAAGGTAAAATGTCAAAATCTGTATGTTTGCCTTGCCAACCTAAATGTTCGGCTAATTGGGTGATTTTTAGTTCGGAAGGGTCACCTACGTCTTCATAACCTGCATATCTGATAAGTTGATTATTATATATTTTTGGAGGATGTTGAGCATCAAAAATAGTGATACATGGTTTTATTTTTCCTCCATTTGTAGCGAATTGAATATGATTTTCTATTGCATCTATAAATTCTTGTTCAGTCTGGATATGTCTTGCATCATTGACGGTTAATGAGTCCCAGAATGCACGTCCTATACAACGATTTGAATTTCTCCAAGCCATCTTAGCACCATATACAAGTTCCTCGTTAGTATGTTTATACGTACCAGTTAAGTTAATTTGTGTTTCTATCTGATTAATTCGTTTTAAAATAGTATTTTCGTTATAATTTAATTCTTTATACATTGTTTGAATAAATGATTTAGCTTCATTTAACATATAAAACACCTCGCACACATTATACGGTATTTTTTCTATTTTTAATGTTTAATTATAGAATTGTCATGATTTTGTCGCTACTATTTTGAATTTACTACTAACTAAATAATAATTAAATAACAAAATTATATTTAATATTATGATGCGTTATGTTTGAAGTAATATGGATAAATTCATTTCAGATATAAACGTTTAATTTTTTGTGTTAAACTAATGAAAAAGCCGATAGGAGAGATAGCGGTGTACCAATTTGAGGATGATACATTAGTATTACATAATGATTTATATCAAATAAATATGGCGGAGAGTTATTGGAATGACGGGATTCATGAAAGAAATGCTGTATTTGATTTATATTTTAGAAATATGCCTTTCAACAGCGGATATGCAGTGTTTAATGGATTGAAACGAGTGATTGCTTATATCAATAACTTTCATTTTTCAGAATCGGATATTAAATATTTAAAATCCATTGGTTATCAAGAAGACTTTTTAGAATATTTAAAAGATATGAAATTTACTGGTAATATTCGTTCTATGCAAGAAGGAGAATTATGTTTTGGTAATGAACCTTTATTAAGCGTAGAAGCACCACTTATCCAAGCACAATTAATTGAAACGATGTTGTTAAATATCGTGAATTTTCACACGCTAATTACTACGAAAGCAAGTAGAATAAAACAAGTAGCGCCAAATGACACATTAATGGAATTTGGAACAAGACGTGGACAAGAAGCAGATGCTGCTTTGTGGGGTGCAAGAGCAGCATATATTGGTGGATTTGATTCAACGAGTAATGTGCGCGCTGGAAAACTTTTTGGCATACCAGTATCAGGAACGCATGCGCATGCAATGGTTCAAACTTATGGTGATGAATATATTGCATTTAAAAAATATGCAGAACGCCATAAAGATTGCGTGTTCTTAGTTGATACTTTTCATACTTTGAAATCTGGTGTACCAACAGCGATAAAAGTTGCTAAAGAGCTTGGTGATGAAATTAACTTTGTTGGTATACGTTTAGATTCTGGTGATATCGCTTATTTATCAAAAGAAGCACGTCGCATGTTAGATGATGCAGGATTTACTGAAACTAAAATTATTGCATCAAATGATTTAGATGAACAAACGATTACAAGCTTGAAATCGCAAGGTGCAAAGGTTGATTCATGGGGTGTTGGTACTAAATTAATTACTGGTTACGATCAGCCTGCCTTAGGTGCAGTATACAAACTTGTGGCAGTAGAAGATGCTTCAGGCAATTATGTAGACCGAATAAAGCTATCAAACAATGCAGAAAAGGTAACTACACCAGGAAAGAAAAACGTCTATCGTATTATTAATAAGAAAACAAACAAAGCTGAGGGAGACTATATCACGTTAGCGCATGAAGATCCTTATGATGAGTCTCCGCTTAAATTGTTCCATCCTGTACATACGTATAAGATGAAATTTATAAAATCCTTTATAGCCAAGCCGTTACACCATGATATTTTTAAAGAAGGTGAACTCGTTTATGATTTACCAAATGAAAAGAAAGCACAAAACTATTTGACTAAAAGTCTTTCGTACTTATGGGATGAGAACAAGCGTCATCTTAATCCTCAGGAGTACCCAGTTGATTTAAGTACAGAATGTTGGGAAAATAAACATAAACGTATATTTGAAGTGGCAGAACATGTGAAGGAGATGGAAGAAGAAAATGAGTGAAATTCAAGATATTATCGTAAGAGAAATGAAAGTCAAGCCCAGCATTGATAGCAAATTAGAAACGCGTAATATTATTCAATTTATTAAAAATTATATCCAATCTCATTCATTTATTAAATCATTGGTTTTAGGTATTTCAGGTGGGCAAGATTCGACTTTAGCTGGCAAGCTATGTCAAATTGCGATAAATGAATTAAAAGAAAAAGATATTGATTGTCAATTTATTGCAGTTAAATTACCATATGGCGAACAAAAAGATGCAGATGAAGTTGAAGATGCTTTGAAGTTTATACAACCGGATCGAACAATTACAGTCAACATTAAACCTTCAGTAGATCAAAGTGTAGAATCGCTAAAAGAAGCTGGAATTGTGTTGACGGATTTCCAAAAAGGGAATGAAAAAGCACGAGAACGTATGAAAGCACAATTTTCGATTGCATCCAATCAACAAGGAATTGTTGTGGGTACTGATCACTCAGCGGAAAACTTGACTGGATTTTTTACAAAATATGGCGATGGTGCAGCAGATATCGCACCGTTATTTGGTTTGAATAAACGTCAAGGGCGACAAATCTTAGCATATTTAGATGCTCCAGCACATTTATATGAAAAAGTACCAACTGCTGATTTAGAAGAAAACAAACCACAATTACCAGATGAAGATGCACTTGGTGTTAGTTATGCTCGTATAGATGATTATTTAGAAGGAAAAGAAGTGCCAAAAGAAGCAAAAGCTATCATAGAAAATCATTATATTAAAAATGCACATAAAAGAGAATTAGCTTACACAAGATATACATGGCCGAAAAATCAATCAGATTTCGAATGATTTTAGTGACAAAATAATAAGTTACTGATAAAATAATTTGAATTTAATGAGAAAGAAAGGGAAATGAACATGTCAGTAATTACTTCTAATCCATGGTTAATGGTTTTAGCTATTTTTATTATTAATGTTGCTTATGTAACTTGTTTGACAATGAGAACGATTTTAACACTCAAAGGTTATCGTTATGTTGCAGCAGTGGTAAGTTTCTTAGAAGTTTTAGTATACGTTATCGGTTTGGGAATGGTTATGTCTAGTTTAGATCAAATTCAAAATGTCTTTGCATATGCATTTGGGTTTTCAATCGGTATTATTGTAGGAATGAAAATTGAAGAGAAATTAGCGCTTGGCTATACAGTTGTGAATGTTACTTCATCTGAATATGAATTAGATTTACCAAAGCAATTGAGGGATTTAGGTTATGGTGTTACACATAATACTGCTTATGGTAGAGATGGTACGAGGTTAATTTTACAAATTTTAACACCAAGACGTTTTGAGCTGAAATTGATAGAAACCATTAAGCAAATTGATGAAAAAGCGTTTATCATCGCATATGAACCAAGAACAATTCACGGTGGTTTTTGGGTTAAAGGTGTGCGTAGCAAGAAACTTAAACAATATGATCCAGATAAAGTGGAAAGTATATGAAAAAGCAGCAAAAGTTTAAAGTAGAAGAAAACGAAACGATACAAGCTTGTTTGCAACGTATGCGAGATGCTGGATATATGCCTATTAAACGCTTTGAAAAACCAATTTATAAAGAAAATAAAGATGGTAAATATGAAGTATACAGGCAAGAAATTCAATTTGTTGGAAAATTAATAGAATAATCGTTTAAAACAGATACTTAGTGTTAGATATATAAATGTAATCGTTGGCAGAGATAGAAATCTCAGGTCAACGATTTTTTTATCATATAATCGCAAATTAATATAAAATGATAAATCTTGAGGAGAATAAGGTTTTTATGCACGGCTTTTGATAAAACGTGTTAAAATTTCTATAAAGAAGATAGAAAAGACTTATACATTTATGATCAATTCTGTTAAACTAATAATGACAAGAATAAACACGAACTTTAATTGTATTTTTTGATAGAATGTACATGTTTTTGGAGTTTGTGAACTAAAACTTACGCAAGATAGGAGCTTATTTTAATGATAGAACGTTATTCTAGAGAAGAAATGTCTAATATTTGGACGGATCAAAATCGCTATGAAGCTTGGTTAGAAGTAGAAATACTAGCATGTGAAGCTTGGAGTAAATTAGGAGATATACCTGCTGAAGATGTATTGAAAATTCGTCAGAATGCAAAGGTTGATGTTAACCGCGCAAAAGAAATTGAGGAAGAAACACGACACGATGTCGTTGCATTTACAAGACAAGTATCAGAGACATTAGGTGAAGAGCGTAAATGGGTACACTACGGGTTAACATCAACTGATGTAGTTGATACGGCATTAAGTTATGTCATTAAACAAGCAAACGATATTATTGAAAAAGATTTAGAAAGATTTATTGATGTTTTAGCACAAAAAGCTAAAAATTATAAATATACTTTAATGATGGGACGAACTCATGGTGTACATGCGGAACCAACAACATTTGGTGTCAAAATGGCATTATGGTATACAGAAATGAAACGTAATTTAGAGCGTTTTAAGCGTGTGAGAAAAGAAATAGAAGTTGGTAAAATGAGTGGTGCAGTAGGGACTTTTGCAAACATCCCACCTGAAATTGAAGCGCATGTCTGTGAAAATTTAGGTTTAGATACAGCCGCTGTTTCTACTCAGACGTTACAACGTGACCGACACGCATATTATATAGCTACTTTAGCGTTGATAAGTACTTCTATGGAAAAATTTGCAGTGGAAATACGCAACTTACAAAAAACTGAAACAAGAGAAGTTGAAGAAGCTTTTGCTAAAGGCCAAAAAGGTTCGTCAGCGATGCCACACAAACGTAATCCAATTGGCTCAGAAAATATTACTGGTATTGCTCGTGTTATCAGAGGATACATTACAACTGCATATGAAAATGTAGCTTTATGGCATGAAAGAGATATTTCACATTCATCTGCAGAAAGAATCATGCTGCCAGATGTAACGATAGCTTTAGATTACGGGTTAAATAGATTTACAAATATTGTAGAAAGACTTACTGTATTTGAAGATAATATGTTAGCAAATATCGATAAAACTTTTGGTCTTATTTATTCGCAACGTGTATTATTAGCGTTGATAAATAAAGGTTTAGCACGTGAAGCAGCATATGATAAAGTACAGCCAAAAGCGATGGAGTCTTGGGAAACAAAAACACCATTTAGAACATTAATTGAACAAGATTCATCTATTACAGATTTATTGAGCACTGAAGAATTAGATGAATGTTTCAATCCAAAACACCATTTAAACCAAGTTGATACGATTTTTAAACGTGCAGGATTAGAATAATTGAAATTTATTTATGAAATCGTTACACTTTAATGTATTAGCACGTTGAATTAAGATTAAAATGAAAGTACAGGGGTTGTTTTTAATGCAAATAGAAAAATTAAGAGGAAAAGCATTAGATGAATTATTTGATGCAATTCTTACATTAGAAAACAGAGAAGAATGTTACCAATTCTTTGACGATTTATGTACAGTAAATGAGATTCAATCGTTATCTCAACGATTGCAAGTCGCAAAAATGATTAAGCAAGGATATACTTATGCGACGATTGAACAAGAGTCTGGTGCTTCAACTGCAACGATTTCTCGTGTTAAGAGATCTTTACAATGGGGAAATGATGCTTACACAATGATTCTAGACCGCATGAATATTGAAACGGCCGATTAATTAATAATTCTATATACTGTAGCGAAGTGTAATTTTAATGATTTCATTAGTAAAGCTGTTAGTAAAGAAACTTTCTTTGCTGACAGCTTTTTATGTTGTTAATTTAAAGTGTATTGATAAAATAGAGACGAAGCGATTATTTTTCTGAAAAATTTTGAATATATTTAATGAGAAACATGATTAATTTACCATTGATATGTCATGTTAGAATTCATTATAAAATCCTATATCATTTTAGAACTCAGTAGTTAAAAATGATATAATCAAAAGTATGCTAAAAAAGGAGTAACATATCATGTATGACATTAAAAAATGGAAACATATTTTTAAATTAGATCCTGCTAAGTCGATTTCTGACGATGATTTAGAGACGGTATGTATGTCTCAAACCGATGCAATTATGATAGGTGGCACAGATGATGTTACTGAAGATAATGTTATTCAATTGATGAGTAGGGTGAGAAGATACCCTTTACCTCTCGTTTTCGAAATTTCCAATATCGAAAGTGTTATGCCTGGTTTTGATTTTTATTTTGTACCGACTGTATTGAATAGTACAGATGTAAAATATCATAACGGTGTACTTATAGAAGCATTGAAATCTTTTGGACATGTCATAGATTTTGAAGAAGTTGTTTTTGAAGGATATGTTGTCATGAATCCTGAAAGCAAAGTAGCACAAGTTACACAAGCTGAAACAAATTTAACAGATGAAGATATCGAAGCATATGCTCAAATGATTAATGAAATGTATAAATTACCAGTTATGTACCTTGAATATAGTGGTGCATACGGAGAAGTTGAAAAGGTAAAGACAGCTGCAAATATGTTAAGTGATACACAATTATTTTATGGTGGTGGCATTAGTAATCAAGAAGAAGCTGAAGAAATGGCTTCGATTGCTGATACGATTATCGTTGGTGATATTGTTTATAAAGACATTAAAAACGCATTAAAAACAGTTAAGATAAAGGAGTCACATAAATGAATGCATTAGTAAATAAGATGAATGATGAACAAAGTTTAGCAGTACGCACTACAGAAGGACCATTACTTATTATGGCGGGTGCGGGTTCAGGCAAAACACGTGTTTTAACTCATCGTATAGCTTACTTGCTTGATGAAAAGGACGTATCCCCATACAACATTCTAGCGATTACTTTTACAAACAAGGCAGCAAAAGAAATGAAAGCACGTGTGGAAGCTTTAGTAGGAGAACCGGCTCAAGTTATATGGATGTCAACATTTCACTCAATGTGTGTAAGAATACTGAGAAGAGATGCGGATAGAATTGGTATTGAACGTAATTTTACTATAATTGATCCTACTGACCAAAAATCAGTTATCAAAGATGTGTTGAAAAATGAAAATATAGATAGTAAAAAGTTTGAACCAAGAATGTTTATAGGTGCTATAAGTAATTTGAAAAATGAATTGAAAACACCAGAGGATGCACAAAAAGATGCTGAAACATATCATGAACAAATGGTTGCTACAGTGTATAAAGGATATCAAAGACAGTTATCAAGAAATGAAGCGTTGGATTTTGATGATTTAATCATGGTTACAATTCGATTATTTGAACGTGTGCCAGATGTGTTAGAATTTTATCAAAATAAATTCCAATACATTCATGTCGATGAGTACCAAGATACAAACAAAGCACAATATACATTAGTAAATCTCTTAGCATCTAAATTTAAAAATTTATGTGTAGTTGGTGATTCTGATCAATCTATTTATGGTTGGCGTGGTGCTGATATTCAAAACATACTTTCCTTTGAAGAAGATTATCCTGAAGCTAAAACGATATTTTTAGAACAAAATTATCGCTCAACTAAAAATATATTAAATGCAGCTAACGAAGTAATCAAAAATAATTCAGAGCGTAAACCCAAAGGATTATGGACAGGTAATACATCTGGAGAAAAAATTCACTATTATGAAGCTACTACTGAGAGAGACGAAGCGGAATATGTAGTTAAGGAAATTATGAAACAACAACGTAATGGAAAAAAATATAAAGATATGGCTATCTTATACCGTACCAATGCTCAATCTCGTGTGTTGGAAGAGACATTTATGAAATCTAATATTCCATACACAATGGTTGGTGGTCAAAAATTCTATGATCGTAAAGAAATTAAAGACCTACTTAGCTATTTGAGAATAATAGCCAATAGCAATGATGATATCAGTTTACGTCGTGTAATCAATGTACCAAAACGTGGCGTAGGTCCATCGACAGTAGATAAAATTCAGGCATATGCTGCTCAAAACGAGATAAGTATGTTTGATGCACTAGCAGAAGTAGACTTTATAGGCTTATCTAAAAAAGTAACACAAGCATGTATTTCATTTTATGACATGATACAGAACTTAATTAAACAACAAGAATTTTTAGAGATTACAGAAATCGTTGAAGAAGTATTGGTGAAATCAGGTTACCGTGAGATGTTGGAACGAGAACAAACATTAGAATCAAGAAGTAGGTTAGAAAATATAGATGAATTTATGTCAGTCCCTAAAGACTACGAAGAAAACACGCCATTAGAAGAACAGTCGTTAATCAATTTTTTAACAGATTTATCTTTAGTTGCTGATATAGACGAAGCGCAAATAGATGATGGCATAACGTTGATGACAATGCACTCAGCCAAAGGATTAGAGTTTCCTATTGTATTTATTATGGGCATGGAAGAATCATTATTTCCACATATAAGGGCGATAAAAAGTGATGATGATCATGAAATGCAAGAAGAAAGAAGAATTTGTTATGTAGCGATTACACGTGCTGAAGAAACGTTATATTTAACGCATGCGACATCAAGAATGCTTTTTGGAAGACCGCAGTCCAATATGGCTTCAAGATTCTTAAATGAAATACCTGAAGATTTATTAGAAAACGAAAATAAATCACGAGCAACTGCACAAGGAAATCGATTTAAATCTGCAACCAAACAACCTGAAAAAAGAGGATATAGTAAACGTGTGACATCCTCGAAAAAAGCACAACAATCGACGGATTGGCATGTTGGTGACAAAGTTATTCATAAATCATGGGGCGAAGGTATGGTAAGTAATGTTAATGAAAAAAATGGTTCGGTTGAATTAGATATTATCTTTAAATCTGAAGGACCTAAACGTTTGCTTGCTCAATTTGCACCTATTGAAAAGAAAGGGGAATAAAGCGTGGCTGACTTACAATCGCGTGTCGATGTATTACATCAATTACTAAATCAATATAGTTATGAATATTATGTACAAGACAACCCTTCAGTACCAGACAGTGAATACGATAAACTTTTACATGAATTGATAGATATTGAGGCGAACAACCCAGAATATCGAACAGCTGATTCACCTACAGTAAGAGTAGGTGGCTCAGCTCAATCAACTTTTGAAAAAGTGAATCATGATACACCGATGCTAAGTTTAGGGAATGCTTTTAATAAAGAAGATTTAAAAAAATTTGACCAGCGTATACGTGAACAAATTAATCATGTGGAATACATGTGCGAATTGAAAATAGATGGTTTAGCAGTCTCTCTCAAATACGAGAATGGTAAATTTGTACAAGGTTTGACGCGTGGTGACGGTACTACGGGTGAAGATATCACCGAAAACTTAAGAACGATACATGCAATACCATTAAAGATTAATGAAGCTAGAACATTTGAAGTTCGTGGTGAAGCATACATGCCCAGAAAATCATTTTTTGATTTAAATGAAGCTAAAGCACAAAATGATGAGCAACCTTTTGCCAATCCAAGAAATGCAGCTGCTGGTTCACTTCGACAATTAGACTCCAAACTTGCAGCAAAGAGAAAGTTAAGTGTTTTCTTATATAGCGTAAATGACTTTACACAATTTCATGCACATACACAAAGCGAAGCTTTAGATGAATTAGATAAATTAGGTTTTAAAACAAATAAAGAAAGAGAACGTGTCCAAACTATAGAAGAAGTATTCGATTATATTGAAAAATGGACTGAAGCACGTGAACAGTTACCTTATGATATCGACGGCATTGTTATCAAAGTAAATGATTTAGACCAGCAAGATGAGCTTGGCTATACACAAAAATCTCCTCGTTGGGCAATTGCGTATAAGTTTCCTGCTGAAGAAGTCATAACAGATTTATTAGATATTGAACTGAGTATTGGTAGAACAGGCGTCGTTACACCTACGGCTATACTTGAACCAGTTAAAGTAGCGGGCACTACAGTTTCTAGAGCTTCTTTACATAATGAAGATCTAATACATGAAAAAGATATTCGAATTGGTGATAGTGTTGTAATTAAGAAGGCGGGAGACATTATACCAGAAGTCATAAAAAGCGTATTAGATCGTCGGCCACAAAATGCTGAAGTTTACCACATGCCCACACATTGCCCTAGTTGTAGTCATGAACTTGTAAGAATTGAAGGGGAAGTGGCTTTAAGATGTATCAATCCAAAATGCCAAGCACAACTTGTTGAAGGTATGATTCATTTTGTATCACGACAAGCAATGAATATAGATGGTTTAGGTACTAAAATTATTCAACAACTTTATGAAAATGAAAAAATAAAAGATGTTGCTGATATATTTTACTTAACTAAAGACGATTTGCTACCATTAGAGCGAATGGGTGAAAAGAAAGTAAACAATCTATTAAATGCGATTGAAGATGCTAAATCAAACTCATTAGAACATTTGCTATTTGGTTTAGGAATTAGACACTTAGGTGTCAAAGCGAGCCAAGTCATTGCTGAAAAATATGGAACCATGGATGATTTGTTTAATGTTACAGAAGAGTCATTGATTGAAATCTATGATGTTGGTCAAAAATTAGCACAATCATTAGTCACTTATTTAGAAAATGAAGATATCCGTGCACTTATTAATAAATTAAAGAAAAAACATGTTAATATGACTTATAAAGGTGTCAACACAACAGAGTTAGAAGGACATCCAGAATTTATTAATAAGACCATTGTTTTAACTGGAAAGTTATATCAAATGACAAGAAATGAAGCTTCAAAATGGTTAGAGATTCAAGGTGCTAAAGTTACAAACAGTGTTACAAAAAAGACAGATTTAGTAATTGCTGGAGAAGACGCTGGTTCAAAACTTACAAAAGCTGAACAATTTGGTACAGAAGTTTGGACAGAAGATGACTTTGTCCAGAAACAAAAAGAAATAGAGGGATAGAGGAGATAATGCATGAAAAGAACGATTATACTATTCATCTCAGCAATTTTTCTATTATCAGCATGTGGAAATGAGGATAATGAAAAAAGTAAAGAACAATCTAATGACAATAAGCAGCAAGAAAAATCAGGTTCAGTTAAAGAAATTGCCACCGATAAAAATGTTCAAGGCAATAATTATAGAACGATTTTACCATTTAAAGAAAGTCAAGCGCGTGGTTTATTACAAGATAATATGGCAAATAGTTATAACGGTGAAGATTTTGAAAACGGGCTTTTAGAATTGAGTAAAGAAGTTTTTCCAACTGACGATTATTTATATCAAGATGGTCAATACTTAGATAAAGATACGATTAACGCTTATTTAGACCCGAAATATACCAAATCAGAAGTAGATGCAATGGATGAAGATGAACGAAAAGAAAAGAAAGCGAATGAGAATTTAGGTTTAAATCCATCACATAATGGTGAAACAGATCCAGAAAAAATTGCGGAAGATTCACCTGCATATCTTTCTAATATTTTGGAACAGGATTTTTATGCGAGTGGTGATACTAAAGGGAAGAAAATTAAAGGTATGACCATTGGACTAGCAATGAATAGTACGTATTACTATCAAAAAGAAAAAGATGGCGAGACCTATAGTAAAGATTTAGATGATAAAGAAATTAAGAAACAAGGAAAGCAAATGGCAGGCGAAATTTTGTCAAGAGTCAGAGAAAATAAAGCTTTGAAAGACATACCTATACACTTTGCAATTTATAAACAAACTGGCGAAAATTCAATTGTACCAGGAGAGTTTATTGCTGGTACGACAGTTGAAGATGGTAAGACACGTATTAATGAATGGAAAGATATTAATCAAACAACAGCATTGTTACCTTCTGATGAAGCAAGTAAAATTGATGAAAATTTAAATAATAATTTCAAACAATTTAATGATGATTTACAGACGTATTTTAATAACTTTACTCAAGCAGTAGGGACAGTTAAATTTGATAATAAAAAAGCGAAGCAACTAACTGTTGATGTACCGATTGATTATTATGGCGAAGCAGAAACAATTGGTATCACACAATATATCACTGAACAAGCAGAGAAATACTTTGATGATATTGATGAATATGAAATTCGTATAAAAGATGGTAACAAGGCAAAAGCTTTAATCAGTAAAACTAAAGATGACAAAGACCCACAAGTCCATATTTATAAAAACAATAATTAATAAGCGTATACACATTAAAAGCCACACTTGTAATTAATATATGTATTACAAGTGTGGCTTTTTTAGTGTTAATTTATAGTGAAAGAGTTATTACACGATTATTCTTTGACAATCTCTTTTACTTTATTTAAATCGTTATTTACAAATTCACCGGGCTTTTTCGTAATTTTACTTACTAGATAAGTAACGATCACACTGGCTAGGAAACCAGGAATTATTTCATACATACCGAAGATTTCATTTATTGATGCTAATGGTTTAATCCAAGCAATCCATACAATAACGACTAAAGCACCGGTAATCATACCGCTCAAAGCACCAGCGTGAGACAAACCCTTCCAGTAAAGTGAGAAGATTACTAACGGACTAAATGCCGCGCCAAACCCTGCCCAAGCATTACCTACAAGGTTTAAAATTGTATCATTTGGAGACCAAGCAATCCAAATTGCAATAATTGCTACTAGTAAAACAGATAGTCTTCCTATCATTACAAACTCTTTTTCGTGTGTTTTTGCTTTCGATTCACCGCGAATAAGTTTATAAAAATCTTCAGTCAGTGAACTAGAAGTTACTAATAACTGAGATGAAATTGTGCTCATGATAGCTGCCAATATAGCTGCTAATAAGAATCCACCAACGAGTGGATGGAATAAAATTTGGCTCATAATGATAAATAGTGTCTCTGGATCTTCCATTTTAATATGGTATTGAGGTATAAATGCGATACCTGTTAACCCTACAGCAACTGCACCTAAGAGCCCTACAACCATCCAGCTTATACCTAAACGTCTAGCTTTTGGTAAAAGTTTATGTGTTTTAATGGACATAAAACGAACGATGATATGTGGTTGTCCAAAATAACCTAAACCCCAGGCAAATAAGGAAATAATACCTAAAAATGTAGTCCCTTTAAACAAGTCCATATTGGTAGGTTTCATTGCTGCTACCTCACTAAATGTATCCAAACCGTTGAGTTTTATAAGTGCTACGATAGGGACCATGACCATAGCAATTAACATAATTACACCTTGAAAGAAATCTGTAATGGATACAGCTAAATATCCACCAAAAAAAGTATAAAAAATAACGATTGCCGCAACAATGATAAGCCCCCAATGATAGTTCAAGCCAAAAGCACTTTCAAATAATTTACCACCAGATACAAACCCAGAATGTGTATATAAAGTAAAAAACACAACGATGATTAGACCTGAAATTATTTTTATGTAATTTTTGCGGTCGTTGAGTCGATTTTTAAAAAAATCTGGTAAGGTAATAGCATCTCCTGCAATTTCAGTATAAATACGAAGTCGAGGTGCGACTACAAAATAGTTAACATAAGCGCCAAGCGATAAACCAATTGTAATCCACATTGCAGATAATCCAGTACTATATACAGATCCAGGAAGCCCCATAATCATCCATCCACTCATATCGGATGCACCTGCTGATAGGGCAGTTACATAAGGGCCAATACTTCTACCTCCAAGCATAAATTCACTTAAATTACCTGTGGATTGCTTATAACCGTAATAGCCAATAACTAATAAAATGATAAAATAAATAATAATCATGATATACGTTTGCCAAGTAGCGTGAACTTGATTCGCTAAAGATGTGCCTAGAATAAACATAATACTTCAACTCCCTTATCCCCAGAATATTAAATTGTGTTACATGAATTATTATACAATGAAATTTATAAATAGAGTAGAAATATCTTTTGTTTTTCAAAATAATTAGCTCAATGACAAAATGAAAATGCTTACATCAAATGAAATAATATTACACTATTTATAAAAAATATGGTTTATTATGCAATTATTGTTATAAATGCTGTGATACTTAAGTAGATTATGTTCAAAATATATTTAAGTCACATAATTCCAAAAGGTTGAGCAAAAGGAATTAAAATAAACAAGGTTATTTATTGTTATTGGTGAAAAGTTTAGATTTTTGCTTGGAATTTTGATACAATTTTATAATGAATGAGTAAAAAGGAGGCTTTTATTTAATGGCTAAAGTTACACGTGAAGAGGTAGAGCATATCGCTAATTTAGCTAGACTTCAAATATCAGAAGAAGAAACAATTGAAATGCAAGATACATTAGAAAGTATTTTAAATTTTGCTAATCATATAGATACAGCAGACACTAGCTCAATTGAGCCAACTTATCATGTATTAGATTTACAAAACGTGTTAAGAGAAGACAAAGCAATCGAGGGCATTCCTCAAGAGCTTGCATTAAAAAATGCTAAAGAGACGGAAGATGGACAATTCAAGGTGCCATCTATCATGAATGAGGAGGACGCTTAAGATGACCATCCGTTATGAATCTGTGGAAAATTTAATTACATTAATAAAAAACAAAGAAATTAAACCTTCACAAGTAGTAAACGATATCTACGATGCAATTGAAGAAACTGATCCAACAATCAAATCATTTCTTGCATTAGATAAAGATAATGCTATTAAAAAAGCACAAGAATTAGATGAGTTACAAGCCAAGGACCAAATGGAAGGCAAACTTTTTGGTATTCCAATGGGAATTAAAGATAATATTATTACTGAAGGTGTAGAAACAACATGTGCTAGTAAAATGCTAGAAGGATTTGTACCTATCTATGAATCCACAGTTATGAATAAATTACGCAACGAACAAGCGGTTTTAATTGGAAAATTAAACATGGATGAATTTGCAATGGGAGGTTCTACAGAAACTTCTTATTTTAAAAAAACGTTAAATCCATTTGATCACACAGCTGTTCCTGGTGGTTCATCTGGTGGTTCTGCAGCAGCAGTTGCAGCAGGATTAGTTCCTTTTAGTTTAGGCTCTGATACTGGTGGTTCAATTCGTCAACCTGCAGCTTATTGTGGAATCGTAGGCTTAAAACCAACTTATGGTCGTGTATCACGTTTTGGTTTGGTAGCATTTGCGTCTTCATTAGACCAAATCGGACCGTTAACACGCAATGTTAAGGACAATGCATTAGTATTAGAAGCAATCACTGGTTTAGATGAAAATGATAGTACAAGTGCACCAGTAGAAGATGCAGACTTTACATCTGATATTGGTAAAGATATTCAAGGACTTAAAGTAGCATTACCAAAAGAATATCTTGGCGAAGGTATATCTGACGAAGTGAAAGCATCTGTGAAAAACGCTGTTGAAACATTGAAAGAACTAGGTGCTACAGTAGAAGAAGTTTCATTACCAAACACAAAATATGGCATTCCTTCTTATTATGTAATCGCATCATCCGAAGCATCATCAAATTTATCGCGTTTTGATGGTATCAGATACGGTTATCATTCACCAGAAGCAAATTCACTTGAAGAATTATATAAAATGTCAAGAAGTGAAGGATTTGGTGAAGAAGTTAAGCGTCGTATTTTCCTTGGTACATTTGCGTTAAGTTCGGGTTACTATGATGCGTTCTACAAAAAATCACAAAAAGTTAGAACATTAATTAAAAATGATTTCGATCGTATTTTTGATAACTATGATGTTGTAGTAGGACCAACAACACCAACAACTGCATTTAATATAGGTGAAGAAATCGATGATCCACTTACAATGTATGCGAATGACTTACTAACAACACCAGTTAACTTAGCTGGTTTGCCAGGTATATCTATTCCTTGCGGTAAAGCGAATGGACGTCCAATTGGTTTGCAATTTATTGGTAAACCATTTGATGAGAAAACATTATATCGTGTCGCTTTCCAATATGAAACAAAATTTAATTTGCATAATGAATACGAAAATTTATAAGGAGTGGAAATCATGCATTTTGAAACAGTTATTGGACTAGAGGTCCATGTTGAGTTAAAAACAGAATCTAAAATGTTTTCTCCATCACCAGCACATTTCGGAGCAAAACCTAACTCAAACACAAACGTCATTGATTTGGCTTACCCTGGTGTATTACCAGTTGTCAATAGACGTGCGGTTGATTGGGCGATGAGAGCATCAATGGCATTAAATATGGATATTGCAACAGAATCAAAATTTGATCGTAAAAACTATTTCTATCCAGATAATCCTAAAGCATATCAAATTTCACAATTTGATCAGCCAATTGGTGAAAATGGTTATATTGATATTGAAGTAGATGGTGAAACGAAACGTATAGGTATCACACGTTTACACATGGAAGAAGATGCTGGTAAGTCAACGCATAAGGATGGTTATTCACTAGTTGACTTAAATAGACAAGGTACACCATTGATTGAAATTGTATCTGAACCAGATATTCGCTCACCACAAGAAGCGTATGCATACTTAGAAAAATTGCGTTCAATCATACAATATACTGGTGTCTCTGATTGTAAAATGGAAGAAGGATCATTGCGTTGTGATGCTAATATTTCTTTACGACCATATGGTCAAGAAGAATTTGGAACAAAAGCAGAATTGAAAAATTTAAACTCATTTACTTATGTTCGTAAAGGGTTAGAATATGAAGAAAAACGTCAAGAAGAAGAATTATTGAACGGCGGAGAGATTTTACAAGAAACGAGACGTTTTGATGAAGCTACAGGTAAAACGAATCTTATGCGTGTAAAAGAAGGTTCTGATGATTACCGTTACTTCCCAGAACCAGATATTGTGCCTTTATATGTTGACGATGAATGGAAAGAACGCGTACGTCAAACAATACCTGAATTACCAGATGAAAGAAAAGATAAATACGTCAATCAATTTGGTTTACCAGCATATGATGCACATGTGATTACATTGACAAAAGAAATGTCTGATTTCTTTGAAGGTGCAGTAGCTGAAGGTGCAGATGTAAAATTGACTTCAAACTGGTTAATGGGCGGCGTTAATGAGTATTTAAATAAACATCAAATAGAATTATTAGATACTAAACTTACACCACAAAATCTTGCAGGTATGATTAAGTTGATTGAAGATGGCACAATGAGTAGTAAAATCGCTAAAAAAGTTTTCCCAGAACTAGCTGAAAATGGTGGAGATGCCAAACAAATTATGGAAGATAAAGGCTTAGTTCAAATCTCTGATGAAGCAACACTGCTTAAATTTGTAAATGAAGCGTTAGACAACAATCCACAATCCGTTGAAGATTATCAAAATGGTAAGGGTAAAGCTATGGGCTTCTTAGTTGGTCAAATTATGAAAGCTTCCAAAGGTCAAGCTAACCCACAATTAGTGAACCAATTATTAAAACAAGAATTAGATAAAAGATAACATCATCATTCATTTTTAAACAGTTTTAATCTAATTAAAGAAAAACCTGAGACTGAAGCATCTTAAATAAAAAATAAACGTCAATTTCTATTACAACTATAGAAATTGGCGTTTTTTGTTGGTGTAACATTCAGGAATATATCATTATCATCTTTTTTCAGCGATTTTGGCAATTATTGACGCCAAGAGGATCATTTAAAAGGAGCAAATGAGGATAAGGTATATTCATGTAAAATGTAGCACAATCAAAATTTTAAAATTTTAATGTGATAGCAATTCTTAATTATGGATTAATGCTTATGTTTTAAGCATAGGTATGGATGTTTCAAGAACTTTAATATTGAGTAGTATATTATATTTTCTTTTTAAAAATAGCCTAAATGCTTTTATCATTTAACTAAATCATTTAATATATATACTGCTGTCTCTTATACACATCT
>NZ_PPRL01000099.1 GCF_002902235.1 Staphylococcus ureilyticus
AAAAAATAGAAGCACTTGAGATAATCATCTCAAGTGCTTCTAAACTTTATACCTGCTATATATTATGTACCAGGTCTATCATTTAAATTAATGATGTAATGCATTATTTCTTTTTAGATTTCTTAGGTGCTACTTGCGTGTTTTTACCTTTGCTAGCTTTTTCAGAATTATTATTCTTCATTGCTTCAATCATTGGAGCAACTTCTTTTTTAGCAAGATTAGAATAATACATGTTGGCAACTTGAGTTTGTACAATCAAAAATGCCGCACTGACTGACCAATAAAGACCTAATGCTGACGCAGAACTTAAAGAAATCCAAACAATCATAATTGGAGAAATAATCATCATCATATAACCCATTTGACGTTGTTCATTTGGCATACTCTTACTTGATACAAAAGCTTGTAAGAAGTATAAAATACCAGCGATAACTGTAATCCAAATATCAGGTTGAGACAAGTTAAACCAAAGGAAATTTGGGTGTTCCGTAAATCCACCACTTGACGGGTATTTTAATACGAAGAATAAGCCCATAATGATTGGCATTTGAATTAAGATTGGTAAACAACCTAACATGCTCTTCATTGGATTCATATCGTATTTTTTATATACTTCCATCATTTCTTGGTTTGCAGCCATTTTTTCTTCTTGCGTTCTAGAACGCTTAACTTTTTCTTGAACTGCATCAATATCCGGTTTTGCAACCTTCATTTTTTCTCGCATCATATGACTATTTTTATAGTTTGATAACATGAAAGGCAATAATACAACACGTATTGCCAATACAAGTACTACTATTGCTAAACCATAATCATTGTTGAAACTTGTTCCCAACCAATGAATTAACTTGTCCATTGGTTCTACAAACGTATTAAAGAAAAATCCATCTCTATTTTCAGGTTTAGAGTAGTCACAGCCTGCTAAAAGGACCATTACACCTAATAATAAAGGTAGTAGCGCTTTCTTTTTCATTTTTCCACCTCTAATGATATATTCACATAAAATTTATTTTATCATACTCAAAGGAAAGTAGAAAACAAAAAAAGAAATTTTCCGCATTATTCAACAGTTTGTAAAAATTGTTGTACAGTTTCTTGGATATTTGAACTTTTCGAGATTGCTGAAATAATTGATAATCCATCTGCACCATGATTCATAATAATTTGAGCATTTTTTGTATTAATTCCTCCAATTGCAACGATTGGAAAATCTTGAACTTTAGTTCTTAATGTTTGAATCATTCCTGGGCCCACTGGAGCTTTAGCATCTGATTTTGAGCCCGTATGATACATCGGTCCAACACCGATATAATCAACATTGGTTAAGTCCGAAACTTGATATTCTTCTAAATCACTTACACTAAGACCTATTATTTTATCACTAAATGTACTGGCGAATGCATCAATATTGGCATCATTTTGTCCTACATGTATTCCATCAGCATCTATTGCTTTTGCTAAGTCTACATCATCATTAACAATAAAAGGAACATGATAACTTTTACATAAAGATAATAATTTTTGTGCAAGTTCAATTTTGGCATTTCCAGTTAATGAACCATCCCCTTTTTCTCGAAATTGGAACATTGTAATTCCTGATTCTAAAGCTTCAGTCACAACATCTATAATTGATGTTTGTTTTGGTATATCTTGTGTACCACAAATAAAATATAGCTTTAAATACGCTTTGTTAAACATAGTTACACCTCTTGCTTATTTTGATATTGTATATAAGTTTCAAAGGTCATATTATACAATGCATTTAACAACTCTACTTTAAAACTACCAGGTCCTGCTGAGATTTGTTCAGCTTTTTCTGCAGCGATATTATAGAGAGAGACCGCTTCTATTAACGCATTTATAGATGGGGTTTCTGAGTCAACAAAACTTGCTACTATTGCTCCTAATAAGCAACCAGCACCAGTTATTCTTGCCAACAATGGAGATCCGTTAGATAGTTTAAATATGTGTTCATTCTGAGCAATAATATCCTCTTTGCCAGTTATGACAATCGACGTATTAAAGTGTTTGCGTGCTTCTTTTGCAATTGATACTGAATCTAAACTACTATCGCTGTCAGTTCCCTTCATTTTAGTATCGCTATTAATTAACGTTAAAATTTCAGAAGCATTTCCTTTAATAACAGTAACTTTTATTTCATTGAGAAACTTTTTGCAAAAATCTTTGCGGTATTGTGAAGCACCTACAGCAACAGGATCAAATATAATCGGTTTGCCAAGATGATTCGCTGTTTTGGCGATTTTTAAAATATCTTGTTCTCTTTCTTTTGTTAACGTACCAATATTTATTAACAAAGCGTTTGCAGCTGTCAGCATATCATGTGCTTCTTCAGGCGCCTCACTCATTGCTGGACTAGCACCAAGACTTAACAAACCATTTGCAGTAAAATTTTTAACTACATCATTTGTATAACAAATGACAAGCGGTTGATCCGCCCTTAATTTTTCTAAATTATTCATCATCTAAACCAACTTCCTTCATATATGCAAAATGGTTTACCGGACCTCTACCTAAACCAATTTCTGGTGTATGTTTAATACTAAGTGAAATAAATTTCTTCGCTTTTTGAACTGCATCGAACATCGATTTACCTTTTGCTAACTCTGCAGTAATAACAGCTGAAAAAGTACATCCTGTACCATGTGTATGTTTTGTATCATATCTAGGTTCTTCAAAGGTAAACACATCATCTTGTGTAAATAAATAGTCTATAGCTGTATTTTTATCACTTGAATGTCCCCCTTTTATAACTACACCCTTGCTACCAATTTCATTGATAAATATATTGCCAGCTTGATAAATCGACTGTTGGTCATTAATTGTAATACCTGTAATTTCTTCAGCTTCTGGTAAGTTGGGCGTCGCTATTGTAGCGTAAGGCAATAAAATATTTTGTAAGTTTGCTTTAGCATCATCATCCATCAAAGAATCACCACTTTTTGCTAACATAACTGGATCGATAACATATGGAATATTGTCGTATTTTTTCAAATACATTTGAATAATCTCCATCATTTCTTTAGATGCAATCATCCCAGTTTTCAAAGCATGTGGTAGTTCATCTGAAAATACACTTTCCATTTGCTCTTCTAACCAATGTGAATCTAGATTATGAATATGTTGTACGCCTTTAGTATTTTGAGCCACAATGCTTGTTATTGCAGCCATACCATATACACCACATGCATGGAATGATTTTAAATCTGCCATGACACCTGCACCACCGCTAGGATCTGTTCCAGCAATCGTTAACGCAATCTTAGGTTTATTCATTATTTTGACCTCCGTATAACCAATTTTCTTGTATATATGCCATATTAAAGAAATTTCGTTCATGTATCGTACTTTGCAAGAAACAAGATTTTATTGCTTCTTTTTCTTCAACTGCAAGATTTTGTGTTAATCGGTCCATTAGTTCATCAAAAATATTTACCAATTCATCCATTTCCGTACTATAAAATTCAAACCATTTTGATAAAATTGAGTCTTTATTTAATTCACTGTCTTTCAACGCTTCTTTAGCAATCACTTGATACACATATGGACAAGGTGCCATTGCTGCAATTGTATATGCAGCATTTTCTTTTGAATAGGCATTGAAATACATATGTTTGATATAATGATCTCCACTTGGTGGCCAAACTTTTTCTTGAACAATTTCACTATAGTTTTGTTGTACATATGTTGCTAAGATTTCGTGTGCCTCTACTTCACCATCAACTATAAATTGAATTTGTTCTACTAAAAATTGAACCTCTTCCAATCTACTCATTTTTGGTATTAACAATGCATATATATTTGCAAATTCTTTTAAATAAGAAGCATCTGCTCTCAAATAAAATTTCAAAGCCTCTTCAGAAATCGTACCATGCAACATTTCTTGGATAAATGGATCATTATAGATATCCTTAATAATTGGTTGTGAAGCTTTTTTTAATTCCTGTGAAAATAACAAATTTAGCCCTCCTAATTAAAAAAACTACATCCCACGTAGGAATGTAGTTTATTAATATATATTAGAGCAATTTCCCAAATATTAATGAATGCTACTTTCCTACGTTGGTCTTAACCAAATCAGGTTATAAGGGTCTGAATTTCTCATCTCAGCCATAAGGCTCCCCTAGTAGTTTCTTTATTATGTATTTATATAAAACATATCAAAGTACATCAACTATTGCAATAAAATGGTTTATATAAACATTCTAGTAATACAAAAACCTTTAATATGATTGTACTCCCAACAGTTATAAACTAAGTTAAATGTACATATGAATAGCTTTATATACTCTAGATGCATATTATTTATAAGAAAAAATATGCAGGACTTTGGCTATCGTTCATGCATAATTACCACTAACTTAATATAACAATAAAAAGCTGAGACAATTTAATTGTCTCAGCTTTTCCAAAAATAAACTTTATTGTATTTTGTTATATTATGCTGTAACCCATTGTGAAGGGCC
>NZ_PPRL01000100.1:0-6537 GCF_002902235.1 Staphylococcus ureilyticus
TTAATTTAAATGATAGACCTGGTACATAATATATAGCAGGTATAAAGTTTAGAAGCACTTGAGATGATTATCTCAAGTGCTTCTATTTTTTTATATTTAAAATAAATGTATCTTAGTTTCGAAAGCGCCGTAGCTATCCAATATATAAAGATGGTCTACAAAGTCTGGAACAAACATACTTGAATTATTAAAAATACCATTCTTTGAAAAAAGTATCGACATAATTTTTCATAAATTCATGTCGTTGTTGCGCTAAATTTTTTGCTGTTTGAGTGTGCATGAGTGATTTAAGTTTAAATAATTTTTCATAAAAGTGTTTTATTGCAGAAGGTTTCCAATCAAAATATGATTGATTAGATTTTTCTATATTATTGGATTGTTGGTCAATCCACATAGGTTCACCAAAATGACCTGCAAATTGAAATGTGCGTGCTATACCAATTGCACCAATCGCATCTAAACGATCAGCATCACGAACAATTTGTCCTTCAATCGATAATTTAACATGATCATTTTTACCATTTTTATAACTGATATGTTCAATAATATGTAACACATCTTGTTGTATTACGAGATCAAGTTCCAAACCATTGAGGAATTGTGCTAACTTTACTTTTGCTTCTTTAGTATTTGTAAGTTTGCTATCGATAGTATCGTGTAAAATACTTGCTAATTGTATGGTGAGTAAATGCCCTTGTTGTTCATTGTTAGCAATATATTCTGCTAATCTTGTTACGCGTTGTATATGTGCAATATCGTGCCCGGTTGTATCATCTTTATGAAAATGTTTCATGTAGTTTTGCGCTTTAGTGATTATATTTTCATTAGTCATATCAAGTTGCCTCCATTTTGAGAAAAAACTAAACTAAATTATTGATTGAGATTTAATTGTTATAAAATTATAAAAAATACATTGATGTGCTTAAATAGTGGGTGATCAACAATCTTTTTAAGATGAAAGTATTAAGTGTTTTTACTAGAGTGACAAACAACATGTATATACTTTACGCTTTTATAAGCGTAGAAATACATTTTTTAATTCGGTTGTTTATAATTACTAAGATTAAAAATGTCCGAGACATATGATAAGTCTCGGACTGATAATGATTCTATAAAATCGGAGATAATAATCTTGAAATGCCTTCTTTAAATTTGACCCATAAACTTCTTTGTTCATATAGTGCTTTAGTTAATCTATAAGAGACATTTAAATCTTCTTCAAAAGCCATTCTTAAAGCTTTAGCAATATGTGGGTCATAGATGAATGCGTTTATCTCAAAGTTTAATGTGAAGCTGCGGTGATCCATATTTGTTGTTCCAACACTGGAAACTTCATCATCAATGACGAGTGTTTTAGAATGTAAGAAACCATTATTGTAGTGAAAGATATTCACTCCAGCATCTAATAAAGAAGCAACGTTATTGTATGTTGCCCAATAAACAAAAGGATGATCCGGTTTATTAGGTATCATGATATTTACGTTCACGCCACCTAAAGAAGCAATTTTAACAGCATCTAAAAATGCTTGATCGGGAATAAAATAAGGCGATTGTATATAAATAGAATGCTTTGCTGAAGCAATCATTTTTAAATAACCGTATTTTATTTGTTCCCACGTTTCATCAGGACCACTAGAAGCAATTTGCACACCCGTCGTACCACCTGAATCTACGTCTGGAAAATAACGTTCTTCATATCTTAAATTATCACGTGTTGAGTGTGAGTTCCAGTCAAGCATAAAACGAAGTTGTAAAGCGTTAACGGCATCACCAACGATACGGAGATGTGTATCTCTCCAGTATCCAAATTTTTTCTTAAGTCCCAAATATTCATCACCGACGTTAAATCCACCTACGTAACCAATATGTCCATCGATAACAACAATTTTTCTATGATTTCGATTATTCATTCTCAAATTGATTAATGGTAATTTAGATGGAAAGAATGCTTCAACGAGTCCACCTTTTTTTCTAAAAGCTTTAAAGTCTTTTATAGATAAACCTCTAGAACCCATATCGTCATAAAGCATTTTTACTTCGACACCTTCGTCAAGCTTATGTTCTAATGCAGTTAATATTCGTTTTCCTAGATAATCATTACGGAAAATATAGTATTGAATATGTATATAATCTTTGGCATTATATATATCTTCAATGAGTGCATCAAACTTTTCTTTTCCGTCTATAAAGATGCTTATATCATTATCAGTAGTTAAGAAAGCCGCATTATTATACAATAACATTTGAACCATATCTTTAAATTTTACGATTTGATGATTGCCTTTAGAAAAATCATCATTTTTCAAGGCTTCTAGTTGTTCATTTACAATCATTTCAATGCCGACTTTATCTTCTTCATCTAAACTAAAGATATGTTCGCGTTGGATTTGGCGACCAAAAAGTAAATACACGATAAAACCTAAAATAGGTATAAGACCCAAAACCAATATCCATGCCCAAACAGAACCAGCAGATCGTCGTTCCATAAAGATAATTGTAAATGCAAAGATTAGGTTTAATATAAATGCGCCAATCAGAATAACATTAATGATGACGTTTGTATGGTTGTAAGTTATAGCAAAAATATCTATCATATTAAACCTCCAAATTGCTATTCAATTAATTTACAATTGATAAATTCTTCATCATTGTAACATGGTACCACGTTTTTATCACTTGACTAATACCTGATAGGGGTATATTATAAATGTATATTAAGAGGGGGCGTTGGATTATGGCAGAAATGCAAAAAGCGCATCATTCTGAACAAATTAAATCAAATTTAAAATCTCGTTTAAATCGCATTGAAGGACAAGTAAGAGCGATCAATCGTATGATTGATGAAGATGTATATTGTGATGATGTGCTTACACAAATTAGAGCGACAAGATCAGCACTTAATAGTGTTGCTACGAAATTATTAGATCACCATATGAAAAGTTGTATTATGGATAAAGTGAACCAAGGTGAGCAACAAGAAGCAATGGATGAGTTGTTGGTAACTTTCCAAAAGTTAATGAAAGATTAGAACAGGTGACGCCAATGGAATCACAAACGATTTATTTACGTAAAATAGATAATAAACAAGATAAGCTTCAAATAGAAAGAACATTATCACAAATCATAGGTGTGAATCATGTTTCAGTTGAAATTGAAAAAGCACAAGTGTTTATAGAATTTGAAACACCAGCAAGTTTAAACAATTTAGAAAAAGACTTATATGATTTAGGATTTGAAATTTTGTATTAACTCGACTTCAGTCATTGAAATGTTATCTTTCTCATATCATGTATAAAGTACAGGGTGAAACAATCAATAGACTGACTGGTATTGATTTATATTCTGTTTTTGTTTTTTATTGCTTATAATAATTATAAGTGAATGTTTTAAAATTACGTAATAAAACAAAAATTATTTTATAAGATAAAGAAAATTTCAATAACATGTAGTAATTCGGAAATAAATAGGGTAAGATATAATAGAAGCTAGAATTTAGGAGTGATGATATGAGTAAAGATAACGAAAAGATTCAAAATGTAGTTAAACTATTATCATCATTAGGGGTAAACATAAAGAAAACTAAATCAAGATTAGAAGTTATGCATACTTTACCAACGACTGTGAAAACCGCTAACGAATTGAAATAGTGCGTTACCCATACAAAGATTAAAAGCATACATGCAAATTTAAGAGGCTGAGACATTGATTGTCTCAGCCTCTTATTGTTAAAGCAGCAGTTAATCTTGACTTAAAGGGATGGTACGGTGAAGCCTTATTAAATAAATTGATTTTCTACTCATTCCATTTTAGTGTGCCGTGTTGAACGATAAATTTATAAAAAACAAAAGCGTTGAAAACTTTTTGATCTAAGAGTTTTCAACGCTTTTTAAATATGTCAATGCAAAACAAATAGCTATTTGTTTTGCGTTGTATATTGTCTAGATTGGTGATAATAAATTGATAATATCACGCCAATACCACACATTAAACTCCATAATGAGCTACCACCATAACTAATAAATGGTAATGGTATACCTGTAATTGGTAATAACTGAATGGTCATACCAATATTTTCTAGGATATGGAATAGTATCATTGTCGTAAATCCAATGATGAAAATTTTACTAAACGGTAATTCAATTTTAGTAGCAAGTCTTACTAAGTGAAAAATAAATGCAAGAAAAATCAATAGCAAAATGACTGAACCAATAAAACCAAATTCTTCTCCAATAACTGAGAAAATAAAATCCGTATGGTTTTCAGGAATATAAACTTCACCTTGATTGAACCCTTTACCAAATAGTTGTCCAGAACCAATCGCTTTAAGTGACTCAGTTAAATGAAATCCATCACCACTACTATAAGTATATGGATCAAGCCACGAATTGATACGACTTAATTGGTAAGGTTGAATGCCGAAACTATTTTCTAAAATAGAAGGTTTATAAATCACTGATAATATCACCGTAGAAGCAATAACGACTGACCCTATTAATATAGGTGCTAGTATCTTCCAAGTGATTCCACTGATTATCATAACACCGACAATAATCGCAAAGATAACTAGTGTTGTACCTAAATCATTTTGCAATAATATAAGTACCATAGGGATAAAAGCTATACCGATAATTTTAAAGAATAATTTAAAGTCAGTTTCTAAAGATTTGTTAAATGTAAATTGGTTATGTTTAGTTACAATTTTGGCCAACGCTAAAATCATAACTATTTTCATAAATTCGGATGGTTGAACACTAATTGGTCCAAACGTATACCAACTTTTTGCCCCGTTAATAATCGGTGTGATAGGTGTTTCTGGAATAATTAGTAATAACAACAATGAGAAACAAAGTATAATATAAAGTAAATATGTATATTTCATAAGTTTTTTAGGTGAAATTAACATTATTAGAAATGCGATAATCGCCCCAAAAACATAATATAGTATCTGACGTATACTAAAGTTAGCGCTATATTGACCTCCGCCCATTGCAGAACTAATAAACGTAATACTAATGATAGCTAGTAATGCGATGAAGCCAATTAAAATCCAGTCTATTTTCCGGATCCAATGATTATTTTTTGATTGACGTGAAGTATTCATTTCTTACTCCTTTGGAAAACTATTATTTCAATTACTTGTAGTATATATAGATTTTACCGAAATTTATACGATTTTGCTAGAAGTAGGGTATGTAAAACTTAAATAATTATTTTAAGTGTCATTGAAGTTTTCACTTTAAATACTTTAAAAACTTCAATATACTTATAAAAAACAATTATTTTACAACTACATAACAAATGCAAAATGCTAATAAATCGTGATATGATGTAGTTTAAGAATTCTATATGGAGGCTAAAATATGGCTAAAGAAAATGTTTGTATCGTATATGGAGGGAAAAGTGCTGAACACGATGTATCAATATTAACAGCACAAAATGTCTTAAATGCGATTGATAAAGAAAAATATCAAGTGGACATTATTTACATAACAAACGATGGAGATTGGAAAAAGAAAGAAAATATCGTAGATCCTATAGATGACATAGATTCGTTACGATTAGCAGATGTTCCTGCCGGAGAAATCTCCAAATTATTAAATGAAGGCAGCCTTGGCACAGCATATAGTGCGGTTTTCCCATTACTACATGGACCGAATGGTGAAGATGGAACAATTCAAGGTTTATTTGAAGTGTTAGATATTCCATACGTTGGTAATGGTGTGCTAGCAGCCTCAAGTTCTATGGATAAGCTTGTGATGAAACAACTCTTTGCGCATAGAGGCTTACCTCAATTACCATATGTAAGTTTCTTAAGAAGCGAATATCAAAAATACGAAAATAATATTTTGAAATTAGTACATGACAAGTTAGAATATCCTGTATTTGTGAAACCTGCAAATTTAGGATCAAGCGTAGGTATTAGTAAGTGTAACGATGAGGAAGAGTTGAAACAAGGTATAGAAGAAGCATTTCAATTTGATCGTAAATTAGTAATTGAGCAAGGCATCAATGCTAGAGAAATTGAAGTGGCTGTCTTAGGTAATGACTACCCAGAAACGACTTGGCCGGGAGAGGTAGTTAAAGATGTGGCATTTTATGATTACAAAGCTAAGTATAAAGATGGAAAAATCAAATTGGATATTCCAGCTGACTTGAATGATGATGTAAAAATGACTTTAAGAAATATGGCTGTAGAAGCATTTAAAGCAACAGATTGTTCAGGATTATTGCGCGCTGATTTCTTTGTAACGGAAGATAATCAAATTTTTATAAACGAGACAAATGCTATGCCTGGTTTCACAGCTTATAGTATGTATCCAAGTTTATGGGAAAACATGGGCGTAAGTTATGCAGAACTCATAAGTAAATTAATTGAATTAGCAAAAGAAAAACATGAAGATAAAAAGAAAAATAAATATAAAATTGATTGAGGCGGTTAAATCATGATTGAAGTAACTTTAGAACAAATTCAAGACTGGATTCCATGCGAGATTGATAATGACTATTTAGATTACACAATTAAAGGTGTTTCTATAG
>NZ_PPRL01000100.1:6547-8032 GCF_002902235.1 Staphylococcus ureilyticus
AGAAAAATCGATGAACAAAATTTGTTTATTCCTTTTAAAGGAGAACATGTCGACGGACATAAATATGTGAATCAAGCGTTGGAAGATGGTGCGGGAGCGGCATTTTGTCAGAAGGACAGTGTTTTAGCCCCTCAAATTTCTGGCCCTATTATTTGGGTAGATGACACATTGGAAGCATTGCAGCAGTTAGCCAAAGCCTATTTGGCATTTGTTAATCCATTTGTGATCGCTGTTACAGGTTCTAATGGTAAAACAACGACTAAAGACATGATAGAAAGTGTATTAAAGCCTCAATTTAAAGTAAAAAAAACACTAGGAAATTATAATAATGAAATCGGTATGCCGTTAACCATTTTGCAATTAGATCAAGATACTGAAATTTCTATATTAGAAATGGGTATGTCTGGTTTTCATGAAATTGAAGCATTATCACAATTAGCTAACCCAAATATTGCAATTATTACTAATATTGGCGAATCACATATGCAAGATTTAGGATCGCGTGAAGGTATAGCGAAAGCTAAAGCTGAAATTTCATTTGGTCTTAAACCTCAAGGTCTATTTATCTACGATGGAGATGAGCCATTATTAAAGCCTCATGTCGATAAATTAGTAGATATAGATTTAATGAGTATAGGTAAAAAAGAAAATAATGATTTAGTTTGTAAAATTGACAATATAGATGATACTGGTATTGTTTTTAATATTAATGAAAATGAGCATTATGAATTACCAATTTTAGGTGAACATAATATGAAAAACGCAACTATAGCTATTGCTGTTGGTAAAAGACTTAATCTGAGTTATGAAACGATACATCAAAATATTCAAGCGGTTCAACTTACAGGTATGAGAATGGAACAACACCATACCGACTCCGGTACGCTTGTTATCAATGATGCTTATAATGCTAGTCCAACTAGTATGAAAGCCGCTATTGATACACTCAGCAGTATGGGAGGCCGCAAGATACTTGTGTTAGGTGATGTCTTAGAATTAGGGCATAATAGTCAAACAATGCATGAAGCGGTTGGTGATTATTTAGTTAATAAACAAATCGATGCGTTATATACTTATGGAACAGAAGCGGGTCATATTCATCGTACAGGCAAAGCGTTTGTAAAATATGCAGAACATTTTACAGATAAAGCTGCACTGATCCAGTCATTAAAATCAAATACTGAACCACAAGATAAAATACTAATTAAAGGTTCAAGAGGGATGCAATTAGAAGAAGTTGTAGATGCCTTAATTTAAAATTATTAACACCACATTTCATATCACTTTTATTAGTGGGAAAGTGGTGTTTTATTTTGTTATAAATAAAATAGAGATTTTGATAGTTAGTAACTTGAATTAGTTCATTTAAGTTACTATTTTTAAAAATTACTAATAATTATCAATATAAATAAATCTACAATTTTTTTTCGTAAACAAAAATAAATACTGGTAAATATAATTAAACGCTTACAACCTATATATCAC
>NZ_PPRL01000101.1 GCF_002902235.1 Staphylococcus ureilyticus
ATGATTTATTCAAATCTCTGTTCAAATTGTTACAAAGCTATAAGTGTTCAATTATGTGATATGTCATAAAAATGAACTTTATGTTTTTAACAAAAAATGCAAGTATAAATAATATATTTTTTATATTATTAATTACATGCTACCATAAATATATCAACTAATAAGCGGGGCATGACATTGAATAATTTAAAAAAACATTATGTGACAAAAGGTTCGAAAGACTATTTAAAAATCATTATTGCACTTTTTATTTCCGGTTTTACTATCTTTTCTATCTTATATAGTGTTCAACCTTTGATTCCACATTTCACAAAGTCATTTAATATTAGTGAAACTGTTTCAAGTTTAGCTTTATCAGCAGCAACCATTACCTTAGCGATTGCTATGCTATTTTTCGGGGCACTATCCGAAGTGTTAGGCCGTAAACCTATAATGATTTTTTCTGTTCTTTCTGTATCCTTACTCGCCTTAATACAACCATTTTTAACAGATTTCAATACTTTTTTAATTGTGCGATTAATCCAAGGCATATGTCTAGCTGGTTTACCATCAATCGCAATGGCTTATATTGGTGAAGAAATTTCATCACAAAATTTACCTGAGGCGATGGGCATTTATATTAGTGGAAATGCTTTTGGCGGCGCCTTTGGAAGAATATTCACCGGTTTTATTTCAAGTATATATGGATATCAAACTGGCCTAATTTCTATAGGTATAATCAGTCTTATTGCAGCCATTTTATTTACATTTTTATTACCATCATCTAAACATTTTGAAAAACAGCGTTTTTCTGTAAAAACATTATTAATGAGTTATTATAAGCATCTAACAAATATCAGATTGCTCAAACCATTTATGATTGGCTTTCTGCTACTTGGGTGTAACATCGCAGCATTTAACTATATTGGTTTCGTGTTATCAGAAAAACCATATAATTTACATGATAGTATCATTAGTTTTATTTACTTATTATTTTTAATAGGTATGATTTCCTCAATACTAAACGCAAAATTACGTATGAAATTAGGTACTTTAAATGCCTTGAAATTCAGTGTTTTATTGTTAATTTTCGGTATTAACATCACTTTATTGCCACCGCTAACATTCAAAATTATTGGCTTAGCCTTTAGTGTTTATGCTTTTTTTAGTGGGCATGCAATTGCAAGTGCAGTAGTTACCAGTCGTGCAGAAGACCATAAAGCACAGGCCTCTAGCCTATACTTATTATTTTATTATATGGGTTCTTCTGTAGGTGGTACTTTAGCCGGTGTGTTTTATAACTATATTCAATGGCCTGGCGTAGTTTTAATGATTACTAGTTTTATGGTCATA
Source organism: Staphylococcus ureilyticus (assembly GCF_002902235.1). Lineage (GTDB taxonomy): Bacteria > Bacillota > Bacilli > Staphylococcales > Staphylococcaceae > Staphylococcus > Staphylococcus ureilyticus. The sequence continues at coordinate 1,333 of NZ_PPRL01000101.1, forward strand.
GCATTCGTTATTGCTCTTACCATTAAGCAAAAATAGGCTTGAAAATCTAAAATATTAAGATTTCCAAGCCTATTTATATATTCAAATTTTTACTATTGTATTGTTGTTTCCATATTTGCTTCAAATTCATCTAATAGTTCACGTGCTTCATCAGTCGTATTTGTACTCATCAGTTGATGTCTTAACTCACTTGCACCTCTGATGCCACGCACATATATTTTAAAGAATCTGCGCAACGGTTTAAATAAGCGTGTTTCTTCTTGTGAATATTTGTCGAACAAATCAAGATGAAGTCTCAACAAGTTTAAAAGTTCTGCACTCGTATGTTCTCTTGGTTCTTTTTCAAAAGCATAAGGATTATGGAAAATCCCACGTCCAATCATGATACCATCGATACCATACTTTTCTGCCAGTTCAAGCCCAGTTTTTCTATCTGGAATATCACCATTTATCGTCAATAATGTATTTGGTGCAATTTCATCACGTAGTTTTTTAATTTCACCGATTAATTCCCAATGGGCGTCTACTTTACTCATCTCTCTACGTGTACGCAGGTGAATTGATAAATTCGCAATATCTTGCTGAAAAACATGTTTCAACCACTCTCTCCATTCATCAATTTCAGAATAACCCAAGCGTGTTTTAACACTTACAGGTAACCCTCCTGCTTTAGATGCTTGAATAATTTCAGCTGCAGTTTCAGGACGTAATATTAGTCCTGAACCCTTACCTTTTGTTGCAACATTCGCAACTGGACAACCCATATTCAAATCAATGCCTTTAAACCCCATCTCTGCCATGCCAATACTCATTTCACGAAAATGTTCAGGTTTATCACCCCAAATATGTGCAACGATGGGTTGTTCATCTTCTGTAAAAGTTAAACGGCCACGTACGCTATGTACGCCTTCAGGATGGCAAAAACTTTCCGTATTTGTAAACTCAGTGAAAAAGACATCAGGTCTTCCCGCTTCGCTGACTACATGACGAAAGACTACATCTGTTACATCTTCCATAGGCGCCAAAACAAAAAATGGACGCGGTAATTCACGCCAAAAATTTTCTTTCATATATATTTTAACCTTCTTATCTATTATTATCTCGAATTTTTATCCATGACGATATTACCACAAAAATTAGACTTATACAAAAAGATTATAAACTTCCAAAACCAACTCGAAAACAGCTTATCTAAAAACTTATTACCTAAATAATCGAATAGTTACGCATTCGAAATAAATCTATTGTCACCTTAAATATTTTCGAAAGCAGTTCAAGTTATACACGTAGAAGGCGATCTATCTCATAATTTTTCTTCACTTTTTAACAAAATTATCAAAGTTATAAGAAAATATTCATTTAATACCTAGTCCGGTAACTATACATACTACTAAATAACCCTACACATAAAATAGCAGCAGCAAAAATCAAGGCTGCATTGAAGTTCCCTGCGCTTCCAATTAATAATCCTGACAATGCAGGTGCAATCATTTGCCCCAAACTGTATATGACTGTCAATATCGCAACTAAGTTCAGCTTACTATTATTTTGATACATTAAAGCTTGTGCTTTGGACATAAATAATGTAGTAAGCCCTAAAAACGTTGAACCAAATAATAATGAACTTAGTATTAAACTCAACATACTGTCTGATAGTATTGGCAAAGTAACACTTATTATTTGTAAAATAAAAGCTAAGTAGGTCGCCTTACCATGGCCTAACATATCAGCCAACATAGACCAAAGAATGGTCGATGGTATCGCGCCTAACCCAACAAACATCCAACTTAATGCTGCATAGTCTGATAACGAGGGTATCGATTTAACAATGGCAACCAAAAATGTGCCCGTAATAATATATCCAGCACCTTCGCAAAAATATGCAATGGAAAATCCCCAAATAAATTTTTTCTTCAACTTACTTGATACATTAGATTGACTTTCGTTTGTTTTATGGCTTTCGTGATCAGTACCATCATTTTCACGCATACCAAATATAATAAAAATAGCCATGATTAATGAAAAAATACCGAGCAAAACCCAAGTCGTTTTCCAGGTATTCACTGAAGTAAATAAAAAAATAAAGATACTACTTGAAAAAATACCTAAACCTACACCACTATAAAGCAGACCTGATATACGTTCTTTTCGAACCATTTTTAATGCTTCTAACGCAACATTTGATGCTAATACAAAAACAGTACCACTAGACACACCAGAAACAAATCTAAAAATAGCCCATAAGATATAACTATCAAAAATACCCATGAATAGTGTTGAAATAATATTAATCATTAAATATATTTTAAGATCGACTACCTTATTAAATACAATAATCCAAATTGGAATCATTGCGCCAATAAGATACCCTAAATAGTTATATGTAGCCAACATACCCGCACTCGGATTGTCCATACTGGTATTAAGCTGCATAAAAGGCATGATGGGCGTATATGCAAAACGTCCAATTGCCATAACAATAAACAAACACAACATACCTAAAACAAGTTGCTTATACGCTTCTTTCATACTTTACACACCTTTCAATAAATTAATTACATTATACACTTTTCATGATATTTACAAATACTTTTTCATTAGCAATCAATAATATTATCTTCAACCCCTTTTAATTTTGAAATAGTAAGTATAGAATAGGCATTATTATTATTTTGAATTTTCAGATTTTTATTAGGGGGATTGTTATGCAACAACAAAATATACTTTGGAAAGATTGGAGATTACATGGCATTGTCCTAATCATTATGATCATTTCTGAAGTGATTGGCGCACATAAAATTCCATTAGGTATAACTTCAATCCTATTGTTACCAGTAGTTTACGCAGTATTACTTGGTTTGGGAGTATATTTCACACCTATTATAGGTAAAAGACAAGCTAAGCACTCTGAACCAATGGTCTTTATTTCTGTAGCATTACTCATAGCAAAATTCGGGGTAGAGGCTGGACCTGCCCTTCCTAAAATTATTGCAGCTGGACCCGCTTTAATACTTCAAGAAGCCGGAAATTTAGCTACTATTATTATTTCATTACCGCTAGCTATACTTTTAGGTTTACGTAGAGAATCTATAGGTATGACACATTCAATAGGTAGAGAACCAAATTTAGCACTTATTACTGAAAAATATGGTATTACCTCTCCTGAATGGCGAGGAGTCATGTCCATGTATATATTTGGAACGATATTTGGGGCAATATTTTTTAGCATTTTCTCCGGCATACTAATCTCTATTTTACCTTTTAGCCCATTAGCATTTGCAATGGCGACAGGTGTAGGAAGTGGTGTGATGACTGCTGCTGCACTAGGTCCCTTAGTTGAAATGTATCCTGACCAAGCTAGTACAATTACAGCATTCTCTGGCGTGAGTAATTTACTTACATCTGTCACAGGGCTTTATGTGGGTATATTAATTGCTTTGCCATTAACTCGAAAATATTACAGCTTTATTATGCATATTAAATCAAAATTCACAAAAGATAAGGAGCAATGAGTATGAATTCAAAAGTTACAAACTGGATACTCACATTATGTGTGGTAGGCATTATTTCACTTTTTAGTAATTGGATTGGTTACAGTGTTATGCCAATAGAAGCTTTACCGGGCATTCTTACATTAATGGGCATTGCATTAAGCGGTTTAATCTTACGTGATATTGTTCCTTTAAATATACCTAGTATTGCTTATATTGGTATAATCGGACTCATCATTACAATACCAGGCATCCCTGGATCATCACACATTGTTGAATGGACTGAAAAAGTAGATCTATTGTCATTAGCTACACCAGTGGTTGCATATGCAGGTGTTTCTATAGGAAATTCGTGGGCCGATTTTGCTAAGTTAGGTTGGAAAACAATTGTCGTAGGAACCGTAATATTGCTCAGTACATACGTAGGTTCTGCCCTTGTAGCAGAAATTGTTTTAAGCATTCAAGGTTTAGCATAATCTACACATAATCATCCCCGTACAAACAATTCAATCTATCGTTTGTACGGGGATAATTAAAGTCAGAAAATATTTTAAATATAATAAATGAATACTATAAAGTTCAATAAAAAGAGTACAATAGCTGGAATCGCTTTTTTAATTGGATCCTTGCCTAAGAAAATCAATGAAATTGCACCAACAAACATCGTTGCACCTAGTAATATACTTGATAATAAAGCAATCACATTATACAACACACCTATCAACATCCCCAGACCACCTACAAATTCAAAAATTCCTGTAATTTGATTAAAAATAGGTGGGTAGCCAAGACGCGCAAAATCTTGTTTCATTGCACCAGATAAAATTTTAGATCCTGTCATGATAAAAAATATCCCCAAAATTATTTGCAATATAATGATAATAATACTCATTTTAACGACCCCTTTTCATTTTTATCTTAGTCATGCGCTAGCAAACCAGAAATCATATAAGGCGTAATGCGTTTAATATAATTTTCAGGTAACATCTCACTATCCTTTTGGTACCATGTTTCAGCTGCTTTATAGATACTTGCACTTATCATGTTTGCAGCCAATTGTCGTGTACTATCTTCTTCAAAGTCACTATCATTCAACAATTTATACAATACATTTGCAATATGTTCTTGAACAATATGGTCTATTGTCTCAGGATAACTCCTATGACATCTTCTATTTAAAGACAATTGAAACTCCGCCACTACTTTAAAAATGTCGACAATTGTATTTTCACTCAATGGTTTATATTCAAAATATTCATAATTTAAATTAATTAATAGTTCCTCAGCAAGCGCTTTTTCTAACAAATCATAGATATCACTGAAATGATAATAAAACGTAGCTCTATTGATAAGTGCCTCTTGTGTAATATCTTTTACAGTTATACTTTTAAAATCTTTAACACCAGACAATTTGATAAAAGCTTGCATGATAGATTTTCTCGTTTTAATGACGCGCAAGTCTGATTTTGATTGTACCATTCGACTCCCTCATTTTCTCCCAACATTTAATTCTGGATGTTGAATATTCAACATTTTCTACAATTTGTTGGTACTTATTATTCATATTACTACTTATCATAAGAGTATATCAATTTAATTAAACTACGGAGGTACAATTATGGAAAAAAATATGGTATGTGATATGTATTCGGGTGTTTGCAAACCGAGTGAAGAAAATGAAGTAGAAAACATAAACTTGAACAACCAAAGTCCTAATTTAACTTTATATTATATAACTGATCCTATGTGTTCACATTGTTGGGCTTTCGAACCAATTTTAAATAAACTGTTAGTTCAGTACGGTCATTTGTTTAATTTTCAAATGATTATGGGCGGTCTTTTAGAAGCTTGGGGAGATGGTCCTATTGATCCTGCAAATGGCATTTATAAACCAGCTGATGTGACACCACATTGGCAAGAAGTAGGTCAATATTCACGCATGCCTATCGATGGTACAGTTATGGAATTAGATCCTGTGCAATCTTCATACCCAGCATCTCGATTGTATAAAGCGATTCAGCAATTAGATTCCCCGACTTCTGCTATTGAATTTATTAGATTAGTGAGGGAAGCTGTTTTCGTCTTTAACCAAAATATTTCTGATAACAAAATACTTAAATCAATTGTACAAACTTTATATAAAAACAATAAAACAATAAATATTGAAACTATTTTTGATTTAGCAAATAGTACGCAAGGCCAGCAACTACTTTCAAACGATTTTAACTTAGTACGAGAATTAGGTGTCAGAGGTTTCCCTACAGTTGTCATAGTAAATCATGATAACCAAGGTACCAAAATTGTAGGTGCTAGAGATTTAAATGTTTATATAGATACACTTAAAAAACTTAACAATAATGGAAAAACCGTTTCAAAACCATTGCCAGATTTAGAATTATATTTAAAAAAACAACATCGTTTATTTTCTAAAGAAATTGAAATTATGTATGATATTGCGCAAGACGAAGTACCAAATTTCGTTGAACAAAATTTGAGTCCTTCAGTTTACACAGCCAAAAATATCCTTGGTGAAAATTATTATGAATTTATTTTATCGTAATATATGACAATCTAACTGACATTGTGAGCGAAATGGCTTACGTTCATCAAACACTATATGTACTTGTTCAATGCAGGTGAAATTCAATCAATTTATCAAATATGTTTATATAAAGTGTCACTTTATTGCATTTATATTCTTACTCATGTCGTTTTATATTTTTTCAAATATTCATTGTAATTAAAAGTTTCTATACTATTAGTTACAATGATATTTTTATTTAGCTGCGCTTCTAAATACCTACTCACTTCACAAACTGCATTTATTTTTATTGATTCTATGTCATTCATTTCTATTACTACAAAGTCTATTTCTTTAACACTATGATTCGTTTGAGAAAGTATACTATAGATATGTTGTAACAATCCTTCATTATATTTGGTTTTAGAAATTGCTACTACTTTTGAATTGATTGGTTCTTGATTTCTATTACGCAAGTAAAATAGTGTGTTACCTCTGCTATATTGAACGATGATATACATACAGAAACCCCATTTTAATTTTTTATATCTATAATTAGTATATACACATTACGCGCAATTAATAAACTATTCAAAATAAATCAAACTCAATTTATCGTCAGTTTTATTTAAACAATAATTAGATAGTAAAA
>NZ_PPRL01000102.1 GCF_002902235.1 Staphylococcus ureilyticus
TAATTATCAATATAAATAAATCTACAATTTTTTTTCGTAAACAAAAATAAATACTGGTAAATATAATTAAACGCTTACAACCTATATATCACAGTATTTTCTCAGTTTAATTTGATTATTAATGAGGGGAATTATGTCATTATAATAAATTTGGTTTATTGCGATTATAGACTTGAGGTGGTACTATAAAGAAGTTGAAGAAACTTAGATGAACATATATGTAGAGAAATACAGATAAATAAAGGAGAATTATATTGCAAAATTTTAAAGAATTAGGGATCTCAGATAAAACGGTAGAAACCCTAGTATCAATGGGGTTCGATGAGGCCACTCCTATACAAAAAGAGAGTATCCCTCTTGCCTTAGAAGGTAAGGATGTTCTTGGTCAAGCGCAAACAGGTACTGGAAAAACAGGCGCTTTTGGTATTCCACTTATTGAAAAAGTGGCAGGACAAGATGGAGTTCAATCATTAATATTAGCACCAACTAGAGAATTGGCGATGCAAGTTGCTGAATCACTTAGAGCATTTGCGAACGGCCAAAATGTACAAATAGTAACTGTATTTGGTGGAATGCCAATAGATCGTCAAATTAAATCACTTAAAAAAGGTCCACAAATTGTTGTAGGAACACCTGGACGTGTTATTGATCATTTAAATCGTCGTACGTTAAAAACAAACTCTATTCATACATTAATATTAGATGAAGCAGATGAAATGATGAATATGGGCTTTATTGATGATATGAAATTTATTATGGATAAAATACCAGCAGAACAACGTCAAACAATGTTATTTTCAGCTACAATGCCAAAAGCTATTCAAACATTGGTACAACAATTTATGAAATCACCAGAAATTGTTAAAACTATGAATAATGAAATGTCAGATCCTCAAATAGATGAATATTACACAATTGTAAAAGAATTAGAAAAATTTGATACATTTACAAATTTCTTAGATGTACATCAACCTGAGTTAGCAATTGTTTTCGGTCGTACTAAGCGTCGTGTTGACGAACTAACAAGTGCGTTAATTTCAAAAGGATATAAAGCTGAAGGTTTACATGGCGATATCACACAAGCTAAACGTTTAGAAGTATTGAAGAAATTTAAGAACGACCAATTAGATATCTTAGTTGCTACAGATGTTGCAGCAAGAGGACTCGATATATCAGGTGTAAGCCATGTTTATAACTTTGATATACCTCAAGATACTGAAAGTTATACTCACAGAATTGGCCGTACGGGTCGCGCCGGTAAAAAAGGTGTAGCAATTACTTTTGTTAACCCAATTGAAATGGATTATATCCGTCAAATTGAACAAACGAACAAACGACAAATGACTGCATTGAGACCACCGCATCGTAAAGAAGTGCTTAAAGCACGTGAAGACGACATTAAAGGTAAAGTTCAAAACTGGATGTCAAGAGATAGCGAACCAAGACTGGAACGTATTGCAACAGAATTACTGGAAGAATATAATGACGTAAATTTAGTAGCAGCATTATTGCAAGAGTTAGTTGAATCAAACGATGAAGTTGATGTTCAATTAACATTTGAAAAGCCATTATCTCGAGGCAAAGGTCGCCAAGGTAAAGGTGGACCAAAACGAGGTGGAAACCATAAACGTGGTGGCGGCAAATTCGATAGCAGAAATCGTCGTCCAAATAAAGGCGGCTTCAACAATAAAAAGAAAAATGATAGATCATCAGATAGAAACAACAAAAAATCAATGAAGGGTCGCACATTCGCAGACCATAAAAAATAAAATACTTTATCATATATGAATTTTAGGTTTAGTCACTCCAATTTATTGGAGTGATTTTTTTATATCTAAAATCGATTCAATCACATAAAAGTGATTAGAAAAGTGGAAAATTAAAGTGATGATAAAAATATTAGAATAATCATTGCCTTCTACGACGATAATGAAGCAAACATGTCCCTATGTTATAATGAATTGAAAAATTTTATGGAGGAGTGTAATTATGACTAACGACCAACAATTTAGGCGCAGCCCTAAACAAGCGATGAGATATTATTACATACTAGAAGCTCTTGAATTGATTGTTAGTTTATTATTTATGATTGCATTAGTATTTTTATGGAATCATTATAATTGGTGGCATTTTTTAATTTACATATTTATTGCAATAACGATTTTTGATGTAATATATATGCTGTTGAGACCTTGGTTGAAGTATAAATATACTTTTTACTGCGTCAAAGACCAATATATTGAAATCAAAACAGGAATATTTTTTAAAAAGAATGAAATTGTTAAATATGAGCGAACGCAATTTTTAAAAAGAAAAAGCAATCCATTATTAAAACAATTACATATATCAAGGCTAACTTTGGTGACAGCTGGCCACTCACTTGATTTCCCGTTGATGTTAACAAAGGAAATTGAAGTATTTGAAGATAATATTTTAAAATACTTACGAGGAGCTGATTATGATGTATAGTCCTCAAAAATTACATCCAATTTCATACATAACTGGAATAATCGAGGCGATTAAACAAAATATTATTTTGATTTTTATTTTTTTAGTGTTTAATTTACGCAACTTTGATTTTACGGATTATAAATCATATATCTATCCAGGCATTGTTACTATTATCTTTCTGATTTCGTTTATAATACAAATATTAAAGGTTTATAACACTAGATATTGGATTGAAAATGATCATTTTATTTTAGCCACTGGTATTTTTAGTAAAGAAAGGAAAGAGTTAAATATACGCAGAATTCAAACGTTAGATACTTCACAAGGTATTATTAATCAAATTGTGGGTGGGGTAATACTTCAAATTAAAACGCCTAGTGATGGTATAGAGTTAGACACTGTATCCAAAAATCAAAGTGATTTTATACAGCAAACATTAAAAGAAAAACAGCAAAAACTGACTCAAAATAGCGAAATCGTTGACAACAATAATTCTTTTGCAGAGCAGGATGCTGAAAAAGAACAAAAAATGCAGTCGCCAGCTATGAATATTTATAAATTAAATTTTAAAGAACTTTTATTTATGGCTTTAACAAGTGGTGTCATTGGTGTAGCTTTTGCAACATTGTCACCAGTCATGTTTGCATTAAGTGATATTTTACCTTGGCATAAAATTACCAATACATTTTCTGAAATTTTTCAGACTGCTTTTATGATTATTTTAATGATTGTTGTCTTGGTCATTGTAGTGAGTTATATTTTTGGCACTATCATAGAAATAGTTAGAAATTTTAATTATACGGTTAAGCAACAAGGTACACAGTTAAATATTCAATATGGTTTGTTTAATGTCAAAAGTATTACTGTACCAACTGACCGTGTGCAAGCGATTGTAGAACGTCAATCATTTATAAGAAAGTTATTTGGCTATACTTCAATTCATTTTGTAATTACGAGTGATATGGATGGTGTTGATAAGGATGATGTTACTCTAGGCGGCAATGTAATGATTTTACCATTTATTAAGAGGCAAAAAGCATTTTATCTGATAAAGCACCTGATACCAGACATGAAATTCACTGAACCAAAACTAGGCATGCCTTGGAGAGGATTTCATAGGTATTTTTGGAGAGAATCACTAGTATTACTTATCGGTGCTACGATTGCTACTTATTACTGGTCTGTTTGGTCATTTGTTATTGCAGGGTGCCTAATATTAATAATGATTCTTCACAGTTTTATCGTTATTAAATCCTCTGGTTTAAATTTAAATCACGATGAATTAGTTGTGCGGAATGTAACTATGTTTGGATTTAAAAACACATATTTTAAACACAACAAATTGTTAGGTATGGAAATGTCAGAAAATCCGTTTCTTATTCGAAGTAATCTAGCAAACTTTAAATTTATCATTGCTAAAGCGGCTGGCAGTGCAGAAATAGGGTTAAAATATAGTGAAGTTAGTCATGTGGAAAAACTAAAATCATGGTATTTGAGAGGTGATTTTGATGAATGAATATAATTATATGGATCCATCAGGCAAAACAGTCATTTGTATTGCTTCAATAATTACTGCAATTTTATTAATTTTGGCTTTATCAATCATTACAGTAATAGATAAGGTATGGTTACATTTCATAAGTTCTAAAGTCATGTTTTGGTTATGGACGATTAATATCATAATTGCATTCATTGTTATCATTATCGGTGGTATGATTAGACCGATTTATAAATATAAAATATTTAGATATAAGTTAGAAAATCAAGAAATCACGGTTAGAAATGGCTTGTGGTTTATTAATGTAGTGAAAATTCCTTTGTTTCGTATTCAAAATGTCGATACCCATGAAGGTATCTTAATGAGAAAATATAATTTGGCGAGTTTAACCTTGTCGACAGCCGGTGGAAATACTGAAATAAAGCTAATTGACAAAAATAAAGCAAATACATTGAAACAAGAAATAAAAAAAGGTAATCATTCTATGCCACAGAATTTATAATAAAAAACTTGTCATAGAAAGGCAGGAGTAGCTAATGATACATGGTATAGGCGTTGATTTAATAGAAATAGCTAGAATAAAAAAACTTTACTATAGACAAGACAAATTGGTAGAACGTGTATTGTCAAAAAATGAGCAACAACACTTTCATCAATTTAAAAGTGAAACGCGTAAAATAGAATTTTTAGCGGGAAGATTTACCTGTAAAGAAGCTTTTAGCAAAGCGCTCGGTACAGGACTTGGAAAAACTATAGCATTAAATGAAATAGATTGTTTTAATGATGAACTTGGAAAACCATGTATACATTATGATGGTTTTACAGTTCATGTAAGTATTTCACACACAGAACATTACGCAATGAGCCAAGTCATTATAGAAAAATAAAAAACGATTTTAATATAAAGTTTTGGCTATCTTTATTTAATTGTTATAAAATTAATTTAATGTATGTCAAAGTGTAACTTTATTTTTGAAATGGAGGTCTCGTTTAATGACTGATAAGTATTATAGATCCACATATTTAAAC
>NZ_PPRL01000103.1 GCF_002902235.1 Staphylococcus ureilyticus
CTACAAACGATAACAGTACGGCTTCCAACACTAATGAAAGTAAAGACGACAGCACTAACGTAGCAGATCAGAATGATGATAACGCTAATGTCGCTCAAGATGATGATGATTCTGAGGTTGCTGACTCTGAGGTCGCTTCTGATGAATCAACTTCTGATTCTGCAAACGATAATAGTACGGCTTCCAACACTAATGAAAGTAAAGACGACAGTAC
>NZ_PPRL01000104.1 GCF_002902235.1 Staphylococcus ureilyticus
AGAATGAATTTTAAACAATCAATAACTAATATGAGACACATAAAAAACGATCGTTTTTTATGTGTCTTTTTATGTTTAATAACAATCATTTTTGATGGAAAAAAGTTTTTATCTCACTATTTTACTTAAAAATTCAACTTTTTTACTGACGCATTATAAGTACTGTTGGTCATTAAATTTAAAATTATAATGATTAAAGAAAGATAAATTGTATTAAATTTAATAACATCTAAAATGATTTTACTATCGAAAAGGAGAGTTAGATAACAATGAGAATATTTAGAGAGTATATGGCTAGGAGAAATAATAGATATTCCATACGTAAATTTACGATTGGAACAGCTTCAGTACTTTTAGGAAGTTTATTAATTTTTCAACATAGTGAAGAAGCCCAAGCTGATACTTTACAAAAAGAACAACAAGAAGTGAAAGAAATACCTCCTAAAGTAGATAAAGAGAACACTAACAATGATTCAAATTTTAATAATATATTAGAAAAAGAGAGTAACAATGACACAGTACAACAACCCATCCAAGCTGAAATTGATAATAAAACAGAAAACAAAAGTGCTTCAAAAGATACAAAATCAGTTGAGGAAGGTACTGAGATAACGTCGCAACAATTCGAGTCAAATGCCGATACTATTATTGAAAATAAAGAACAACCAGACCATTCAGATGTAAAAGAACAAGATATACAAAATGATAAACAAGAAAAAACACCTGAAACAATAAAAAACGATGAGGAAATAAAGGCATTAGATACTGAAAAGCCAGATATAGATAAAAAACAATCATCAACTGCCGAAAATACAGATACTAAAATAAATAGTAATTCGAAATTGAACGAAAAAGAGCAATCAGTCACTCAAAATTTGATTTCGATGGAAAATAGAGTTACTGAAACGAAAGTTGAAGTGCTTAATAATAATATAGAGAAAAATGAATCAGAAAAAGGTTTGAGCACGAACGAAAAAGACGTCAAAAATGAAAAACAACCAGAAAAGCAATATATTCCAAAAACTCGAGTAGCTAGAAGTATCGACCGAAATCGATACTATAATGGAATAAGCAATAATCACCATTACTTTGGACCTAGATTATCTTATAATTCATTAAGAGCCGGAGATTATATTGCGACGGCACTTAATGAAGTAGAAAGAAATAGAGGAGAACTAACGGAAGAAGAAAGAAAGCTGTTTTTAAGAAATATTATTAGACAAACTTCATTAAAAAATAATAAAGCGGCTTATGACAGAATTTTTAATAGGGATTATTCTGTAGCAAGAAATAGAAAAATCACAGGGAGTCAAGCGAATAATATAAACACACTACTGTCAAAAATGAAAGATTTAACAGTTAATCGTGACAGTCCGAATTATCAAGGTATATATACATTTACAAATCAAAATGATGTAACTAAAAATGATTTTGGTATAGTAAAAGATGAAGTGTTACATGATGGTGAAGCTTTAATAGCAACAATGGAATTGTCAAAAGAAAAAGGTAGAGGAACGTATAGATTTGAAAACTATGCGATAAGACCAAATGATAGCCTCAATAAAAAAATTAAACAGGTCGTAGCAGTTTATGAAGGTAGACAAAGAGTTGTACTACGACAAGATCATTTAGGTTATTATTCATATACACGTCCAAACAGTGGCAGAAATGGTGACCCTGATAGAGGTGGTGGATCAGGCGGATCAGTAAAATTTTACATTTCTTTTGACGCTAATCAATATATTGATGTGAATAAAGATAAATTATTTGGTTATATCTTGAGTGATACTACAGATACTAATGTATTAAGAGGCGTAAATATTACTAATAAAGCTGTTAATATCCAAGAAGTGGCAGAAACAATCAATGAAGCTTTGAAAAAAGCAAAAATCAAAAAAGTAGAAGATGCTATAGAAGCAGCAACACAAGTGCAAAAACAAGCCAAAATAAAGCTAGGTGAAGTGACGCAAGACCAATTAGTAACACCAGATGAAAAAGCCGAAATAGATAAAATGAATGTAGAAATTGAAAAGGCCAAATCATCAGCAATACAAGTATTAGACGCTCTACCGAATGGCCTCACTAATAAAGATTTATTACGAAAAAGAATAAATGATATTACATCCGTAACATCACCAGAAGTAAACGATGCAGATAGTAATGGTGTGCTAGATACTGAACAATTGTCTGAAGCAACACAAGCAGTAGTGAATGCGGAACAGACAAAAGCAGCAGTAGATACGAAGTTGGCAGAAGTAAAAGCAGATGGTTTAGTGACTCCGGACGAAAAAGCAGCAGTAGATGCGTTAATACAAACATTAGAAAGCGCAAAACAAACAGCGAAAGAAAAATTAAATAATGTATCGAATATCATAGTAGGAAAAGATGATCTCCAAACAAGGCTAGATAACATTGCATCCGTAACATCACCAGAAGTAAACGATGCAGATGGTAATGGAGTCTTGGATACTGACCAATTATCCGAAGCGTCTCAAGCCGTAGCGAATGCCGAACAAGCGAAAACCGTAGTGGATACGAAATTGACTGAAATCACAACAGATGGTCTAGTAACACCAGACGAAAAAGCCGCAGTAGATACATTAATTCAAACATTAGAAAATGCAAAACAAACAGCGAAAGAGAAGGTAAATAGCGTACCGAATGGTACCGCAGGCAAAGGTGAGTTACAAACAAGATTGGATAACATCACATCTGTAACATCACCAGAAATAAATGACGTAGATAGCAATGGTGTGCTAGATACTGACCAATTATCCGAAGCATCTCAAGCCGTAGTGAATGCAGAACAAGCAAAAGCCGCAGTAGATAATAAGGTGACAGAAGTAACATCAGATGGTCTAGTAACACCAGATGAAAAATCTGAAGTAGATACATTAATTCAAACATTAGAAAGTGCGAAACAAACAGCACAAGAGAAAGTAAATAGCGTACCGAACGGTACTGTGGGTAAAGATGATTTGCAAACAAGACTAGGTAACATCGCCTCTGTAGCATCACCAGAAGTGAACGATGCAGATGGTAACGGAGTCTTGGATACTGAACAATTGTCTGAGGCATCTCAAGCCGTAGTGAATGCGGAACAAGCGAAAACAGCAGTAGATACGAAATTGGCAGAAGTAACAGTAGATGGATTAGTGACGCCAGATGAGAAATCAGTAGTAGATGCATTGATTCAAACATTAGAAAGCGCAAAACAAACAGCCCAAGTGAAAGTAAATAGCGTACCGAACGATACTGTGGGTAAAGATGATTTGCAAACAAGACTGGATAACATCGCCTCTGTAACGTCACCAGAAGTAAACGATGCGGATAGCAATGGTGTGCTAGATACAGAACAATTGTCTGAGGCATCTCAAGCAGTAGCGAATGCGGAACAAGCGAAAACCGCAGTGGATACGAAGTTATC
>NZ_PPRL01000105.1 GCF_002902235.1 Staphylococcus ureilyticus
GGTAATTGTTATTTATGCTTCTAAATTATTATTTTAGATAAATAAAAAGTTATATGAATTATCATTACCAATACGTTTAAGCGCTGAGATATAAAAATTAAATCTTGGCGTTTTTTATTTCAGTTTTTAGCAAATTTTTATGAATTAAAAAATCACTGATGTATTTAAAGTGCTGAAAATTTTAATGCCACTTTTCTTGCTATATCAAACTTAAACCATGTAATATCCTTGTTTGTCTATTGTATAAAAATTGAATCGAAAATATTTTATTTGTAAAAATAATTTTTATTTTCAAATTTATTGTGCTATAAATATAGCGTGAACGACATTTAAAATAAATAGTTTGAAAATAACTATAAATTGAAGGATGGTATATGTGAAAGAGATTGTATTAGGCATAGATATCGGTACAAGTTCTGTTAAAGCCATTGCTATTAATAAAAGAGGTGACGTTTTAGATAGCGTCAGCGAACCCATTGATGTTATTAATCAACAAACAGGTTTTAGTGAACAAAATCCAGATGACTGGTTTAAAGCTTCTAAAGATTGCATTAAGTACTTATTAAATTCTGTAAAGTTAGCAAATATGAAGGTCAAAGGTATTTCATTTTCTGGCCAAATGCACAGTTTAGTACTGCTTGATCATCAATTTCAACCACTTAGAAATGCCATTTTATGGAATGATACAAGATCCACTTTTCAATGCGAACAAATAAAACAGCAATTTGGTGAATATGTAATGGATAATCCTGTGTTAGAAGGATTTACATTAACTAAGTTGTTATGGGTAAAAGAAAATGAACCGATGATTTGGTCCAAAGCAAATGTGTTCTTATTGCCTAAAGATTATGTGAGATTTAAATTCACAGATACGATAAATATGGAGTATTCTGATGGCTCAAGCACGTTGTTAATGGATATAGCATATAAGTGTTGGAATAAAAAAATTTGTGAGTATTATGGTGTATATCAACTATGTCCCAATTTAATTGAATCACAAAAATTTGTAGGATACATCAATACTTCAATCGCAGATGAATTAGGTATGGGTGATGATGTGGCAGTATTTGCTGGGGGTGGAGATAATGCCTGTGGTGCATTAGGTGCAGGTGTTATTAACGATGGCGATACATTATGCAGTATCGGCACTTCTGGAGTGATACTAGCGTGTGATTCTGAGCATACGGGTACTTATTATCACAATATACATCATTTTAATCATGTACTCCCTGAAAAATCTTATGCGATGGGAGTAATATTAGCTGCAGGAGATAGTTTAAAATGGTTTCAAAAAAACATCGCTCCAAATTTAACTTATAGTCAAATTTTGGATGAAGCAAAACAATCTTCTATAGGGAGTAATGGTTTAATATATGCACCATATCTGTCAGGAGAACGTACACCCCATGGGGATAGTCAAATTAGAGGAAGCTTTATTGGCTTAAGCCGTATGCATTCGATTAAAGATATGGCTCGCGCGGTTATTGAAGGTATTACTTTTGCAATATATGAATCTATCTATTATTTACGTGAAAATGATAAAAAAATTAAAGAAATGACTTCTATTGGTGGTGGAGCTAAAAGTGATTTTTGGCTTCAATTACAAGCTGATATCTTCAACGCTAAAGTATATAAATTAAAGCATGAAGAGGGACCAAGTATGGGTGCAGCGATGATAGCAGCAAAAGGTGTAGGGTGGTTTCATGATACCGCTGAGATGGTAAGACAATTTATACAATATGATAAAGTATTTGAACCATGTATAGAAAACCATATGCAATATAAGCAGTATTTTGCAATATATAAAAAAATCTATGGTGATACCAAAAAAATAACAAAAGAATTATTAAAGTTATCGCAATAAAATTATGATATCCGTGCGATTATGTCGCTATTTCTTATGATATTTCCTGGAAAATAAAAAGCTTAAAAAATATAGACGGTTGAAAAAATACAGTTTTTACGTTAAATTAAACATGAAATAAACATAAAATGCATATCAATTAAATAGAGATAAGTTTAGACCACTGGAAGTGCCTTTATGACAAAAGGCTGAGACGAGCGTGATACGCTAGAATTCCTTGAACCTGATCCAGTTTGTACTGGCGTAGGAAAAGTGGCGTTATAAACCGTATTAGTCCGTTCATATTAACGTTATTTTTCCTATTTGGAAAAGTAACGTTTTTTTATTTTTAGGAGTGATTATAGTGATTATTGCGATTACCAATTATCATAAATTAACCAAGAAAGATAGCGCGAATTATTGTGAAATTGAACCTTATATTGATTATCTCATCGTCAGGTCACCGATGTGTACTTCTGAGAAGATTGAATGGATTAACCAACTAAAGCAACAACATTTTCCAAAAGATAAAATTATTATTCACAGTGATTATCGTGTACTCCAATCTTGCGGCTTATCACGCATACATTTTAGAGAAAATGATGAGCAAATCCGTGCTTTAAAACAACATTGTTCAGACATAAAAATAAGTATGTCTACACACAGTTGTCATGCAATTCAATATGCAGAAGATTTAAATTTAGATTTTGTACTTTATGGGCACGTATTTGAAACAAAGTCTAAAAAGGGGTTAACCCCTAGATCATTTACTGAGATCAATGAAGCATTGAAAAGTGATATTCCCGTAATCGCATTAGGTGGCATTAATTTAACAACTATGCCTCATTTGCCTAAGGGATTTCAAGGTATCGCAGGTATTTCTATTTTTAATCACTCAATAAAAACAGTGCAAGCGTTACACAGAGCATGGTTAAATTATGAAACAACACACAATTAATGATTTACTAATCAATAAGCGAGAAAGGAATGAATCATGATGCATTGCATTATTAATGGTGATAATTTCACATTTGAAAATCCTTTGAATATACAAGAGGTATTGCAAACACTTGGTTTAGACGAAAAAAGAGTGATTGTTGAACATAATAAAAAATTAATTAAGCAAAACCAATTTCAGAATCATATCGTTAATGATAAAGATTGTTTAGAATTATTAGAATTTGTAGGAGGCGGATAAGATGTTTAAAATAGGAAAATTTGAATTTAATTCAAGATTGTTATTAGGTACTGGTAAATTTGAAACAGAAGCCATTCAAAAAGAGGCAATAAATGCATCTGAAACAGAGGTGTTAACTTTTGCAGTACGTCGAATGAACTTATATGATGAGAAATTTCCAAACCCTTTAGCAAAAGTTGACTTATCAAATTTTGTTACTTTTCCTAATACTGCTGGAGCAACATCAGCTGAGGAAGCGATAAGAATTGCAGAAATTGCTAATCATGCCAATCTTTGTGACATGATTAAAGTAGAAGTGATAGGTGATCAGGAAACCTTACTACCTGATCCGCTAGAAACATATGAGGCGTGCAAGGTTTTACTAGAAAAAGGTTATACAGTGTGTCCTTACATTTCAAATGATGTTGTACTTGCTAAGCGTTTAGAAGAATTAGGAGTACACGCGATTATGCCACTAGCTTCACCTATTGGTACAGGAAGAGGAATAAACAACCCTTTAAATCTACGTTATATTATTGAACGCGCCAATGTACCCGTAATTGTGGATGCAGGGGTTGGATCACCAAAAGATGCATGTCATGCTATGGAATTAGGGGCCGACGCCATTTTATTAAACACAGCAATTTCTAGTGCGAAAGATCCAGGGAAAATGGCAGAAGCCATGAAGTTGGGTATTCAAGCAGGAAGAATGAGTTATCAAGCAGGGAGAATACCAGTTAAGTACACAGCGCAAGCTTCAAGTCCAACAGAAGGCATCGGATTTTTATGATGGAAAGATATTCTCGTCAAATACGCTATAAAAATTTTGGTGAACAAGGCCAGCGTAAACTAGCGCAAACACATGTGATGATTGTAGGAGCAGGAGCGTTAGGAAGTCATTGTGCAGAAATATTAACACGTATGGGGATTGGCGAGCTGACGATTATTGATATGGATATTGTAGAATTATCAAATTTGCATAGACAAGCCACTTATAGTGAAAACGATGCACAAATGATGATACCTAAAGTAGAAGCACTAAAAAAGCATTTGTTAGATATAAATTCTAATATTAAAATCAACACATTATACAAAGAAATAACTTGCACCAACATTGAACACATTTTAAGAAAATCAAATCCTGATATCGTCATGGATGGCATGGATCATTTTAAAATTAGATACTTGGTTAACGAAGTATGCCATAAATTTTCGATACCTTGGATTTATGGGGCAGCAATCGGAAGTCAAGGTACCGTTTATGGTATTGATTATAAAGGTCCATGTTTAAAATGTGTGCTCGATAAGATGCCAGAATCTGCAGAAAGTTGTTCTATTAATGGTGTGTTACCTACAGTTATATACCAAGTAGCTAGCATGGAAGTTTCAGAATTATTACGTTGGATAACAGCATCTGGATTCTCTCAAAAATTAATAACGCTAGATACTTTTTCAATCCAGTACCATACAGTGAATATCAACCAACTTAAAAATGACGATTGTAGCATTTGTGTACATCAGAGATATGATTTACTGAACCAACCTCAACATACAAACGTAGAATCTCAATGTGGTAATACATTTTTGTTTCGTTTCGATGAAAATATTTTTGAATATGCACATTACCTACCTGCCAAAATTAAAAAGGCCAATAGCTTTGCTAAATTACTTTCTTATAACGAAATCAATATTACTTTATTTAAAGATGGTCGTATGAATGTTTATGGCTTGGAAGATGAAGGACAGGCGCAGGCATTATATACACATTTTGCTAAAAGCATAAAATAGGACATTTACATTTCTCAAAAGCAAAAATTTTAGAATAAAAATTAAAGTTTCTTAAATCGTAACAAATTTGTGACATATTTGTTAACAGCTCTTCTCAACATTGAAACACTATATATTGTGGTATAAATTATGTTTATATACAATATATAGAAAAGAAGGGGTAAAATGAATAAATTAGAACAAAATTTAACGAAACTTATTACAAAAGATCCAACAGTTATTAACGAAAATGCTAATAAAGATAGTGCCACTTTTTCTACAATGAGAGATTTAACAGCAGGTGTTGTATCTAAATCATATGCTTTGGATTACTTATTACCTAAACATATAGCTGAAGCACATAAAAGTGGAGATATACATTTCCATGACTTAGATTATCACCCATTTCAACCACTCACTAACTGTTGTTTAATTGATGCTAAAAATATGTTGAAACATGGATTTCGAATTGGCAATGCATCTGTGACATCGCCAAAATCAATTCAAACAGCTTCTGCTCAGCTTGTACAAATTATTGCCAACGTCTCTAGTAGTCAATACGGGGGTTGTACCATTGATCGGGTAGACGAATTATTAAGTGATTACGTAAAATATAACGAAGCAAAACATAGAAAATTGGCACAACAATTTGTTGATGATACACATATTGATGCATATGTTGATTATCAAATCACCCAAGATATTAATGACGCAATTGAAAGTCTAGAATACGAAATAAATACACTTTATACTTCAAATGGACAAACGCCATTTGTCACTCTTGGTTTTGGTCTAGGTATAGATGAATATAGTAGAAAAATTCAACAAGCGATATTGAAAACACGAATAAAAGGACTTGGAAAAGACCGTATAACAGCTATCTTTCCTAAATTAGTTTTTTCTATTAAAAAAGGTGTGAATTTTAGTGAAGATGACCCTAATTATGATATTAAAAAATTAGCATTAGAGTGTTCTACAAAAAGAATGTATCCAGATATATTAAATTATGATAAAACTGTAGAAATTTTAGGTGATTTTAAAGCGCCAATGGGTTGTCGTTCTTTTTTACCAGTATGGAAAAATGAGCAAGGTGAAGCAGAAAATAATGGAAGATGTAATTTAGGTGTAGTGACGCTTAATGTGCCGAGAATAGCTATAGAATCAGATGGTGATATGGAAAAGTTTTGGGAAATCTTTCATGAACGAATGCAAATTATGCACGACGCATTAGTTTATCGCATTAAACGTATGGAACAAGCTACACCTGATAACGCTCCAATTTTATATAAAAATGGTGCGTTTAAACATCGTTTAAGTGATGAAGAGAGTGTTATGTCATTATTTAAAAACAAACGTGCTACGTTATCGATAGGTTATATTGGTCTGTATGAGGCAGCTACTGTTTTTTATGGCCCTGAATGGGAAAAAACCGCAAGAGGTAAAGCCTTCACCCTACAAATTTTAAAAGCTATGAAAGTTTATCAATTGGAATGGACTGAACGCTACGACATTTGGTTTAGTATATATAGTACACCAAGTGAATCATTAACAGATCGTTTTTGCAGATTAGATAGAGAAAAATTCGGCGATATATTAGATATTACAAGCAAGGGGTATTATCAAAATTCGTTCCACTACGATGTACGAAAAGATATTACACCATTTGAAAAGATAGATTTTGAGAAAGATTATCCATTTTATGCTAGTGGTGGTTACATACATTATTGTGAATATCCAAAATTAGACCATAACATTAAAGCATTAGAAGCGGTTTGGGATTATTCATATGACAAAGTTAGTTATCTAGGAACAAATATTCCTATAGATCATTGTCGTTTATGTGATTTTAAAGGTGATTTTAAAACAACTGCATCAGGATATCAATGCCCAGAATGTGGAAATAGCGACCCTAAAACCGTAGATGTAGTAAAACGAACATGTGGCTATTTAGGTAATCCAGTGCAACGTCCTACAATCGAAGGTAGACATAAAGAAATTTGTGCAAGAGTAAAACACATGAAAGACCAGTCGATATGACAATACTAAATATCATAAATGGACAAGGTTACATAGCCAAAATAGAGTCACAAAGTTTCGTAGATGGCGAAGGCGTGAGATGTAGTTTATATGTTTCAGGGTGTCCATTTGCATGTTTAAATTGTTATAACAAAGCAGCTCAAAATTTTAAGTATGGTGAGAAATTTAATATTGAAACTTTAAATGAAATATTAGAAAATTGCGAACCTGATTATATAGAAGGTTTAAGTATTTTAGGTGGGGAACCATTTTGTAACTTAGATATAACACTCAATTGTGCTCATGCATTTAGACAACGTTTTGGTCATAGCAAAACCTTATGGGTATGGACTGGATTTTTATTTGAATACTTAAGGAATGATCAATCTCAGAGAAATGAATTATTGAAAATTATAGATGTACTCGTCGACGGTCCTTTCATGCATCACTTATATAAACCCAATTTACCTTATAAAGGTTCATTAAATCAACGTGTGATCGATGTGCAAAAATCATTAGTCGATGGTAGAATCCATGAGTATATAATTTAACATTGTGGTTATATCTGTGTCCTGAAATTGAGGCGAATTGCTATTAATATGATATAAAGTTAATTACAATCATAATTAAGACAAAAATAGATTTAGCAAATTGCTAATAAAGGAGCGTATGAGCAATGTGTACAGGTTTTTCATTTATGTCTGAAAATCATCAAGCTATATTAGGTCGAACAATGGATTTTGTTTATCAATTAAAAGGTAATCCAGCGGTTCAACCACGCCACTATTACTGGGAATCGCGTGTAGAGTATAAAGGTGAAACATTGTATGGCTTCGTAGGTTCTGGCAGCGATATGGAAGGATTTTTATTTGGAGATGGTGTTAACGAGCATGGCGTTGGTGTTTCAGTACAATATTTCAGAGGCTATGCTTCTTATGCAAATGAAACTAAAGCAGGCTATATGAATATTGCTCAAAATGAAGTGATAAATTGGATACTAGGTTATAACAAAAACATAGCTGATTTAATTAAAAACGCACAAAATGTTAATGTCGTGGCACATACTTTGAACGATCTCTCTGAAGTTCCACCGTTACATTATCATATTTCTGATGATACGGGTAGAACGGTAGAACTCACTTTTGATAAAGGTCAAATAGTCGTTAATGACAATCCAGTTGCCGTTTTGACTAACAATCCTGATTTGAATTGGCATTATGAAAATTTAAGAAATTATATAAACATTTCACCACATAAACCAAATGAAAGAAATTTTGCTAATATTAATTTAAAATCATTAGGCAATGAAGGTGGCACCTATGGCTTACCAGGTGGATACACATCATCAGAAAGATTTGTTCGT
The DNA here is from genome assembly GCF_002902235.1 of Staphylococcus ureilyticus. Taxonomy (GTDB): domain Bacteria; phylum Bacillota; class Bacilli; order Staphylococcales; family Staphylococcaceae; genus Staphylococcus; species Staphylococcus ureilyticus. The sequence continues at coordinate 8,167 of NZ_PPRL01000105.1, forward strand.
ATTGCTTACTTGAAAAATTATTTAGAAGAAGCAGCAAACAGTCCTGAACAAGACATACTTAACGCTTTTAAATTATTGGAAATTATGAGTATACCTAAAGGCGCAGTTAGAGATGAACAAAATGATTTACATTATACGTTATATCAGACGGTCTTAAATTTAACGACACGTACATTTTATATTAAATGGTATAACTCTAATAAAATTACTGAACTACATTTATCAGAAGATCTACTGAATAAAAAAGAAATGACTATTTTTGAGCCAACTGATGGATTAGCGATAAATCGCTTGAATTAAGATTTAAAGCGAGCACTTAATTAGAATGAATTTTAAACAATCAATAACTAATATGAGACACATAAAAAACGATCGTTTTTTATGTGTCTTTTTATGTTTAATAACAA
>NZ_PPRL01000106.1:0-13103 GCF_002902235.1 Staphylococcus ureilyticus
GTAGTTTATTATCGACAATTATAACTATTTTTAATTAAACATAGTCTGACAGTTAATGATACAATTATAATGTTGCACACATATTAATGTTTGAATCATAGTTTAATGTATAAAATACAAAGGGGGAAATGTGTTGGAATATAAATTGATCAATGAAGAGACAATTATGATTTACTTTGAACAACAAATCAATCCTTCGACATTTAAGGAAGTTCAAAAAGTTGAAAATTATATTAAAGATCAACAACATAAAGCAATTATTGAAGTGATACCTTCTTATCGGGCAATTATGCTACATATAGATATTACAAAACAAAGTTTAGCGGAAGTAGTTAAAGCGCTGAATCTAGAACAATTTAATCAACTGGATTTTGATGAAAATAATAATGAAGTAAAAATAATTAGTTTACCAGTTCTTTATGGTGGTGATTATGGTCCAGATATTCAAGAAGTAGCTACACATCATCAATTATCAATAGAGGACGTCATTAATTTACATACAGAAAATCGATATTTAATTTATATGCTTGGATTTATGCCAGGCTTTCCGTTTTTAGGTGGTTTAAATCCAGAGCTGGCTACACCTAGACGCGAAGAACCAAGAACGAGCATTCCTGCGGGTTCTGTAGGTATTGCGAATAATCAAACAGGTTTATATCCAAAACAATCTCCAGGTGGTTGGCAAATTATCGGACGTACACCAATTACTGTATTTGATATTTCAAAAACACCTATGTGTTTATATGAATCTGGTGACTATATAAAATTCTATCCTATCGATGAATCAACGTTCGAACAGATTATAGAAGAACAGCAAAGTGAATTTGATATTAAGAAATGGGTGAAAATTCAATATGAGTATTAAAATTATTAATCCAGGGTTATTTAGTACGATTCAAGATTTAGGAAGAATCGGCTATCAAGACCAAGGATTTTCTACTGCAGGTGTTTTAGATCGGTACGCTTATCGAACTGGACAAGCACTCATTGGAAATGAAGGGCCAGCAATTGAATGTACAATAATTGGCCCAACAATTGAATTCTTAGAAGACAATGCTTTTGTATTAATAGGTGCTGAGTTCAAAGCAACTGTTAACGAAGCAATTATTGATGAATCTACTGTAATCGCAGTAAAAAAAGGTGACGTTTTGAAAGTTGGACAGGTCACTAAAGGGGCTAGAGGGTACTTATTATTTGGTAAACCTTTGACAATTCATAAAGTAGCAAATAGTTATTCTACACACACACGAAGTCAAATTGGTGGTTTTAAAGGGCGCGCATTAAAATCTGGTGATGTAATTGAGTGCGAAAACGATTATCCATATGCACGAAATCTTGGATTGAGTGTACCAAAAGATGTTGGTGAAGTTGAAGAAAAACCTATTCAAATCATCAAAGGGCCTCAATTTGATAGCTTTAGCGAAGAGGCACAACAAAAACTAGTAGCTAATGAATTTAAAATATCAGAAAAGTCAGACCGTATGGGATATCGGTTACAAGGTGAAGCGATTTCACCAAACACATCGGCTGACATAATATCAGAGCCTGTTGCCTTAGGCAGTATACAAGTGCCAAATGATGGCAATCCGATCATTTTATTAAATGATAAACAAACAGTAGGCGGTTATACAAAAATAGCAACTGTTTGCGCATCTGATTTACATAAATTAGCTCAAATGCAACCTAATGATACGATTCGTTTTGAATGGACGACAATCGAAGAAGCAGTTAAAAAATTAGAGCAACAAGAAGAAGCGTTTAAAAATACAATCAATAATATTAAAGAGCAACCAATTTTTGATATTTCACAATTGAGAAATACATCTACTCGTATTAATCATTTATTGAAAGGGGAATTATAATGAATTTTGAAAAAGTAGAACAATTAATAAAGATGGTAAAAGATAACGGGGTTAAAAAATTTAATTATAAAGATTATGAAAATGAAATCACTATAGATTTTACCGATAATACATCTGCGTCAACTGCACAACAACAATTAGTTTCAAATAATGAATCAAGTTTAAATGAACAAAGCGCATCAAATGAAGAACAATCAGATCAAGTTGTCAAATCACCAATGGTTGGTACGTTTTATTTACAAGACGAGAAGGAATTAACAAATCCACTTATTCATGAAGGTGATGAAATTAAAAAAGGAGATACCATTGGTTATATAGAAGCGATGAAAGTCATGAATGAAGTAAAAAGTGATGTGAGTGGAGTAGTCGACACAATACATGTCAATCACGGCGCAAATGTTGAGTATGATCAAACGATTATAACTGTGAAATAAGTATAAAGGGGGTATTTGAGTTGTATCGTTGTTTAATTGCAAATAGAGGAGAAATTGCTGTAAGAATCATCCGCGCTTGTAGAGAAATGGATATTGAAACTGTGGCTATCTATGCTTTAGGGGATGAGTCTAGCCTACATGTCAGCTTAGCTGATCAAGCGATATGTATTGGTGAAGCCAATGCATTAGATAGCTATTTAAACCAAGATAGAATTATTAGTGCAGCAAAAATTAGTGGTGCAAATGCAATTCACCCAGGATATGGTTTTTTATCAGAAAGTACTTCATTCGCTAAAAATGTTGAAGAAAACGGTATTTATTTTATAGGGCCAACTGATCAGACTATGGAGATGATGGGTGATAAAATAACAGCACGACAAACAGTAGACCAAGCTAATGTGCCTATCATACCAGGTTCTACTTCTGCTGTAGAGTCAATCGAAGAAGTTAAGGAAATTGCGCAAGATATTGGTTATCCACTTGTATTAAAAGCTGCCAGTGGTGGTGGCGGCAAAGGGATAAGGATTGTCAAAAAAGAAGAAGCTTTAGAAAAGTCATTTAAAGAAGCCAAAAGTGAGGGGCAAAAATATTTTAATGATGATCGCGTATATGTGGAAGCGTTTATCCCAGTAGCTAAACATGTGGAAGTTCAGGTGTTAGGAGACGGTAAAGAAAATTACATACACTTAGGTGAACGTGATTGCTCAGTTCAGAGAAAAAATCAAAAATTAATTGAAGAATCGCCTTGTGCTGCATTATCTGAACATATGAGAACATCTATGTGTAATGATGCTGTGAAAGTAGCAAGAGCATCTAGTTATAGAAGTGCAGGTACTATCGAATATTTAGTGACAGAAGATGCTTATTACTTCATAGAGATGAATGCGCGTATCCAAGTAGAACATACAGTAACTGAAATGAGATCAAATCGTGACTTACTACACGCACAGCTCTATTTAATGAAACACGGTACATTACCGTTCAATCAAGACGAAGTGATATTTGATGGTCATGTCATTGAAGCAAGAATCAACGCAGAAAATCCTCAGAAAGGATTTCAGCCTTCACCAGGTAAAGTAAAAGCATTACATTTGCCTCAAGGCTTTAACGTCCGTATCGACAGTTTACTTTATCATGGCTATACGGTATCGCCAAATTACGATTCACTTGTAGCTAAAGTGATTGTAAAAGCACCAAATAGAGATTCAGCAATAAAAAAATTAAAAGTAACATTGGATGAAATGGTAATCGATGGCTTTACTACGACAGCTGATTTCTTATATGCTGTTTTATCGTATCCGCAATATGCTAATGGTGATGCAAAAGATGTAGATATTAAATTCTTAGATAGACATCAAATAATTAAGGAGGAATCATGATGAAAGTTGATTTAAACTGTGATTTAGGCGAAGCTTTTGGAAATTATTCATTCGGTGGAGACAATCAAATTATTCCGCTAATTACTTCCGCTAATATTGCATGTGGTTTTCATGCTGGTGACCAACATGTCATGAATCAAACGGTGGAATTAGCTAAAGCAAATGGTGTTGGTATAGGTGCTCATCCTGGCCTCCCAGATTTACAAGGATTTGGACGTAGAAATATGGACTTGTCACCAAAAGAAATTTATGATATCGTCATTTACCAGCTCGGTGCATTAAGCGGATTCTGTAATGTTCACCAAGTTAAAATAAATCACGTGAAACCACATGGAGCACTTTATCAAATGGGGGCGCGTGATAAAGCAATTGCTCATGCAATTGCACAAGCTGTATATGATTTTGATAAATCATTAATTTATGTTGGATTATCAAATACGCTACTTGTTACAGAAGCGCAAGCTGTTGGTTTAACTACTGCTGCCGAAGTGTTTGCAGATAGACGCTATGAAGATGATGGTCAATTAGTTAGTCGTAAAGAAAGTGATGCATTGATTACTGACACTGAAGAAGCTATTGAACAAGTTGTCAAAATGGTTAAGTCACAAAAAGTCGTTACGAAAAATAACAAGGAAATTGATATTCAAGCAGATACAATTTGTGTTCATGGAGATGGTGAACACGCACTAGAATTTGTTACAAAAATAAGAGACAGATTATCGAAAGAAGGCGTTTCTATATCTAAGCTGGGAGGCTAACACATGGGAGAAAAATTAAAAACAGAATCAAAGGATTTTGAATTTACAAAAAATCATAAAAGATTATTATTAGGTTCTGTATTCTTAATGGCTACATCTGCAATTGGACCCGCGTTTCTAACTCAGACAGCAGTATTTACTGCTCAGTTTACTTCAAGTTTTGCTTTTGCAATCTTATTATCAATATTGATTGATATAGGAGCGCAAATTAATATTTGGAGAGTGTTGGTAGTTACAGGTAAACGTGGTCAAGAAGTAGCTAATGAAATATTTAAAGGATTGGGTACTTTTATATCGATATTAATTGCAATAGGAGGACTTGCGTTTAATATCGGTAATATTGCAGGTGCTGGATTAGGATTAAATGCAATTTTTGGCTTAGATGTTAAAATTGGTGCAGCTATTACAGCTGTACTATCAATACTTATTTTTGTAAGTAAAAGTGGTCAAAAAATTATGGATGTTGTCACGATGTTTTTAGGCGTTTTAATGATTGTAGTTGTTGCATTTGTAATGTTTAAAGCAAACCCACCATATGCAGACGCAGCTAAACATCTCGTGATGCCAGAGCAACCATTAGCGCTTGTCTTACCGATTATCACATTAGTAGGAGGAACAGTTGGTGGTTATATCACTTTTGCTGGTGCACATAGAATACTAGATTCAGGTATCAAAGGTAAACACTATTTGCCATTTGTCAATAAGGCGGCAATTTCAGGAATATTAACAACGGGTGTACTTAGAGCCTTATTATTCTTAGCGGTACTCGGTGTTGTTGTTACAGGTGTAACTTTAAATGATACTAACCCACCAGCTTCTGTATTTGAACATGTATTAGGACCAATCGGTCGTAATATTTTTGGTGTCGTTTTATTTGCTGCAGCAATGTCTTCAGTTATTGGTTCAGCATACACAAGTGCAACTTTCTTAAAAACATTGCATAAATCTATCTATAATAAAACAAACATTATTGTAATTTCATTTATAGTCATTTCAACTTTTGTTTTTCTATTTTTAGGAAAACCAGTTACATTATTAATCGTTGCAGGTGCTTTAAATGGACTTATCTTACCAATTATATTAACGACAATACTAATTGCTAGTAAACGAAAATCAATCGTCGGAGATTATCATCATCCAACATGGATGTTAGTCTTTGGAGCAATTGCTGTGATCGTTACAGTTGTTACAGGTGTTTATTCACTACAAGGATTGACAGAATTAATGGGTAGTTAATAAAACAATAATAGTGACAAATAAACCATTCTCTAGTTCTTAATGCAAAACAAGGACTTAGGGAATGGTATTTTTTTATGATTTTTTTCACTAAATAGCCTCGAATAGTTTGATATATAAAGCAACAAATTTACAGATTAATTCAATTGAAAGCAGAGAAATTATTCTTATGTTTCTTATGGAAAAGAATGAAATAATAAATTGATATAAATATCGTTCAATCGTCGAGCTATTGGTTTAAATGTGGTAGAATAACTAAGGTTAGGATTTTAAATTGAGGTGAAAAACGATGATCGGTATTATAGGAGCTATGGAAGAAGAAGTAGCAATCTTAAAAGATAAACTTGTTGACTTTGAAGAGATTAATATTGCACATGTATATTTTTATAAAGGGTATATAAATGATAAAGCAGTCGTATTAACTCAAAGTGGTATTGGTAAAGTGAATGTTGCAATTTCAACAGCACTATTAATTGAAAAGTTCAAACCTGATTTAATTATAAATACTGGTTCTGCAGGAGCATTGGATAAATCATTAAACGTAGGAGATATCGTAATAAGTGATATGGTTGCTTATCATGATGCTGATGCTAGAGCATTTGGTTATCAATTAGGACAAATTCCACAAATGCCAGCGCAATTCGTAGCAGATAAATCATTGATTGATAAAGCGACACAAGTAATTACTAATCAACAGTTAACTGCAAAGACAGGCTTGATTGTAAGCGGCGATAGTTTTATTGGAACAAAAGACCAACGAATGAAAATTAAAACAAATTTCCCTCAAGCGATGGCTGCAGAAATGGAAGCAACTGCAATTGCTCAGACTTGCTATCAATTTAATTTACCATTTATTATCACGCGTGCAATTTCAGATTTAGCTGATGGCGACGCAGGTATCACATTTGATGAATTTTTAACAAAAGCAGCAAAATCTTCTAGTACAATGGTAGAAAATTTAATTAAAAAAATATAAAAAAGGTGAATAGAAATAATGGGTATAATAAAGAAATACTTTATGCCAAATGAATATGTACAGTCTATTTTTCAAATTGATATAGATAAGCTTGCAGAATCTGGCGTAAAAGGTATCGTTACTGATTTAGACAATACACTAGTAGGATGGGATGTAGCCGATCCTACTGAAGCGGTTAAAACATGGTTTGAAGAAGCAAGACAAAAAGGGATTACAATTACAATTGTGTCTAACAATAATGAAAAAAGAGTCGGTAGTTTTTCAAAATCATTAAAAGTAGATTATATTTTTAAAGCTAAAAAACCTAGAGGACGTGCGTTTGATCGTGCAATGCATTCTATGAATTTAAATCCATCAGAGATTGTAGTGATTGGTGATCAAATGTTAACGGATGTATTTGGTGGGAATAGACGCGGTTTATTTACTATTATGGTAGTACCTGTTAAACAAACGGATGGTTTTATTACTAAATTTAATCGCCTTATTGAACGCAGATTATTACAACATTTTAGAAAAAAAGGATATATAAAATGGGAGGAAAATTGATTGAGTGAAGTGGATGTATTGAAATGTATAGGGTGTGGTGCACCATTACAATCTGAAGATTCTGATGCACCTGGTTATGTTCCGGAACATAATTTATTTCGTGAAGATGTTGTATGTAAAAGATGTTTTAGATTAAAGAATTACAACGAGGTACAAGATGTAGGTTTAGATAGTGATGACTTTTTAAATTTACTTAATGGTCTAGCAGATAAAAAAGGAATAATAGTAAATGTTGTAGATGTTTTTGATTTTGAAGGATCATTTATTAATGCGATTAAACGTATTGTTGGCAACAAAAAAATTATTCTCGTAGCTAATAAAATAGATCTACTGCCAAAACAAATAAATAAACGTCGTGTAAAAGAGTGGTTGAAGAAATCAGCTAAAAAATATGGACTTGATGCCGAAGACGTAGTACTTATTTCTGCTGACAAAAATGAAGGTATTGAAAATCTATTAACTTCTATTAACAATATTAGAAATGATGAGGATGTATATATAGTAGGAACTACAAATGTAGGTAAATCAACCTTAATTAACAAATTAATAGAACGCAGTGTAGGAGAAAAGGATGTTGTTACTACTTCAAGATTTCCTGGCACAACATTGGACATGATTGATATTCCACTTGATGAAACTACGTTTATGTATGATACACCAGGAATTATTCAAGCGCACCAAATGACACATTTAGTATCTGAACATGAACTTAAAACAATTATACCAAAAAAAGAAATTAAACAACGTGTGTACCAACTTAACGAAGGACAAACATTATTTTTTGGTGGACTCGCACGTATAGACTATATAAGTGGTGGTAAAAGACCGTTAGTCTGTTACTTTTCTAATGATTTAAATATTCATCGAACAAAAACAGAAAAGGCTAATGAATTATGGCGAAATCAATTAGGATCTGTATTAGCACCACCGCATAACCCTGAAAATTTTGATTTGAGTAATGTTAAAGCCGTAAGATTAGAAACAGGTAAAGAAAAACGTGATGTGATGATTTCGGGGTTAGGTTTTATCACAATTGATGTAGGTGCAAAAGTAATTGTACGCGTGCCAAAAAATGTTGATGTTATTTTAAGAAATTCAATTATGTAAGGTGTGAAGAGTATGAAATATGCAGTAATAGGCCACCCTATCGATCATTCTTTATCTCCAGTGATGCATAATGCCAATTTTGAAACTTTAAATTGCAATGCAACATATGAAGCGATTAATATTCCTGAAGATAAATTCAACCAAATAAGAGAAATTATTTCAGATAAAGCACTCTCAGGTTTCAATGTAACAATTCCTCATAAGGAACGCATTATACCTTTTTTAGATGAAATTGACGAACAATCTGAAACTGTAGGTGCTGTGAATACAGTTAAAATAGAAGACGGCAAATGGACTGGTTATAATACAGACGGCATCGGCTACGTTAAAGGATTACAACGCGTGTACCCAGATTTAAAACAGGCTTATATTTTAATATTAGGTGCAGGCGGTGCTAGTAAAGGTATTGCGAATGAATTAACCAAATATGTACAACCGAAACTTACTATAGCCAACAGATCTTTAGACAGGTTTGATCAATGGCGTTTGAATGTAAATAAAATCCGCTTATCAGATGCTGAATTAGCTTTATCTGAATTCGACATTATTATAAATACGACACCAGCAGGGATGAATACAAATCAAGAAATACCAATTAGTTTGAAAAATTTGGATCCGGAAACTTTAGTAAGTGATATTGTGTATGTACCCTTTAAAACACCCATTTTAGAACAAGCTGAAGCCCAAGGTAACCCAATTTATAATGGTTTGGATATGTTTGTTTATCAAGGTGCAGAAAGTTTTAAGATTTGGACAGGTACAGAACCAGACGTGGAAGTTATGAAACGCACAGTATTAGATTATTTATAAAAGGAGCATTTTATGTTAACAGGTAAACAGAAAAGATTTTTGAGAAGTAAAGCACATAATATTGATCCAACTTTCCAAATCGGAAAAGCAGGTGTTGGTGAAAATATGATAGAACAATTAAAAGATATTTTAGAAAATAGAGAATTAATTAAAATTCATGTATTACAAAACAACTTTGAAGATAAAAATGACTTAGCACAAACTTTAAGCGATGCAACTCATAGTGAAATTGTTCAAGTAATCGGGTCTATGATTGTCTTGTATAAAGAATCACATGATAATAAACAAATTCAATTACCGTAATGTCTAAAACGATAGTCTTATATGGTGGGCAGTTTAACCCGATTCATACGGCTCACATGGTTGTTGCTAGTGAAGTGAATCATGTTATTAAACCAGATTTGTTTTACTTTATTCCAAGTTATATGTCGCCGCTCAAAGCGCATGATGATTATTTAGATGCAGCATATAGAATCGATATGATCCGGTGTGCAATTAACGAACTAGGGTTTGGCTTTGTTTATTTAGATGAAGTAGAACGCAAGGGACAAAGTTACACATATCTCACAATTAAACACATTTTAGAAAAGCATCCTAATGCACAACTATATTTTGTTATAGGGACCGACCAATATATACAATTGGAAAAATGGTATGAGATTGATAAATTGAAATCGATGGTAACCTTTGTAATTGTGAATCGTGGAAAAGCAAAGCAAGAAGTTTCAAATAATATGATTGCAATTAATATTCCACGCATAGATATAAGTTCAACGCTGATTAGGGATAGAGTGAAACAACAGGGAAATATCCATACGCTTGTTCCTCAAAGTGTAGAAAAATATATCAGAGAGGAAGGATTATATGAAATTTGATGAAGCAGTCTCGTTAGTAAAAGATAAATTACCGGAGAAAAGATTTAATCATTCACTAAGAGTAGCAGAAACGGCTGTTAAATTAGCTGAATTATATGATGGGGATAAAGATAAAGCAAAACTTGCAGGTATCTTACATGACTATAGTAAATATGATGATTTAGGATCTATGTATCAGATTGTTAGACAAAATGATTTAGATAGTAACTTGTTGAGCTATGGATCAGAAATCTTACACGGTCCGGTCTGTGCGGTTATTATGGAACAAAAATTCGCTGTGAACGACGAAGAAGTTTTGCTTGCCATTAAAAATCATACTACTGGTCGTGCTCAAATGACTAAAACAGAAAAATTAGTTTTTATTGCAGATTATATTGAACCTGGTCGCCAAACCCCAGGCGTTGAAGAAATTCGAGATTTAGCATACAATCAAGGTAGCTTAGATAAAACTATTTATGAAATATCTAAGCGAACTGTTTTATATTTAATCACGCAAGATATTACCGTTTATGATGCCACGATTGCCTGCTTGAATTATTACAATTATAGTAACGAAAGAGTAAAGGATGATTAAATGAAATCAGATCAATTATTAAAATTAGCTGTCAATGCAACTGAGAATAAAAAAGCAGAAGATATAATTTCTTTAAATATGCAAGGTATTAGCGATATGACCGATTATTTTATCGTATGCCACGGCAATAATGAAAGACAAGTACAATCCATCGCACGCGCAGTAAAAGATGCTGCTAACGAAGCGGAAATTGAAGTGAAACGAATGGAAGGTTTTAATGAAGCAAGATGGATTTTAATTGACTTGGCCAATGTAGTCGTACACGTATTCCATAAAGATGAACGTGATTATTATAACTTGGAGAAATTATATCGTGATGCACCTTTAGAATCTTATGGACAGGCAGTTTATTAATAATGGTTCAATATGAAGAAATGAGCTATTACTATGATCAATTAACTTTAGATCAGCCTTACGAATCATGGCTTGATATTGTAGAATTTTATGCTAAAAATAAATCAACCATCTTGGATATAGGTTGTGGTACAGGCAGTTTCACCTCGAAATTAAATGATTTTGATTATATAACTGGTATGGATTTAAGTGTTGATATGCTTTCGATAGCGATGCAAAAATCTAGTGAAGTAAATTGGATTGAAGGCGATATGACTGATTTCGACCTAAACCAACAATTTGATGTAATAACTATTTTTTGTGATTCTTTAAATTATTTAACGGAATATGAAGATGTGTTGTCCACTTTTCAGCAAGTATATCATCATTTAGAGCCGAATGAAGGTATATTTATGTTTGATGTGCATACAGAACATAAAATGAATACTTTATTCAATAATCAAAGTTATATTGATGAAACTGAAAATGTATTTTTAGCTTGGGAAGCTGTTCGCGGGGAAGAACCATTAAGCGTATGGCATGATATGACGTTTTTTATAAAACAAGATGATAAGCATTATAAGAGATTTGATGAGTCACATTATCAAAAGACTTATTCAAAAGATGTTTACACTAAAATGTTAGAATCATCTGGCTTTAAAAATATAACAACATTCGTTGATTTTGAAATCAATAACCATAATCAAAAAGGAGAGCGCTTGTTCTTCGTTGTAAAAAAATAAAAAGTAAAATCACTCCTTTATGCGTGTAAAGTATAAAGGAGTGATTTTTTGTTACCATTATGGGAATTGTTCAAAGAAAGATTCAGTCGATGTAATTTAAAAATAAGGGCCTGTGTTATGCTAATTATAATAGTGATTGCAGTGCTAACACTATTATTTTTGATGAATCATGGCATTGATCAAATCAAGCAAAATGACGAATCTGCACTAATTGAAACATCTGACCGTAATCAATCATTACCACATGTGAAAAGTGAACGGTCATCTAATAAAACTACAGCAAAAAGCAATAATGATAGTAAAGATTCATTTGTTTATGTTGATATCAAAGGTGCAGTAAAACATCCTAATGTTTATAAAATGAGCAATAATGATAGAATTAAACAGTTGTTGGACAAAGCTATTGCTACAGAACGTGCTGATTTAACGAACATTAACTTATCCGAACGATTAATCGATCAAAAAATGATATATGTTCCAGAAAAAGGGGAACAAACTAATAATCCATTGAATAAAAATAAAACTGTTACAAATTTATCAGAAAATAAGGATGCTGATGTAGCAAAAGTAAATATAAATACTGCAACAGAAAGCGAACTCACAACGATACCAGGGATAGGAAAGGTTAAAGCCAAATCTATCATTGAGTATCGTGAGCAGAATGGAAATTTTAAATCTATTGATGAGTTAAAAGAAATTAATGGTTTCGGTGCTAAAACGATAGAAAAATTAAGTTCACATTTAACAATGTAAAATTTTGTTGTATTTTTCTAAAAGCGATATAATCTATAATAAACATATTAAAGAATACATAAATTGGAGGCTAAGTATCATGGATCGTATTAAATGGGAAGAATACTTTATGGCGCAAAGTCACTTATTAGCATTGCGTTCTACATGTCAAAGACTATCTGTAGGGGCAACGATTGTAAAGGATAATAGAATTATAGCAGGAGGGTATAATGGTTCTGTGTCTGGCGAAGTACATTGTATTGATGAAGGATGTCTATTGGAAGATGGTCATTGTATTCGTACGATTCACGCAGAAATGAATGCTTTATTACAATGCGCAAAACAAGGGGTGTCAACAGAGGACGCAACGATTTATGTTACTCATTTCCCTTGTTTAAATTGCACCAAGTCTATTATTCAAGCAGGTATTAAAACAATTTATTATGCTGAAGATTACCATAATCATCATTATGCTTTAGAATTGTTAAAACAATCAAGTATTGTGTATAAAAAAATTCCATTTAATCAAGAACATGTAGCACAATATTTAATAAATAAATAAAATTGATTTATTATGCTTTAGCTTATTTAGCTGGTAACTTATTACTTTTTAATAAAGTTTTATCTCTTATTTTAATATTGGGCCTATTTATTATAATGAAAAGAAAAAGATTTAATGTAATTCATTTTATAATGGTTGTCATCATATCTTTAAGTAGTTATATGATGTTTCAAAAT
>NZ_PPRL01000106.1:13113-31333 GCF_002902235.1 Staphylococcus ureilyticus
AATTAGAAAAAAATAACCATGCTTTACTTTTGAACAAAGCATTTCAAGGAGAAGCAAAGTTAATTACAAAACCAATTTTGGAGCATCATAAACTTAAAGGTAAGATTGAAATAAATAAAAAACATTATACTTACGTTTATAATTTACAAACATCAAAAAATATAGATTTAAAAAAAGTTTCTGCTTTTTTATTACAAAAAACCTGTAAAGTCAATGGGAAGTTTAATACTATAAAAAACGAACCAAATTCTAATCTTATTTTTATGATTCAAAATATTTATCTTTAAAGTTGTAAAACTAACAATAATAACTTTACTGATATTTTAAATAAACATAAAGCATTGATTTACGAAAGAATGCAACAATGGAAAATAATTTCACCTGAAAAAACAATCGCATTTATAACAGGTGATACATCACTTATGAATAAAGATGAATTAGATAGAATAAAAGAAATTGGTATAGCGCATCTTCTGGCTATTAGCGGGACACATATTGCTATTATTATTACAATTATATGCTATACACTTAACAGATTAAAATGCCCATTGTTTTTAATTAAAATAATATTAATCATATTATTACCTATCTATTGCATGTATACAAACATGTCGGCAAGTGCCGTCAGAGCAATATTAATGAGTTTGATAATAATCATTTTACCAAAATACATCATAAAGCATTCAATGAACGTTTTAGCTTTTTTATTTATTTGCTTAACAATTTTAACCCCCTCGTTAATTTATCATATCGGATTTCAACTTTCCTTTTTAATTACTTTTTCAATCCTTTTTGCCAGCCCGTTACTAAAAAATTTAGGTGTCTTTAAATCTTTATGCGCTATCACATGGATAGCACAATTAAGTTCATTTATTTTAAGTTGTATCCATTTTCACCAAATTCAATGGATTGGCTTGCTATCTAATATCTTTTTTGTTCCATTTTATTCTTTCATACTATTTCCTTTTGTTATTTTTCTTACTTTTATAATACATTTACCATTCAAACCTTTTATTATAACCAACTTATATAACTTATTAATTATTTTTCATGATAAAATGGTTGAACTTTTTGATAAACTCAACTTTTTTAAATGGTATATTCCTACATTAAATAATCTTCAAATAGCTATAATAACTATCATTGCATTTTTAAGCTTAGTTCTATTCGTTCATAAATGCTATAAACTAATGTCAATTACTTTAATTACTTTGTATGTTGTCTCTACAATGTTACCTCAAGTGCATGCATATCAACTTACTATGTTGGATGTAGGGCAAGGAGACTCACTTTTATTTGAGACTCAATACCACGAATCACTATTAATCGACACGGGTGGTAACTTTAATTCGAAACAAAAAGTTGCGAATCATAATATTTCTAGATATCATATCTTACCAACTTTGAAACGACATAATGTAAAAGAACTTGATTACGTTATAATTACTCATCCTCATCTAGATCATATGGGTGAACTAAGTTATTTAATTAAACAACTCAAAATTAAAAGTATCATTATCAATGCTAATAGTTTTAAAATGAAAGAATTAAATCTTTTAAAAGAGAACTGTATAAAAAAAGGCATCAAGTTAATAGATTTTAAAAATAAATCACAATTTTTTATGAATAAAGCGAAACTTAATCTGTTAGATGCTACTATTCCTAACTCTAATAATTTAAATGAACAATCAATTATAATATTAATACAGTACAATAGTTATAAAATTTTACTGATGGGTGATGCAACAAATCATAACGAAGAGAAATTGATACATAAATATCATTTATCCGATGTTAATATTTTAAAAATTGGTCATCATGGCAGTCGTACGAGTACAAGTAACAGTTTATTGCAATCAATTAGACCAAAAATAGCTCTAATTTCGGTAGGTAAAAAAAATAAATATGGCCTTCCTAATCGTCAAATTATTGATAGATTAAGATATAATAATATTAAAGTTTTTCAAACAAATGTAAATGGAGAAGTGAACATTTTATTTAAAGATCAAATAGAAATAAAATCTCAATACCATTGAAATTTTTTAGTTAGTGAGAAACTATTAGGCGTGTTATAATTATAAAATGTGTAATAGAATTGAAAGGGTGCCGAGAATGAGCAGCAATATAATAACGATATATGGTGAAGTACCTGAATTAATTGAAAAAAAAGCTTCTGAAGTTATTGAACAATATTTAGATGCACCAAAAGATGAATTCAACTTCGTTAAATATAACTTATATGAAAATGATTTAGCTCCAATTATTGAAGAAACGCTTACCATGCCATTTTTCTCTAATAAAAAAGCTGTTCTAGTACAAAATGCATATGTTTTTACTGGTGAAAAACCGCCTAAAGAATTAAATCATAACATTAATCAACTGATAGAATTTATAGAAAAATATGATGGTGACACTTTAATATTGTTTGAAGTCAATCATTCTAAATTAGATGAGAGAAAAAAAGTTGTTAAATCATTGAAAAAACATGCGCAAATTAAAAAGATAGAACAAATGTCAGAAGAAGAAATAAAACATTGGATAAAAAGTCAACTGCATCAGAATTATAAAGATATTAAGCAAGATGCGCTTGATTTAGTTATTGAATTAACAGGAGTTAATTTTAATGTTGTTAAGCAAGAGATAGAAAAACTCATTTTATTTTTAGGTGATAGAACGACTATTAATAAAGATGATGTTCATCAAATTGTAAATAGAAGTCTAGAACAAAATGTTTTTTTGCTCACTGAATATATACAAAAAAATAAAAAATCAAAAGCCATTCAACTAGTTAAAGACTTAATAGCAATGAAAGAGGAGCCTATAAAATTATTAGCACTGATTACAAGTAATTATCGACTTTTTTACCAAAGTAAAATATTGGGACAAAAAGGCTATAGTGGCCAACAAATTGCTAAAACAATCAACGTTCATCCCTATAGGGTGAAGTTAGCTTTAAACCAAGCAAGGCATTATGAATTAGAAAGTTTATTAAATATTATTGATAATTGCGCAGAAACAGATTATAAATTAAAGTCATCTTATATGGATAAACACCTTATCCTCGAATTGTTTATTTTGTCCTTATAAATGTGAAGCTTTTTGTTTTCGTCTAGTCATTTCACTGGATAGATTTCTGTAGATGAATTATAAAGCATGTTGATAGTTATGATGCTAAAACTAATAAATATTAAAGTTGTAAAAAGCCCAGAAATGATTTCTCTTATTATAAATCATTTCTGGGCTAATCTTATGTAGCAGGTCGCATGAAATATTGAAATAAAAAAAGTTCAAGCGTAGGCTTGAACTTTAGTTTATTTAGCAGCTGTCATTAAAGAAGATTTAATTCTAGCAGCTTTGTTAGAATGTATTAAGTTGCGTTGCGCAGCTTTATCTACTTTTTTCAATGCAAAGCTAATTAATTCAGCTTTGTTGTCAGCGTTAGTGTCAATTGCTGTATGAGCTCTTTTCACAGCTGTACGCATTGCATTTTTTTGTGAAATATTACGTTCCTCAGTTACACGAGTAGTATTAACACGTTTAATTGCAGATTTAATGTTTGGCATGTCTGTCACCTCCTAAAAGTGTGATCTTCGCTATCAAAAATTAATTTGATTACAACAAGAAATATTTTATCAAAACAACCAAGTTTCTGCAATCATTTATTTATAATAAGGCGCGTAAACTCGCGATAAATGATACAATAATAATTATAACAAGAAAAGATATTAGTAAAAATAGTAACATAAGCGACGAAAGATAAACATAAATTCAAATTCTACTATTAATTTTATCAAGTTTGCAATTAGTAGATAAAAACGTTATTATATCAAAGAATGTCATACATATTACGGGTTAGAATTATGAAAGTGAGACTGATAATACATGGATAAAGAAAATCGTTTAAACAAGCGTGAAAATATAAGAAACTTTTCTATTATTGCACATATTGATCATGGAAAATCTACATTAGCAGATAGAATTTTGGAAAATACTAAATCTGTTGAATCACGTGAAATGCAATCACAGTTATTGGATTCCATGGATTTAGAGAGAGAACGTGGTATAACAATAAAATTAAATGCGGTACGTTTAAAATATGATGCAAAAGATGGTGAGACTTATACGTTTCATTTAATTGATACACCTGGACACGTAGATTTTACATATGAAGTTTCAAGATCATTAGCTGCATGTGAAGGCGCTATATTAGTAGTAGATGCTGCACAAGGCATAGAGGCCCAAACATTAGCCAATGTTTATTTGGCATTAGACAACGATTTAGAGTTATTACCAGTTGTGAATAAAATAGATTTACCAGCAGCGGAACCTGAACGTGTAAAGCAAGAAGTAGAAGATGTTATAGGACTAGATAAAGATGATGTTGTATTAGCTAGTGCAAAATCAAATATTGGTATTGATGATATATTAGAAAAAATTGTAGAAGTCGTGCCACCGCCACAAGGAGACCCAGACGAACCATTAAAAGCATTGATTTTTGATTCAGAATATGATCCCTACAGAGGTGTTATTTCATCAATTAGAATTGTTGAAGGTACTTTGAAAACGGGTGATGAAATAAAAATGATGGCTACAGGAAAATCTTTTGAAGTTACAGAAGTAGGCATCAATACACCAAAGCAATTACCAGTTAGCGAGCTAACTGTTGGAGATGTTGGTTATGTCATTGCTAGTATCAAAAATGTAGATGATTCACGTGTCGGGGATACAATTACCCATCTACACCGTTCAGCAGCTGAGCCGTTAAAAGGATATAAGAAAATGAACCCAATGGTTTTCTGCGGTTTATTCCCTATAGACAATAAAGACTATAATGATTTACGTGAAGCATTAGAGAAGTTACAGTTGAATGATGCTTCATTAGAATTTGAACCAGAGTCTTCTCAAGCATTAGGTTTTGGATACAGAACAGGTTTTTTAGGCATGTTGCACATGGAAATTATCCAAGAACGTATTGAACGTGAATTTGGAATAGAATTAATCGCTACAGCCCCATCTGTAATTTATGAATGTATTCTTAAAAATGGTGATGAAATCTCAGTCGATAATCCAGCACATATGCCTGAAAGAGATCAAATTGATACGATTTATGAACCTTTTGTAAGAGCGACAATGATGGTACCAAACGATTATGTGGGTGCAGTTATGGAATTGTGCCAACGTAAGCGTGGCCAATTTATTAATATGGAGTATTTAGATGATATACGCGTCAATATTATCTATGAACTGCCTTTATCTGAAGTGGTGTTTGATTTCTTTGATCAGCTAAAATCAAATACAAAAGGTTATGCTTCTTTTGACTATGAATTTATTGATAAT
The DNA here is from genome assembly GCF_002902235.1 of Staphylococcus ureilyticus. Lineage (GTDB taxonomy): Bacteria > Bacillota > Bacilli > Staphylococcales > Staphylococcaceae > Staphylococcus > Staphylococcus ureilyticus. The sequence goes on from NZ_PPRL01000106.1 coordinate 18,451, forward strand.
AAAGAAAGTGACTTAGTTAAAATGGATATATTACTAAATGGAGAGAAAGTAGATGCACTTAGTTTTATAGTTCATAAAGACTTCGCATATGAAAGAGGGAAAGCGTTAGTTGAAAAGCTAAAAACGCTAATACCTAGACAACAGTTCGAAGTGCCGGTACAAGCAGCAGTTGGACAAAAAATAGTCGCTCGTACAAATATAAAATCAATGGGTAAAAACGTTTTATCTAAGTGTTATGGTGGCGATATTAGTCGTAAAAGAAAATTATTAGAAAAGCAAAAAGCTGGTAAGGCAAAAATGAAAGCAGTGGGTAATGTTGAAATACCACAAGATGCTTTCCTTGCAGTGCTTAAGATGGACGAAGATTAATATGATTTTTTAAACATTGGGGCCTTAAATCCATTCGATTTATGGCCCAGTTTTTGTTATATGAATCTATTTTATTTAACGAAAGAAGGTCATTTCAAAAATGGAAGTGAAAAGTGCTTATATCCATATCCCTTTCTGTGTCAAAATTTGTACTTATTGCGATTTCAATAAATACTTTATACAAAATCAACCAGTGGATCAATATTTAGATTGCTTAATTAACGAAATGAAACAGAGTGAAGTTAGATCTTTGGAAACCGTTTTTGTGGGTGGCGGGACACCTACCGCTTTATCATATGAGCAACTTGAAAAACTATTAACTGCAATTACAGATATCTTTGAAATTAAAGGTGAATTTAGTTTTGAAGCTAATCCGGACGAACTAACTTTAGCAAAAGTACAACTTTTAAGTGATTATGGTGTAAATAGATTATCGATGGGCGTTCAAACATTCAAACCCGAATTACTAGCGATATTAGGACGTTCTCATAAGACAGAGGACATTTATAGAGCGGTGAACAATGCAAGGAAAGTTGGTATACCTTCTATAAGTTTAGATTTAATGTACCATCTACCCCAGCAAAGTCTAGAAGATTTTCAAGAAAGTTTAGAAAAAGCGTTAGCGATGGATATTGATCATATTTCAAGTTATGGATTGATTTTAGAGCCTAAAACTCAATTCTATAATATGTATCGTAAAGGTCAATTGAAAATTCCAAACGAAGATGTTGGTGAAGAAATGTACGAATATTTATTAAAGCGAATGCACGAGACTGAATTACACCAATATGAGATTTCAAATTTTGGTAAAAAAGGACATGAATCAGAGCATAATAAAGTATATTGGAAAAACGAAGGCTATTATGGATTTGGCGCAGGGGCAAGTGGTTATGTAAATGGCGAGCGATATAATAATGTAAACCCTGTGAATCACTATATAAATAAGATACAAAATAAGGAAAGGCCCGTTCTTGACTCAGTTTATCCAACAGAAAGTGAACAAATGGAAGAGGAAATGTTTCTAGGTTTAAGAATGAATCAAGGCGTTAGTAGAAAACGGTTCGAACAAAAATTTAATAAAACAATTGATGATGTTTATAACGACACAATCAAAGATTTAAAGCAACGAGAATTAATTAATGATACTGGCGGATATATTTCTTTAACAGAGAGAGGTAAAGTAATTGGAAATCTAGTATTTGAGTCGTTTTTACTAAATGTTTAATTTTTTTCAAAAACTAGGGCTTTAACATTGACTTACTTTGACCAATTTGATAAATTATAATTAGCACTTGAAACAAAAGAGTGCTAATGAGGTGAAAACATGATTAGTGATAGACAATTGAGCATTTTAAATGCAATTGTTGAAGATTATGTTGATTTAGGTCAACCGATTGGTTCCAAAACACTGATTGAAAGACATAATTTAAATGTTAGTCCTGCTACTATTAGAAATGAAATGAAACAACTAGAAGAACTACAGTTAATAGAGAAGACACATACTTCATCAGGACGTTCGCCGTCAGAGTCAGGCATCAGATATTATGTGAATCAATTATTGCAACAAACATCTCATCAACAACACAAAAAAATACAACGTTTAAGAGACTTACTGGTTGAAAATCATTATGATATCTCCTCAGCTTTGAGTGAGTTCGCAAATGAACTTTCAATCGCTTCTCAGTATACAACGTTGGTAATGCGTCCAAATCACAAAAAAGATATTATTAATAACATTCACTTGATTCGAGCGAATGCATATTTAGTAATCATGGTTGTTGTTTTTACTTCTGGCCATGTTGAGCATTTACATTTAGTATCCAAAGCACGTTTATCGAGTGATGAATTGACTAAAATAGCTAACTTTGTGACTGCAAGATACAATGCATTAAATCAACAACGCTTAGAAAATGAACTTAATGCTTTTGCGAAGTCGGATTTTGAAAAAGACTTTATAAAAGAAATGTTAGATACGATAGATGTTCATTTTGATAATCAAAGTAATGGCATTTACATGGGTGGAAAGGTTAAACTAATTGATGCGCTTAATGAATCAAATGTTTCTTCTATTCAACCTATCTTGCAGTATATTGAATCAAACAAAATTACTCAGCTACTTGATGAAATGTCAAATTCATCAATTAATGTTAAGATTGGACAGGAAATCGAATCAAGCTTGAGCGATATTTCTATCGTCACTACAGAATATCATATTGATGATAGACTTAAAGGCCAAATTGCGGTTATCGGACCAACGGCAATGAACTATCAGAATGTAATACAATTACTAAATACGATTTGGTAATTAAGAATTGTATTGGAGGGCAGAAAATGACAGAAAAAAATGAATCAGTATTCGATGAAAACGAAAAAACTGAAGATATTAATCAAGAATCACAGAACGACCAAACTACTTCAGTTGAAGATGCTGATGAAATGAATAATGAATCACAAGATAATCTGCAAGAAGAAAATTCTGAAGATACTGAGGCAGATATCGATCCTAAAGATGAAGAAATTCAACAATTAAAAAATAATGTTCAAGAAGAAGAAGAAAAATATTTAAGATTATACGCAGAATTTGAAAATTATAAGCGTAGAATCCAAAAAGAAAATCAAACGATGAAAGCATATAAAGCTCAGGATGTTTTAAATGACATTTTACCGACTATAGACAATATAGAACGAGCTTTACAAATCGAAGGCGAAGATGAGCAATTTAAATCATTACAAAAAGGTGTGGAAATGGTTTATGAAAGCTTATTGAACGCATTGAAAAATAACGGTTTAGAAAAAATTGAGGCTGAAGGTCAACAGTTTGATCCAAATATACATCAAGCTGTAGTACAAGACGACAATCCTGATTATGAATCAGGTCAGGTCACCCAAGAACTACAAACTGGTTATAAATTGAAGGAACGTGTTTTAAGACCTTCAATGGTTAAAGTAAATCAATAGTTATATTGATGAAAATACCAAATTTTCAAAACAAACAGGAGGAATTTAGTTATGAGTAAAGTAATAGGTATTGACTTAGGTACAACAAATTCATGTGTAGCAATTTTAGAAGGTGACGAACCAAAAGTTGTTCAAAATCCAGAAGGTGCTAGAACAACACCATCTGTTGTTGCATTTAAAAATGGTGAAACTCAAGTAGGTGAAGTTGCTAAGCGTCAAGCAATTACTAACCCTAATACGATTCAATCTATCAAACGTCATATGGGTACTGAACATAAAGTAGATGTAGAAGGTAAATCATATACACCACAAGAAATATCTGCGATGGTATTACAAAACCTTAAAAGTACAGCAGAAGATTATTTAGGTGAAAAAGTAGAAAAAGCAGTTATCACTGTTCCTGCATACTTTAATGACAGTGAACGTCAAGCTACAAAAGATGCTGGTAAAATAGCTGGCTTAGAAGTTGAACGTATCATTAACGAACCAACAGCAGCAGCATTAGCTTATGGTTTAGATAAAACTGAACAAGACCAAAAAGTCCTAGTATTTGACTTAGGTGGCGGTACATTCGACGTATCTATTCTTGAATTAGGTGACGGTGTATTTGAAGTACTTTCAACTGCAGGAGATAATAAACTAGGTGGAGATGACTTTGACCAAGTTATTATCGATTATTTAGTAGCAGAATTTAAAAAAGAAAATGGCGTAGATTTATCACAAGATAAAATGGCATTACAACGTCTAAAAGATGCAGCTGAAAAAGCTAAAAAAGATTTATCAGGTGTTTCTCAAACACAAATCTCATTACCATTTATTTCTGCAGGTGAAAATGGTCCATTGCACTTAGAATTAAGTTTAACACGTTCAAAATTTGAAGAATTAGCTGATTCATTAATCAGAAGAACAATGGAACCAACTCGTCAAGCTATGAAAGATGCTGGTATTAGTAGTTCTGATATCGATGAAGTTATTTTAGTTGGTGGTTCAACAAGAATCCCTGCAGTTCAAGAAGCTGTAAAAAAAGAAGTGGGTAAAGATCCTCACAAAGGTGTTAACCCAGACGAAGTAGTAGCAATGGGTGCTGCTATCCAAGGTGGCGTTATCACTGGTGACGTTAAGGATGTAGTATTATTAGACGTAACACCTCTATCATTAGGTATTGAGATTATGGGTGGACGTATGAATACATTGATTGAAAGAAATACAACTATTCCGACATCTAAATCACAAGTGTATTCAACAGCAGCAGATAATCAACCAGCAGTTGATATTCACGTGTTACAAGGTGAACGCCCAATGGCTTCTGACAACAAAACACTTGGTAGATTCCAATTGACTGATATTCCACCAGCTCCACGTGGCGTACCACAAATCGAAGTAACTTTTGATATCGATAAAAATGGTATCGTTAATGTTACTGCAAAAGATTTAGGTACTAATAAAGAGCAAAATATCACTATTCAATCAAGCTCTTCACTTTCTGACGAAGAAATCGATCGTATGGTTAAAGATGCTGAGGAAAATGCTGAAGCAGATAAACAACGTCGTGAAGAAAGTGATTTAAGAAACGAAGCAGATAGCTTAGTATTCCAAGTTGAAAAAACAATTACTGATTTAGGTGAAAACATCAGTGAAGATGATAAAAATAATGCAGAAGAGAAAAAAGAAGCTTTAAAATCTGCGCTTGAAGGCGAAGATATTGATGATATTAAAGCTAAAAAAGAAGAATTAGAAAAAGTAGTTCAAGACTTATCTGCTAAAGTTTACGAACAAGCTGCTCAAGCACAACAACAAGCACAAGGTGAACAAGCAAATGGTTCAGATGATAGCAATGTTGAAGATGCTGATTTCACAGAAGTGAACGAAGACGATAACAAAGACGATAAAAAATAAGTTTAGTTATTAATTGCTATTAAAAGCAAAATATGACACAATTGCTTAGCCAAATTAAGTCAAAGTCAATTGAACATTGGCTTTGACTTTTTCCTTTTTAATAAGTAATTTAATCCAACGTAAAAGGAGAGATAAAAGTGGCCAAAAGAGATTATTATGATATCTTAGGTGTCAGTAAAGACGCTTCTAAAGATGAAATAAAAAAGGCTTACCGTAAATTATCAAAAAAATATCATCCTGACATCAATAAAGAAGAAGGCGCAGACGAAAAATTTAAAGAAATCTCAGAAGCATATGAAACATTGAGTGATGAAAACAAACGTGCAAATTATGATCAATTTGGTCATGATGGACCACAAGGTGGTTTTGGCGGCCAAGGATTTGGTGGTCAAGACTTTAGCGGTTTCGGTGGTGGCTTCGAAGATATATTCAGTTCATTCTTTGGAGGTGGACGTCAAAGAGACCCAAATGCACCTAGAAAAGGTGATGACCTACAATATACAATGACTGTTACCTTTGAAGAAGCCGTATTCGGTACAAACAAAGAAATTTCAATTCGCAAAGATGTAACTTGTCATACCTGTGATGGCGAAGGTGCTAAACCGGGTACTAAGAAAAAAACGTGTCATTACTGTAATGGTTCAGGACATGTTGCAGTAGAACAAAATACGATTTTAGGTAGAGTTAGAACTGAAAAAGTTTGTCCAGTATGTAGTGGTTCTGGTCAAGAATTTGAAGAGCCTTGTCCAACATGTCATGGTAAAGGTACTGAAAATAAAACAGTTAAAATTAATGTGACGGTACCTGAAGGTGTAGATAATGAACAACAAATAAGATTAGCAGGTGAAGGTGCGCCAGGAGAAAACGGCGGACCACAAGGTGATTTATACGTTGTATTTAGAGTTAAACCATCTGAAACTTTTGAAAGAGATGGCGACGATATTTACTTTTCACAAGATATTAGTATTGCGCAAGCAACGCTTGGTGATGAAGTCAAGGTTCCAACCTTAAAAGGTCATGTAATGTTAACAATTCCTGGCGGAACACAATCAGGTAAACAATTCCGTCTTAAAGAAAAAGGCGTCAAAAATGTTCATGGATATGGTTATGGTGACTTGTTTATCAATGTAAAAGTTGTTACACCTACTAAGATAAATGAACGTCAAAAAGAATTGTTAAGAGAATTTGCTGATATTGATGGTGAATCATTAACTGAACAACCATCAAATTTTAAGGACAAAGCAAAAAGATTCTTTAAAGGAGAATAAAAAAATGAACTGGATTGAAATATCAATCACTGCAAATCATGATACGATACCTATTATTTCTAATATTTTAGAAGAATTCGGGTCAAACGGGGTTGTTATCGAAGATTCATTAGATCTTCAAAATGGTTTTGCTGATAAATTTGGTGAAATTTATGAGTTAAACCCTGATGATTACCCAGTTAAGGGCGTAAGGGTTAAAGCTTATTTTAATGAAATGAAATATAATCAAGACTTTAAAAAAGATCTGATTCATGAAATTAAAAGCATTGAATCTTTGGATACAAACATATTTGAATATCAACAACAAACGATTCAAGAACATGATTGGGAAAATGAATGGAAAAATTATTTTCATCCTTTTAGAGCTTCTGAAAAATTTACAATTGTTCCAAGTTGGGAAACCTATCAAAAAGAAGACGAAGCAGAAATGTGTATTGAATTGGATCCGGGAATGGCTTTTGGTACAGGAGACCACCCAACCACTAGCATGTGTTTGAAAGCGATTGAACACTTTGTAAAGCCAGATGATTCAGTGATTGATGTTGGTACAGGTTCAGGTATACTTAGCATTGCATCATATTTATTAGGAGTAGAACGCATAAAAGCGATTGATGTAGATGAAATGGCTATTAAAGTTGCGAAGGAAAACTTCGAAAAAAATAATTGTGTTAAAGCAATTGAAGCTGTGCCAGGTAATTTACTAACAGAAGAAACTGAAAAATTTGATGTCGTTATTGCAAATATTTTAGCTCATATTATTGAAGAAATGATTGAAGATGCTTATAATACTTTAAATAAAGATGGTTATTTTATAACTTCTGGTATTATAACAGAAAAGCATGAAACAATTTTAGCACAGATGAAGCGTGTTGGGTTTAAAATCATTTCTATTAATCATGAAAACGGTTGGGTATGTATCGTTGGACAGAAAGTGAGCGATTAAGCAATGCAGAGATATTTTATTGACCAAAACGCTGATGTAAATCAGCGTTTTTTTATTACTGATCAAATTGATATACATCACATTACAAATGTAATGCGATATCAAAATGACGATCAAATTATTATTACTTTTTCAGATCAAAAAGTTTATAAATGTAAAATTGAAAATATAACTATGGATCAAATCGAAATTGTATTAATAGAAAAAATGGATATCAATACAGAGTTACCACAACATGTAACAATTTGCAGTGGTTTAATTAAAGCAGATAAGTATGAATGGATGATACAAAAATCAACAGAGTTAGGCGCAAGCCAATTTATTGCTGTTGGTATGCAAAGGTCAGTTGTAAAACTTAATGAAAATAAAGTAATTAAAAAATTAGAACGTTGGCAAAAGATTATAAAAGAAGCTGCTGAACAAAGTTATAGGTTAATTATTCCAGAGATAGAGTATAAGTCGAATTTAAAGGAAATCTATGATATTATTGATGAATATGATTATGTATTGATTGCTTATGAAGAATCTGCTAAGTGTGGGGAAAAAAGTACTTTTAAAGCAGTTGTTCAAAAATTTGAACCTGGTGATCGTGTGTTAATCATTTTTGGACCAGAAGGTGGTTTGTCTGAATCAGAAATTAAGTTATTTGGAAGTTCAGCATATCAAGTCGGTCTAGGTCCTAGGATATTAAGAGCTGAAACTGCACCTTTATACACATTAAGTGCTGTAAGCTTTCAAAAAGATTTATTGGGGTGATATTTATGTCAACGGTTGCATTTCATACATTAGGATGTAAAGTGAATCATTATGAAACCGAAGCAATTTGGCAATTATTTAAAGAAGCAGAATACGAGCGTGTTGACTTTGAAACAAATGCTGATGTATTTGTTATCAATACATGTACGGTTACGAATACAGGTGATAAAAAAAGTAGACAAGTTATCAGACGTGCTATAAGACAAAATCCAGACGCAGTTGTATGTGTTACAGGTTGTTATGCACAAACATCTCCTGCTGAAATTATGGAAATACCTGGTGTAGATATAGTGGTCGGCACACAAGATCGAACGAAGTTAATCGGTTATATCAATGAGTTTAAAAAAGAAAGACAACCAATCAATGGTGTAGGAAACATCATGAAAAATCGTACATATGAAGAATTAGAGGTTCCATACTTTACAGATAGAACAAGAGCTTCATTGAAGATACAAGAAGGATGTAATAATTTTTGTACTTTCTGTATTATTCCTTGGGCACGTGGCTTAATGCGTTCCAGAGATCCTGAAAAAGTGATAGAACAAGCAACAACACTTGTGAATTCAGGATATAAAGAAATTGTTTTAACTGGTATCCATACAGGTGGATATGGCCAGGATTTAAAGAATTATAATTTAGCACAATTACTACGTGATTTAGAAACGATAGATGGATTAGAACGTATCAGAATTTCATCAATTGAAGCCAGTCAATTAACGGATGAAGTCATTAGTGTAATTGAACAGTCAAACAAAGTTGTGCGTCATCTGCATATTCCTTTACAATCTGGATCTGATTCAGTATTGAAGAGAATGAGAAGAAAATATACTATGGCTCATTTTTCAGAGCGATTGACGCGTTTACATGAAGCGCTACCTGGATTGGCAGTTACAAGTGATGTCATTGTTGGCTTCCCAGGTGAAACAGAAGAAGAATTCCAAGAAACATATGATTTTATTGTTGAACATCAATTTTCAGAACTACATGTATTTCCGTATTCTTCTAGAATTGGTACACCAGCTGCAAGAATGGATGACCAAGTGGACGAAAATATTAAAAATGAACGTGTACATCGTTTAATTCATTTAAGTGATCAACTGGCTAAATCATATGCATCTAAATTTGACCAAGAGGTACTTGAAGTCATTCCAGAAGAAGTTGGCAGTGAGCAAGGGACTTTAATAGGTTTTGCGGATAATTATATGAAAGTTCAATTTGAAGGTGATGAATCACTGATTGGCGAGCTTGTAAAAATTAAAATTACTCAACCTGATTACCCAATCAATCATGGGGAGTTACTAAGAGTAGTGGATCATGCTACCAATACAACAGAACATTCAATTACTGTTTAAATTTTAATGAACCATGATTTAACTGCAAACATCTTTTGATGGTGTAAAATGAATCATGAAATTAAAATTTTACTAATTGACCACATTAATCAGATATATTATACTAATTAATACATGGTAATTACCGTGTAATGATTATAAAGTTTCGTTGATATTTGGAGGGAGGGAAATACACATGTCTAAAACAGTAGTCAAAAAGAACGAATCACTTGAAGATGCGTTACGTCGTTTCAAACGTACAGTTTCTAAAAGCGGTACAATTCAAGAAGTACGTAAACGTGAATTTTACGAAAAACCTAGCGTTAAACGTAAAAAGAAATCAGAAGCTGCACGTAAACGTAAATTCAAATAATTAATTGTTTCGTTGACTCCCTCAACACCAACATTAATTATAAACCATAATAGCCTTAGTTGTTTATTCAGCTAAGGCTATTATTTTTATATGTTAAGAAATTGACTATCTATAATCCTTCTCCCTATACAATGATGTCATAAACATTGAAATAACATGATACATATTTAAGAAAACAACCACATTTACATTATGAACAAATATTAATGTTTGTTTCTTTTACAGTAGATTGAAAAAGACTATATTTATAGTTATAGCATTTAATTAAAAATGAATAACATTATGATTTTTATTGTGTAAACGGTATAATCATATATTTATTTCATGTATAATTAAATTGAGAGTGAGGTGATATAGTGATTCCTTCGATAAGCAATATACATACAATCTTTTCAACTAGACTTGTTGAAAACGGAAACTGGATAGACAACGTTTCTAACTTTATTGTTAGTCCAATAGGTGCTTTGATATTAACTTGTATTATCTTCTTAGGCTTTTTGTATCAGTTATATTCAAATAGGATAAATATTATCGGAATTATATCAACATTAGCGTTATTCATCTTCTTTTTAGGATTTTTTATAAAAGGTGATGTTAACTTTTATTCAGTTGTCTTATTTGCTATTGGTGTGATATTCGTCATTATTGAATTATTTGTAGTAGGTGCAATTATAGGCATTATAGGTATGGCATTAATCGTTTTTAGTATTGTTACTTTAGGTGACAATTTAGTGTACATGATTGCTAATGTTGTCGTTGCCTTAATATTATCAATCATAGAGTGGGTGATACTTGTGAAATTTTTCAAACGTAAAATACCGTTTTTAGATAAAGTTGTATTGAAGGATTCTACAAATGCAGAAGCAGGTTATACATCACATGAAGATCGCTCTCATTTAGTTGGAGAAGTTGCAGTTACATCTACAGATTTAAGACCAGCAGGAATTATTATTTATAACGATGAACGTATCGATGCAGTTTCAGACGGTTCTTTTATATTACGCAATAAAAAAGTAACTATTCTTGAAGTTGAAGGTACCCGAGTTGTTGTGAGAGAAATAGAAACATAAAGGAGAATGAGTATGATTGGAATTTTAATTATAGCAGTTATAGTCGTAATTGCATTATTGTTATTATTTTCATTTGTACCTGTTGGATTGTGGATTTCAGCAATCGCAGCGGGTGTAAAAGTAGGTATTGGTACCCTAGTAGGAATGAGATTACGTAGAGTTTCTCCACGTAAAGTAATATCACCTTTAATAAAAGCTCATAAAGCAGGATTAAACTTGACAACAAATCAACTTGAATCACATTATTTAGCAGGTGGTAATGTTGATCGTGTTGTTGATGCAAATATCGCTGCACAAAGAGCAGATATTAATTTACCTTTTGAGCGTGGTGCAGCTATAGACTTAGCTGGCCGTGATGTGTTAGAAGCTGTTCAAATGTCTGTAAACCCTAAAGTAATTGAGACACCATTTATCGCTGGTGTAGCAATGAATGGTATCGAAGTTAAAGCAAAAGCAAGAATTACAGTACGCGCGAATATTGCAAGATTGGTCGGTGGTGCTGGAGAAGAAACAATTATTGCACGTGTTGGTGAAGGTATTGTATCTACAATTGGTTCTAGTGAACATCACACACAAGTGCTTGAAAACCCTGATAATATTTCTAAAACAGTTTTAAGTAAAGGTTTAGATTCAGGCACAGCTTTCGAAATCCTATCGATTGATATTGCTGACGTAGACATTAGCAAAAACATCGGTGCAGACTTACAAACTGAGCAAGCGCTTGCTGATAAAAATATCGCACAAGCAAAAGCCGAAGAACGTCGTGCAATGGCAGTAGCACAAGAACAAGAAATGAAAGCAAAAGTACAAGAAATGCGCTCTAAAGTTGTTGAAGCGGAAGCAGAAGTTCCACTAGCGATGGCCGAAGCATTGCGTTCAGGAAATCTTGGTGTGAAAGATTATTATAATCTGAAAAATGTTGAAGCAGATACAGGTATGAGAAATTCTATTAACCAACGTACAAAAAAAGAAGATGATGAATCACCGGAATAATAAATAGGGGTGATTAAATGAATATAGGTATTATTATCTTTGTAGTATCTGTCATTTTTACAATAATTGGTGCTATTAACGATGATAGTCATAAAAAACGAAAAAAACAACAGCCACCATCTAACAAACAGCCAAATCAATCTGAAGCGCCACCACAAAAACGTGGTTTCCTTGAAGAAATCGGTAAAACATTTTCTGAGTTAGAAAAACAATTTAATGATGGTCCTTTTTCTCAAGAAGAACATACACCAAAGCAGAATAAACCTGCTGAGACACGAGCTGAAAAGATGGAAACTGAGACACCTCAACAAGAATCATCATCAGCTCCTAAACATAATGAAACAGAAGCTGAGAAAGTAAAACGTGAGCAAAAGCAACAAGATGATAAACTTCAAAAAGAGCTTGAAGCTGATTTAATGGGTCAAATAGAAGACGTGCGTAATGAGATTGATCGTGAAACTGAGAAAAAAATACAAAGAACTGAGAAAAAAGCACGAGATATTATTTCTGATAAATATTTATCAGAGAGAACTAAGCGTTACCGTTTAAAACAGTTAATGAATGCGCATTCTGTTCAAAGCTCTGGCACAAATGCTCAATATAGATTTGCAGATGATGAAGTTGTTAATGGCATTATTTGGTCTGAAGTTTTAGAACGACCAAAACAATTATAAATTTATTTAAACTCAACTTATAAAGTAAGTATTTTGACTTTGTGAGTTGAGTTATTTTTAATTTCAAAGTATTTAATGATTGATAAATTTCACACAGTCTATCATAATGCTTTGCTTTACATAAAAATAACAATTAATGTCAATTTTTAATTCACTTTGAAATAATATGAGATTATTTCATGATATAATAATATTGAAGTTGCAGTATGATTTATTCAAATTATTATTTTTATAATAATGCTTATTTCGTAT
>NZ_PPRL01000107.1 GCF_002902235.1 Staphylococcus ureilyticus
GTACTGCGGGTAAAGAAGATTTACAAACAAGACTAGATAACATCGCGTCAGTAACATCACCAGAAATAAATGACGTAGATAGCAATGGTGTGCTAGATGCAGATCAATTATCAGAAGCAACGCAAGCCGTAGTGAATGCAGAACAAGCGAAAACCGCAGTGGATACGAAATTGTCAGAAGTAACATCCGATGGATTAGTGACACCTGATGAAAAAGCAGAAGTAGATGCATTGATCCAAACATTAGAAACAGCAAAACAAACGGCAACAGAAAAACTAAACACTGTACCGAGCGGAACCGTAGGTAAAGATGATTTACAAACAAGATTGGACAACATTACATCGGTAACATCACCAGAAGTGAATGATGTAGATAGTGATGGTATTGTAGATAATCAACACATTTCTGAAGCAGGAAAAGCAGTAGCGAAAGCCGAACAAGCGAAAACCGCAGTGGATACGAAGTTATCTGATATTACAGCAGATGGCTTAGTGACTCCAGATGAGAAAGCCGAAGTAGATGCGTTAATTCAAACATTAGAAAGTGCGAAACAAACAGCACAAGAGAAAGTAAATAGCGTACCGAACGGTACTGCGGGTAAAGAAGATTTACAAACAAGATTAGATAACATCGCCTCTGTTACGTCACCAGAAGTAAATGATGCGGATAGTAATGACATTTTAGATACAGAGCAATTGTTAGAAATTTCTCATATCATAGCAGATGTGGAAAAGGCAAAAGTAGCAGTGGATACAAAATTGTCAGAGATCACAGCAGATGGTTTAGTGACTCCGAATGAAGCAGCCGAAATTGATAGACTAATCTTTGGATTGAAAGTAATTAAACAATCAGCGAAAAATAAATTGAATACTGTACCGGATGGCACACCAGGTAAAGATGTATTACAAAGAAGATTAGACAATATCACATCCGTAAGATCACCAGAAGTGAACGATGCAGATAGTAATGGCGTGTTGGATACAGAGCAATTATCAGAAGCATCACAAGCAGTGACGAAAGCCGAACAAGCGAAAATCGCAGTGGATACGAAATTGGCCGAAATCACAGCAGATGGCTTAGTGACTCCAAACGAAAAGGCAGAAGTAGATGCGTTAATTCAAGCATTAGAAAGCGCGAAACAAACTGCAAAAGAGAAAATAAATAGCGTACCGAGCGGTACCGCAGGGAAAGACGAGCTACAAACAAGATTGGATAATATCACATCAGTAACGTCACCAGAAGTAAATGATGCGGATAGTAATGGTAAGTTAGATACAGAGAAATTGTCTGAAGCAACGCAAGCAATAACGAATGCCGAGAAAGCGAAAACCGCAGTGGATACGAAGTTAACAGATGTAACATCCGATGGCTTAGTAACACCAGATGAGAAAACCGCAGTAGATGTATTAATTCAAGCATTAGAAACTGCGAAACAAGTAGCGAAAGAGAAATTAGATAATATACCGGACAGTACAGAAGGTAAAGATGATTTACAAACAAGATTGGATAATATCACATCAGTAACGTCACCAGAAGTAAATGATGCAGATAGTAATGGAATCTTAGATACAGATCAATTATCCGAAGCGTCTCAAGCAGTAGTGAATGCGGAACAGTCAAAAACAGCAGTAGATAATAAATTAGCAGAAGTAACATCTGATGGTCTAGTAACACCAGATGAAAAAGTTGAAGTAGATGCGCTAATCCAAGCATTAGAAAGCGCGAAACAAGCGGCACAAGGGAAGGTGAATAGTGTACCGAATGGTACTGAAGGTAAAGGTGACCTCCAAACAAGATTAGACAGCATCGCTTCAGTAACATCACCAGAAGTAAACGATGCGGATAGTAATGGTAAATTAGATACAGACCAATTGTTTGAAGCAACGCAAGCAGTAGCGAATGCGGAACAAGCGAAAGTGACAGTGGATACGAAGTTGGCAGAAGTAACATCAGACGGTTTAGTAACACCAGATGAGAAATCCGAAGTAGATGCGTTAATTCAAGCATTAGAAAGCGCGAAACAAACTGCAAAAGAGAAACTAAATAGCGTACCGAGCGGTACCATAGGGAAAGATGAGCTCCAAACAAGATTGGACAACATTACATCGGTAA
>NZ_PPRL01000108.1 GCF_002902235.1 Staphylococcus ureilyticus
GGCGTTGGCTCTGGATCTGGTGTTGGCTCTGGATCTGGTGTTGGTTCAGGATCAGGCGTTGGCTCTGGATCTGGTGTTGGCTCTGGATCTGGTGTTGGCTCTGGATCTGGCGTTGGCTCTGGATCTGGTGTTGGCTCTGGATCTGGCGTTGGCTCTGGGTCCGGTGTTGGTTCTGTGCCTTCTCCACTTGCATTATTTTCATAAAATAATACTCCATTATTCCAACTAGCTTGAGCGTAATAATAATAGTTATAAGGAGAATACCCTGAAAGGGTTGTTCTAAATTGTAATGATTGTGAATCTCCTTGATAGTCACTTTCAAATTGTACAACATAGGTTTCATCTAACTCATCAAAATCTATTTGGTAATTGTCATTTGCGACGGATAAATTTATATCATTTGTGACATCCTGAAACATTGTAGTATCCGTAGTATCTGCGTATACACTTTGATTTAATTTATTTTCGTTAATGACTTTAAATACTTTTACTTTAGGTACATTTCCATCGTTTTTATTTCCTTCTATGATTTGACCATAAACAGTTGCTGATGGAATTTTAAATTTATCAGGATTTATATAAGCAATGTGGGTGAATTTGTTATTTTGTTTATCTAAAGACACAATACTACCATTAACACCCAAACCAGCATTATTTACACCATTAAGATAGTCTACTGTAATATCTTTTTGTGTTTTGTGGTTACCTATAGTTGAAGTAATTGTTTGAATGCTATTTTCTGTTACAACTGTTGGATCGATGAATAAATTTAGAGATAAATTGGCTTTTAAATTATTTTTACCATTAACATAATTCGTAAAGACATATCTGATTGTTCCATTTTCTAAAACACTACCTTTTGCAATAACCATTTCCCCATTTTTGATTTCTGGAACTTTACTAATTGTTGAAACACCATGAGTATTGACATTGTTAGAAGTTATAATATCAAAATAATTTCCTTCTTCCAAACCATTTTCAAACGCTAAATCATATTTTAAAGTAGATTTTTCTCCTCTATGAGGGTTAACAATATTATTTGATTCTATATCATTTTTGTTTACTTGAACTTGATTACTAACATCTTTGTTTTCTCTATTAATTGATAGATTTTCACTTGTATTGTTCTTAGATGTAAATGTATTTTTTAAAGGACTTTCAACGTTATCTACATTTTTATCGCCAGAATGTACTGTGCTTGGAGCAACAGTATTTGTATTTGACTTTTCCTCTGTTGTAGAGGGAATTTCCTTGTTATCTACGTTTTTTTCGTCAGAAGATACTGTATCTAGAGTAACAGTATTTGTATTTGATTTTTCCTCAGTTGCAGACGAAACTTCATCGTTAACTACATTTTCCTCGTCAGAAGATACTGTATCCGGAGTAACAGTATTTGTATTTGATTTTTCCTCAGTTGTAGATGAAATTTCCTTGTTATCTACGTTTTTCTCGTCAGAAGATACTGTATCTGGATTAACAGTA
>NZ_PPRL01000011.1 GCF_002902235.1 Staphylococcus ureilyticus
GTTTAGTAAGGTCAAATTAAATTATTTATTTAAAAAATTTGTTGTATTGCATTAATTGTTTTAAATAGATAATTTAATTTTTACTATTATTTGAAAACGTTTTCTGAAAGGAGTAATTTATGAAAGAGATTATTGGTAAAATTTTCGAATTAGTACCGCGTATTATTTTAAATCTATTCATTTAGCAAAAGGAAGTTTGTTATTTATTAAATTCTATTAACCAAGAGGTGTCTAGTATGGAACAGAAAAAAACAAATATAGTATTCGTAAATTCACTTTTGGCGCATCATCTATATTAATTGGATCTTTACTCTTTATGGGCGTAGACAGTGCGCAAGCTGCTGAAACAGAAAAACAAGCAAGCGAAATGAGCTATCAGGACATTGGGGAACATATTGGGGAAACAAATAGTGATAACACTACTGGGGAAAGTAGTGTACCGGTTAATAAGAATAATAATTTAGAGCATGATAAACAAACTTCAGAAAATCAAAGCTTACATAATGATAAATTAACAACTGATGCAGAAAACGTAAATAATGAAAAGGTAGACTTAGAAAATAATAAAAATAACACAACAGAAGAAGTAGATCCAGACTACAACAAACAAGATAAAGCCAAAGTAGAGACAACAGAAGAAGTAGACCCAGACTACAACAAACAAGATAAAGCCAAAGTAGAGACAACAGAAGAAGTAGACCCAGACTACAACAAACAAGATAAAGTCAAAACAGAGACAACAAAAGAAGTAGATCCAGACTATAATAAACAAGATAAAACTAAAACAGAGACAACAAAAGAAGTAGATCCAGACTATAATAAACAAGATAAAACTAAAACAGAGGCAACAGAAGAAGTAGACCTGGACTACAACAAGCAAGATAAAGCCAAAGCAGAGGCAACAGAAGAAGTAGGTCCAGACTACAACAAGCAAGATAAAACTAAAACAGAGACAACAAAAGAAGTAGATCCAGACTACAATAAACAAGATAAAACTAAAACAGAGGCAACAGAAGAAGTAGATCCGGACTACAACAAGCAAGATAAAGCCAAAGCAGAGGCAACAGAAGAAGTGGATCCGGACTACAACAAGCAAGATAAAGCCAAAGCAGAGGCAACAGAAGAAGTAGACCCAAACTACAATGAACAAGATAAAGTAAAAGAGATGAAAGTAAATGAAAATGCATCCCAATCAGAATCTCAAAATGATATTAAATTTGGACAATTAAAAAATGACAATTTAGCTAACGAAGATAGACAAAGCAATCAACAGAAAAACGATCCAGATAAAAATTTAGCTTTACTTAAGAAAAATGCGGTTGCTACAACAAATAATCAAGTGAATCAACAGAACGCTGAAAAAACGCAAGAACAACCAACAAAAAAAGCGAAACAAGGCCAATATAAAAACCAAGATCCCATTATATTAGTACACGGTTTTAATGGTTTTACAGACGATATTAAACCCTCTGTTTTACCTCATTATTGGGGAGGCGACAAATTAAATATTCAACAAGACTTAGAACAAAAGGGTTACAATGCATATGAAGCAAGTATTGGTGCGTTAAGTAGTAACCATGACAGAGCAGTTGAATTATACTATTACATTAAAGGCGGTACAGTAGATTATGGGGCTGCACATGCTGAAAAATATGGTCACGAACGTTATGGCAAGACATATGAAGGTGTATATAAAGACTGGCAACCAGGTCAAAAAGTTCATTTAGTTGGTCATAGCATGGGTGGACAAACGATTAGGCAACTAGAAGAATATTTACGTAATGGTAATCCAGAAGAAATAGAATATCAAAAACAACATGGTGGCGATATAGCACCAGTATTTCAAGGTAATAACGATAACATGATTAGTTCAATTACTACCTTAGCAACACCCCATAATGGTACACACGCAGCTGATCAATTAGGTAATGAAACGCTCATCAGACAAGTTGCGTTTGATTACGCGAAACTAAAAGGTAATAAAAATTCTAAAGTTAGCTTTGGTCTTGAGCAATGGGGCTTAAAACAAAAAGATGATGAGACATATAATCAATATGTTAAACGATTGAAAGATAGTAAATTATGGACGACAAACGATAATGGCTTTTATGATTTAACCAGAGCAGGAGCGACTGAATTAAATAAAAAAACATCACTAAATCCGAACATCGTTTATAAGACATATACTGGAGAATCTACAAGAGATGGATTATTTGGTAAACAAAAATCAGATATTAACATGTATTTACCTATGGGATTAACAGGTAATGTGATTGGAAAAGCACCTGAAAAAGAATGGCGTGTCAATGATGGTCTGGTTTCAACAATTTCAGCATTACATCCATTTAATCAAGCACATATAGAAGCATCGAACCAGGTTCAAAAAGGTGTTTGGCAAGTGACACCAATTATGCATGATTGGGATCATGCGGACTTTGTCGGACAAGATAGTAATGATACAAAGCGTTCACAAGCAGAATTAAGACAATTTTATGAAGGCATTGCCTCAGACTTAGTAAAAACTGAAAACGCTGAAGCATAGATCAAGCGATGCAAATATATTTTCTGAAGGTGAGGGTAAATAATGAGTGGAGACTTTTTTGATTTAGTAGGTTCATTATTTAATATATTGAAAACTTTATTTTCGTAAGAAAGTAGAAATTGATAAATTTAATGAAGGAAATTAAATATTATTATATAAAGAGAATGGTTTAAGGCGATTTGATATGAAAATTGAGCGAGGATAAATAATCAAAATTTATGGTTTTGATTTTATCCTCGTTTATTTTTTATTAAGCGTACTATGATTTGAGTTATATTTTCTTGAATACAATTTTTGTATAATAATGAAGTATGATAGGTGAATAAGCTTATTGAACGGGTAAAGGAAGTGAAACAAGACGTTAAAGAAGGATGAGAGAAATATAAAAAAGAACAACATCAGTGAATGGTTTCAGTGCAACTATTGGTTATAGTATGTATCAAAAAAAAGACTGATACATACCGTACCAGTCTCTTTATAGAGGTTAGAAATTATTTACCTGTGAATAAACCAACGATTTTTTTGATGATATCAATGATAAAGTCCATGTCCTTCACCTCACTTTTATTTGTTAACTTCACTATAAAAGACTTGTGCTAAATTTTGTTTGAAATTCCCTAAATAGTAATAAATTATTCCAAAATGGAATTTAATAAAAAAATATAACAATAAAGCATTCAAAAGTGTATGAAAGATGATTTCATTATCATTTCTTCTTAATAGAAGCTTATTTTCAAAAAACAACAATTTTTAAAATATAAAATTTCCATAGAAACAAAGTAAATGTCAATTCGTAAATCAAAAACATTGATGTCTTAACATCATACTATTATCAAATTTTGTGAAATTAACTATATGTAATAAAGTTTAAAAAGACTGAGCATAATTGTTTGCAGTGATACCGTATATTTTTTTGAATTGTCTATTTAAATGTGTTAAATCAGAAAATCCTAATTCACTAACTGCTAAATGTATATCTTTATCTATTTCTATGATATTTTTTGCTTCTTCAATTTTGCTGTTTAATAAAAATTGGTAAGGTGTTATCCCAGTTTGCTCTTTAAAATATCGTATAAATTGGAATTTTGACATGCCGAATTCATGTGCTAAATCTGTAAGTTTCCCCATTTCGATACCATCTCCACCATGTTTTCACTTGTGTTCTGTTTCTAATATTTAATGCTTCCATAATTTTTTTAATAGTATAACCAGCTTTTTTCATTTCAATAGTTTTATGCTTTGTTTCTAATGAATACGACACTCTTTTCATAGAAAAAAACACATCCGTAGGATTCATTTTTAATGAATTCAACGAAAGTGTTTTTATTTTATTCCCATTATTTGGGGTCAGTGCTTTTTGATGTACATTGGTTTTTAATTAAAAGTTCAAATTATACTTTTAACATTAATTATAGAATGGTATTAAACAAATTAAACAAATGTGATGCATTAGTCAGTAATTGCACCTTTTGAAGCAGATGATACGAGTTTGGCATATTTTGCTAATGTACCACGCGTTTCTTTTAGTGGTGGTGCTTGCCATGCATTGCGGCGACGTTCTAGCTCTTCATCAGAAATATCAAAACTAATTTCTAAATTTTTAGCGTCAATGGTAATGATGTCGTCTTCTTGAAGTAATGCCATTGGGCCCCCTGCTTGGGATTCTGGAGCAGCGTGACCAACTACTAGACCATGTGAACCGCCTGAAAAACGTCCATCTGTTAGCAATGCTACAGATTCACCTAATCCTTTTCCTACTAAAATAGAAGAAGCTGATAGCATTTCTGGCATACCAGGCGCCCCTTTTGGTCCAGCATAGCGAATCACCACAACATCTCCAGGTTGTATATCGTCATTGAGTATGGCTTTTGTTGCTGCAGGTTCTGAATCAAAAACCTTAGCAGGTCCTTTGATATAAGTCACACTTAAACCTGAAATTTTGGCTACTGCGCCCTCAGGTGCTAGATTACCTTTTAAAATAACAAGTGGACCCGTAGGATGTTTAGGCTGATCAAAATTAATGATGGCTTTATCGTCAGAAAGGCTAGGTTGTTGAGCTAAGTTTTCAGCAACGGTTTTCCCAGTAACTGTTAAACAATCTCCATGAATTAACCCTTTTTCATGTAATAATTTCATTACACCTGGCACGCCACCGACTTCATCAAGATGTGCCATGACGTATTTGCCGCTAGGTCTTAAATCAGCAATATGCGGTACGCGTTTACGTATTTTTTCAAAATCATCAAGTGTCAAATCTACATCAATTGTATGTGCAATAGCTAGTAAATGTAAAATCGCATTTGTAGATCCGCCTAATGCCATGACAACAGTAATTGCATTTTCAAATGCTTCTTTGGTCATGATATCTTTAGGATATATACCTTGTTCCAATAAATGATAAACAGCTTTGCCTGCTGCACGACTATCTTTAGATTTATTAGTTGATACAGCTGGGTGAGACGCACTTCCAGGTAAGCTCATTCCCATAGCTTCAATGGCAGAGGACATTGTATTCGCAGTAAACATCCCGCCACAAGCACCAGCACCAGGACAAGCAGCGCACTCTACTTTATGTAATGCCGCCTTGTCGATTTCTCCATTATTGTATTGTCCCACACCTTCAAAAGCAGATACGGCATCTAAATCTTTACCATCTAATTTCTCGGGTAATATAGTACCGCCATATACAAAGACAGCGGGTAAATTAAGACGAGCGATACCAATCATACATCCTGGCATGTTTTTATCACAGCCACCGATTGCTACTACGCCATCTAAATTTTCTGCATTGACTACAGACTCAATTGAATCAGCGATGATTTCACGACTTGGCAATGAGAAACGCATACCATCTGTGCCCATGGAGATACCATCTGAAACTGTTATCGTATTAAAAATCAATGGTGAACCTCCGGATTCGCTTATACCGCGTTTAGTTGCACGAGCGAGACCGTCGATGTGCATATTACATGGTGTGACTTCACTCCATGTACTAGCAACACCTATCATAGGCTTTTCAAAATCTTCATCTTCAAAACCAAGTGCACGTAGATAAGATCGATTTGGTGTGCGACTTACACCTTCACTAATCACTTTGCTGCGAATTCGTAAATCGTTTGGTTGTTGATTTTGCGATTGTTCCTTGCTCAAATAATCCCCTCCAAAATAAAAAACATAATATATTAAGAATAGTCTGAAAATTAATAATAAACACCAAGCAGTGTGACGCTTAAACGTTCATACATATCACTAAACCGTGAGGTGCCAAAATGTGTAAAAATTATTATATTAGCTATACAAATGTATAGACATACACAATATCTATTTATTTAATTGATGTCAATATCAAAAGATTGTCTATAATCATTATTACCCCTTATCATATAAAATAATAGAATATATTGAAGAAAATTATACATAACTTAGAATAACTATATTTTTGTTGTTTCGAGTGAATGAGTGGGGTTGATCGAGTTTAAGTTGAAGATGCTTTTTGATGTAGTTAAAATTCCTGGTTTGCTTGTTACTTCTAATTGAATTCATGCATCGTGAGTATCGAGCTTATTTTTAAGCTATTAAGAAATGGAGGAGTTGTATGACTAATTTTAACGTATTAGAAAATTATTTAGAGATAGACACACATACAGATTATGGCAATCACTTAGAAACATTGAACTATTATATTGAAAGATATGTATTGAATGTGCCATTTGAAAATATTAATGTGCAGAATGGACAACCTATTGCTTTAGATAATGCATCAATGATAGATAAAATTGTGAACCAACATAGAGGTGGCTATTGTTATGAACAAAACAGATTGTTTTGTGAATATTTAACAAGTAAAGGCTATAACGTTTATATGGTTTCTGCGACAATTTATAATGGTTCAGGTTGGGCCATGGAAGGTTCACATATGGCATTAATCGTTATATTGAATCAGAAAAAATATTTAGTTGATGTCGGTTACGCGGATATACCTAAAGCAGCCATACCTATTGCACATGATGAACAATCTGTTTATGATGTGAACGGTGAGTTTAAGGTAAGTAAAGTAAGCGATCATACATTTGAAATGAAGAAGAAAGTTGATTATAAATGGCAGACGCAATATCAATTTAAAGATGAACCTAGAGAACTGGCAGATTTTGAACCAGGTATAGCGTTTAATCAAAATAATGAATCATCTATTTTTGTACAGAAACTGTTAATTAGTAAAGCAATGCCATATGGTAGGGTGACAATGTCGAATGATCATATAACAATTACACATCATGGTCAAAAGGAAAAGAAAAATATAACATCTGAAAATTATAAATACTTTTTACATCGTTATTTTAATATTAAAGATATAGATATAAAAACATTTGACTGAAATATACAGTTTTCAAAGCCATGTTTCATTAGAAATAACAAAAGGTTTACTTTGTAATAATAATGTCATATAAATTATATACAAAAGTGTTAAATTAAATTGTATAATAGTAAGCGTGATGGAAACGAAAAGTATCGGATTTATATTTGGGAGGTTAACATAAGTGCATAAAAAAATAATAGCAACTGTAATTGGGACAAGTGCGCTTGCAGCTATTAACTCTGCAAATGCAGATGCAGCTACAACATACAAAGTCAAAAGTGGCGATTCTCTTTGGTCAATAGCGAATAAATATAATATTTCAATAGCAAAATTGAAATCATTGAATAATTTGACATCGAATGTGATTTTTCCAAATCAAACATTGAAAGTGTCAGGGACTACAACTTCAAGCACTTCAACAAGCAGCTCAAGTGCGACAACATATACAGTAAAATCAGGTGATTCATTGTCATCGATTGCTGCAAAACATGGGACGACATACCAAAAAATTATGAGTTTAAATGGACTCTCGAATTTTACAATCTATCCAGGTCAGAAATTAAAAGTATCTGGATCAACATCTACGTCAACAAGTGGTTCAACTGCATCAGGTAGCACAACGACATACACAGTGAAATCAGGCGATTCATTATCGGCGATTGCAGCTAAATACGGTACGACTTATCAAAAAATCATGAGTTTGAATGGTCTTAAAAACTTTAATATCTATCCAGGACAAAAATTAAAAGTATCTGGTACTGCATCGTCATCTAGTGGCTCAACAGGTTCAACTGGCTATAAAACGCCGGTATTCAATCATTCAAATTTATATGACTGGGGTCAGTGTACATGGCATGTATTTAATAAACGTGCTCAAATCGGTAAAGGGATTAGTACTTATTGGTGGAATGCTAATAATTGGGACAACGCTGCACCAGGAGATGGCTACACGGTAGATCATAGAGCAACTGTAGGGTCAATCTTACAAAGTGACCTTGGATATTATGGACATGTAGCATTTGTAGAATCTGTAAATTCAAATGGTAGTATTACGGTTTCTGAAATGAACTACAGTGCTTCGCCTGGCATCGCCACTTATAGAACAATTCCAGCATCTCAAGTAAGTTCATATAAATATATTCATTAAAGCTGTAGAAGAAATAAATATTTTTGACACTCACGCATAAACGTCAATTTCTATTAATTATATAGAAATTGACGTTTGTTTTGCTTTTATGAAATTTTATAACACATTGATGTACGTTTTATATTTATGGTTCTTGACGTAATGATTTTATACGCTTGGCAGTTGAGAACAACGTACTTGCCAAAGTGAATGTTGAAAATATTTTAGCAAATTTCTTAGGTGATTTTAAGGCAGTGTAGAAATCTAAGACTGCACCCACACTTGTAATAGCCATGCTCGTGTATAGTAATTTTTTATTTTTTGATTGATATGCATACCAATTAAAGCCTTCTACGGCAATACCTATGAAATTTATTGTATTTGAAATGCGGTTAATTTTTGTTTTTTTAGCCATGAATGAAATCCTCCATTTTATAAAATCCGTTTTATTATTATAACATTAAATAAGTTAAACTCTATGGTGAGAGATATATACCAAATGTTTTCAAGGAAGAAAATATGATAACATAAGTGCTGAAAGTACAAAAATAGTTTGATTATGATGTTTATTCATGAGGGGGAGTGGAGACGTTAGTTATGATTAAATGTGTATGCTTAGTAGTTGAATCAGATGACAAGTTGTTATTAGTACAAGCTAGAAACAGAAATAAATATTATTTTCCAGGTGGAAAAATAGATTCAGGAGAATCCCTAAAACAAGCTTTACGAAGAGAATTACAAGAGGAATTACAGTTGGATATTTCGGAAGAAACCTTTACATATATGGGTAAAGTTGTAGGAGATGCTTATCCCCAAAAAGATAAAAAGACGGAATTAAATTGTTTTTCAACATCTTTTGAAATTGATTGGTCATCAGTAAAACCAGCACAAGAAATTACTGATATAAAGTGGATAAAAAAAGATGAAACAGAAAACATTGCACCTGCCGTGCTTACATGGATTGAATATGCTAAAGAAGCGCGGTATCTAAAATGGTGAAATTAAGACCGTATCATACATTGTTATTTTCTGATTTAGAGAAATTTACGTTGTTGGAAGAAGATCGTAAATTCACTAAAACCCCTTTGGAAAATATTGATTTGGCAAATCGAGATCAAGAACGTCACCCTACGTTAGTGTATGATGACAAAGACCGATGTGTTGGCTTTTTTACGTTACATGAAGGTGAAGGGATCAAACCTTATTCTACAAACCCAAATGCAATATTTTTTAGATCTTTTAGTGTGGATAGTCAATATCGAGGATTCGGGTACGGTAAAAAGGTTATGCAAGCATTGCCTCAATATATCAAGCAGTATTATCCGACGATCAATGAAATTTATTTAGCGGTTAATACAGATAACCATTTGGCTAGAAAACTTTATATTCAAAATCATTATGAAATCGTAGGGGAAACGTTATTAGAAAACAAACCTGTCTACATAATGAAACAAAGTTGTTGAAATTAAAAGTTGCGTCGTGAAAGCTAACAGAGTTTGTTAGACTTTGCGACGTTTTTTTACGTGAAAAACTTGATAAATGTGGTTGCGTAATAGAGTTGCAAATGGAAAATAAATAAGAGTGAAAAATTGATAACTATAATTAAATTTGGGGATTTAAAACGCAGAATAGAAAATATATTATAATTATTTAAATTTAGATGAATCAATTATGTTTATTTAAATATAAAAATCTGCTATGGTTGGTTATTAAATGTTAAATATATAAATAATATAAAATAAGGATATGATTATTTTGAATGTATAAGCTGTTAAACTGAATTGCTCAAGCATGATTAGATTAAATAGACAATATGAACCGAAAATTTTTATTTGAACTTCTTGATGGGCAGTTTGGTTTATGAAAAATCATTTTTAAACCGTTAAGATTGGCTTTTGCAAGTGCTTCGCATATGAGATTGTACGTAGAGCTTAATAGATATTATGGTTGAAAGTCATTTTTTAATGTTGTCTGCTGTCATGAGTTTAGATGATACTTTGTAGAAGTTTGATTTTTAAAAGTTTAGCATGCCATAAATAGTAGAATTATTTTATTGATTAATAATCATTGATCTTAAGTTGAAAAATAAACATGAGCTTTGGCACTTCACATTTGATGTGGGGTGTTTTTCTATGTGTGTCGTCAGCGAGTATTGCGATAGCCAACTATTATGATGAAAAACAATGTAATAGGAGGTTATTTTATGCTTATAAAACGTAACAATGTGAGTCCATTTAATATTATGTGTAAAAATTTTAATGAAGAAATAAAACCTTTTACATATCAAAGGTTCGTAGATTTTGGGGAATGTTACTATTATTTGAAAGGTACTTCATTTGATTATATTGCGACAAGCGTTATTACTAGATATGAAAATGAAGCTTACGATACATTTAGTTCTAGATTTGATCATTTTGATGAAACTGAAAAGGTATACATTGAAAAATTAGAGGTGGCAGCTCCTTTTGAAAACAAAGGGATTATGACAATTATGTTTTGTGACATTATGTTAGCATTATTAACGAGAAGTTTAGCGAATGAAAACCATATAGAGATTAAATTTATCAATACTTCAGATTTAATCAAAGATGGGAAGATAGTCAATGTGTACCATAGTGTGATGCCCAAATATGAATTATCCTTGGCACAACCTAGTAGTTCGAGAATTGTATTGGAAGGGAGACGTACTAAATTTAATATTGATTTTTATCAAGATATTTATTATATATTCCCACTGCAAACAAGAGAAGAGGATATCGCATATTACACAAAGTTACGAGAACGTAAAATACGGTTATTAAATGAAAAATTGCAAGAACTTTAAATGATATCAATGTGTTGAAAAAACGCTTGGAAAGTTAAATTCACAAATAAAAGCTGAAAAATTTGTGCCGTTGTAGGATGGTAAAAAGCTTTAATTATAAAAATTACTATGTATGCATTATATAATTATACAAATTTAAGAAGGAAGTGGGAAGCATTTAAAGATGTCCCACTTCCTTTTCATTTTTTAATGTGACGATTGATGTGTGTGTTCTGGATGACGCTTTTTTTGATATTTAATTAAAAGTGCAGTTATCCAAGCAGTAATAGGGATGCTGATTGCAACAGCGATACCACCTAGAAGAATGGATATAAATTCTTGTGCGAAGATTTTAGAATTGATGATATGTCCAAAAGAATAGTTCAATCTAAAAAACCAAAAGAATAACGTTAATTGCCCACCAAAATAGGCTAGATAAATTGTGTTTGCAGATGTAGCTAAAATTTCACGTCCTACCCGCATACCAGATTGAAACAATGCTTTGCTTGATAAAGTTGGGTTGGTTTCGTATAGCTCATACATGGGTGAACTGATTGTTATTGCTAAATCAATCACCGCAGCTATGACGGCAAGCACTACCGTGAACACCATGAATTTCACCATATCAATGCCAATATTCATAGAAAAAATATACGTTTCATCTTGTTGCTCGGTCGTAAATCCTTGTAAATGTCCGATAGATACTGATAAATAAATGCCGACTATCAAGCATAAAGTAGTAATAATCGTCGCGCAAAATGCTGCTTTGGTTTTTGTATTGTAACTATTTAAAACGAATAAATTACATGCTGCGATAACGATACAGAATATCAGTGTTACAAGATAAATAGGCGCACCGAGCATAATGATAATAACAGTGATTAATAATATGACAAAATTTAAAAAGAGTGTTAAATAAGAGATGATTCCTTTTTTTCCTCCAAAGATTGCCATTAATAAGAAAAGTATAAAACCTAAGATTGTTATGACGCTCACTGATTAGCACCTCGCATTTTAAACCATAATTGCATTAATAAAATAGTGATTGGAATAGTTAAAACAATGCCAATACCACCAGTAATTGCCCGGGAAATTTCTAATGACCAATTCATGGAAATTGTATAAGTAACTGTATTGGCATTTTTAAGATATATCAGAAACATTGGAAGACTACCAGATAAATATGAAAATAATAAGATATTTGTCATTGTTCCCATAATATCTTGGCCAATATTACGTCCTGCGAGCGCCCAACGAGTCATGTTGATGTTAGGCGTTCTGCGTAATATTTCAGCCATGCCACTTGCTATTGTGATAGCAACATCCATGACAGCACCGAGTGTGCCAATCATAACAGAAGCGAGGAAAACGTCCTTAGGAGGCAAAGTTAAGAAACTCATAGTTTCAAACTTTAAGCCAGCACCGCCTGTTAATTCAATAACTAATTGGGTAGCACCAACACAAATAAAAGTTCCTAATAAAGTGCTTGCTATCGTAATTGACGTTCGCCATCGCCAACCAGTAACTAAGAGTAAAGTGAATATCGTGCTGAAAATGACACCGATACTCATAAGTGCAAATAAGTTTAAATTCGGGAATTTACTGTGTAAGTAGATAGCCAAGAGCACAACAATAGTATTAAAAACTAAAGAAAGTATCGATTGTAAACCGATTTTTCGACCTACCAGTAAAACGGTTAATAAAAATATTCCAGTTATCATAACGACGAGGCTATCTCGTTTCTTTTCTATGATATAAGTATCACCTAGATGCTTGCCGATGTGTAACAAAACTTTGTTGTGTTTGGAGAATGCTTCACTATCAGCTTGTGATGCTATGTAATGGTGTGGTATCTTCGTCGTTTGCCCCTTGAACTTCCCGTTTAAAATTTTAAGTGTTAGGGTTTGGTTATATTTAGTATCTTTATTGTGATTATCATCCGTAATGTGTGATGTGGATTTATTTTCGATTTTTGTGATTTGACCGATTGGTGTATCGTAAAATCTGTCATTGAAAAATGTGAAAATAAATACAGCTAAAAATAAGATCATGAATATCAAGACGACCCAACCAAAAGGCCGTTTAAATAAAGTTTTAAAAGGCATTATTTTGTTTCAGTCCTCTCTATATAGACAATGCGATTATACGCTCACAACGATTTAAATTCAAAAGTTTTATGCATATGATTAATGATAAGTTGTGCTTCTACTTAATAATTTATCAATGAGTTCTAATAAAAATTGTAAATCGTGTTTTCGATTGTCTAGTCGAACAACTTGGCAAATGGTTCTTTTCAATGCAGTATGTTCTAATGATATTTTTTCCCATTTTTGTAGATTTTTTGTTAGCAAATGATAAGAAGCTGTGACGATGTAACCACGCGATTTGCTTAGGATATATTCTGCTAGTTGAGGATGTGTGATCGTTTGTATAGGTGTTTTGGTTGTTTTTACTAATGCTTGTCTGATTTTCGTTGGTAATGGATATAATTCGTAAATAGATTTATTCGAAAATTGTACTAAAGGTGGATTTGTAGCCATAGTGATGGGGTCATCTTTAGGTACATAGACATGAAATGTTTCTTCAAATAAAGGGCTTACTTTTAAAGAACGGTGTTGTTTGAGTTCATCTGACATAGCAGTAAAAGCAATATCAATTTTATCTGTGAGCAAAGCTGCAAATATATCGTCCTCTTCCATTAAAATAGGCTGAATGATAGATGTACTTTCGTTTTCAAAGGATTGTATTAATAAGGTTAATACCTGCGTTATATAGCTTTCAACGTAACCAATACGTATAATATAATGCTCTGTTTCAGATTGGTTATGAAATAAACGTACTGTGTTATCAAGTTGTTCGATAATCTTGGTTGCTTCAGAAAATAATTGTTGTCCTTCTTCGGTAATGTGTATGTTACGTCCTTCTCTGTTAAACAACGTCACTTGTAACTCTTTTTCTAATAATGTAATTTGTCTGCTTATGGCAGATTGAGCAATGTTAAGTTCTAATGCAGCATCTGATAAATGTTCTCTTTTTGCAACTTCTATAAAATATTTCAATTGTTTAATTTCCATATAACCATTCCCAACATATTAATATTATTCGAATTATTAGAATAATATCATCTATTTTATATATTGAATAGATTAATGTATTACTATATAGTTTACTATACTTATTCAATATTCAGAATTTTCGAAAAAGAGGTGAGGGTTATGATCGAATATGGTAAGCAATTTGGATTATATGATAGTCGTGAAGAGCACGATGCATGTGGTATTGGATTCTATGCCAATATGAATAATCAAAGGTCACACGATATCGTTGAAAAGTCATTAGAAATGCTACGTAGGTTAGATCATCGTGGAGGAATTGGTGCAGATGGTATAACTGGTGATGGTGCCGGTATCATGACAGAGATTCCTTTTGGGTATTTTTCTGAACAAACAGATTTTGAATTACCGGAAGAAGGTCATTATGCAGTAGGTATGTTTTTTTCAAATGAGAAGATAAAAAATTCAAAGCATGAAGCAACGTTTAATCGTTACTTTGAAAGCGAAGGATTGAATGTTATTGGTTATAGAGATGTACCAGTTGATGTCAATGCCATTGCCGAACATGTAGCTCAAACAATGCCATATATACAACAGGTATTCATCGCCTTAAATAACCAAACGCATATAGAAAAAGCATTGTTTTTAGCACGTAAGCAAATTGAATTATATGCTAAAAAACAACAAATAGATTTATATTTTACAAGTTTGTCTCATAAAACAATCGTCTATAAAGGGTGGTTGCGTTCTGATCAAATTAAGAAACTCTTTCAAGATTTAAATGATGAGCATTATATATCAAAACTTGGACTTGTACATTCCCGTTTTAGTACAAATACCTTTCCGAGTTGGAAACGTGCACACCCCAACCGATTATTAATGCATAATGGGGAGATTAATACCATTAAAGGTAACGTAAATTGGATGCGCGCAAGACAAAATGATCTCATTGAAAGTATTTTTGGTGAAAACAAACATAAAGTAGAGGAAATCATTGATGAAGACGGTAGTGACTCTGCTATTGTAGACAACGCATTAGAATTTTTATCTTTAGCAATGGAACCAGAAAGAGCAGCGATGTTAATGATACCGGAGCCTTGGCTTTATAATACAGCGAATGACAATAATGTCCGTGCTTTTTATGAATATTATAGTTATCTAATGGAACCGTGGGATGGCCCGACAATGATTTCTTTTTGTAATGGGGAGAAAATTGGTGCGCTAACAGATAGAAATGGCTTGCGTCCAGGACGTTATACAATCACTAAAGATAATTACATTGTTTTTTCGTCAGAAGTGGGTGTTGTAGATGTACCGGAAGAACAAGTTGCTTTTAAAGGCCAACTCAATCCAGGTAAATTATTATTAGTTGATTTTCAACAACAAAAAGTAGTTGATAATAATGAATTAAAAGCACGTATCGCTGATGAATTACCATATGAGAATTGGCTAAATCAATTTAAAATAGACTTAGATTTAAATCATGTAAAAGTGACACCATCGGATTGGGATGAAACAACTTTAACAAGGTTACAAAAGCAATTTGTTTATACGAAAGAAGAAATCGACAAATATATGACAGAATTAATTGAAAGTAAGAAAGATCCAATTGGTGCTATGGGGTATGATGTTCCAATTGCTGTTTTAAATGAAAAAGATGAATCGTTATTTAATTATTTTAAACAACTTTTTGCACAAGTTACCAATCCGCCAATTGATGCATATAGAGAAAAAATAGTGACAAGTGAATTGTCTTATCTAGGTTCAGAAGGTAATTTACTAAATCCTAATGAAGATGTGTTGAACAGAATTCAATTGAAAAAACCGGTGCTAACTGAGGCGCAATTAAAAACGATTGACGACAGTAGGTTTAAAGTTAAGCATTTATCTACATTGTATCAAGAAAATTTAGAATCGGCGTTAGACCATTTAGGGGAACAAGCAATTCAATCAGTAAAAGATGGCTATGAAATCATTGTCTTAGATGACCGTGTATTAGTAGAAGAGCAAGGTTATGCAATGCCAATATTGCTTGCGGTCAGTCATGTGCATCAGTTATTAATCAGAAAAGGTTTACGCATGCGCACAAGCATCATCGCACTTTCTGGTGAAACGAGAGAGGTGCATCATGTAGCGTGTTTATTAGGGTATGGGGCGAATGCAGTCGTACCATATCTAGCGCAACGTACAATAGAAAATTTAGTGGATAAAGGACGCTTAAACGGAGAGGTTACTGAAAATGTCCAAACATATACAGATACTTTGTCAGAAGGTGTCATAAAAGTAATGGCTAAAATGGGCATTTCTACCGTTCAAAGTTACCAAGGAGCACAAATTTTTGAAGCGGTAGGTTTGTCGCAAGATGTGGTTGACCAGTATTTTACAGGTACACAAACCAAGTTATCTGGTATCGATATAAACTTGATAGATAAAGAAAATAAAGCAAGACAATCATCTGAGAGCGAGTACCTGGAATCTGGCAGTACGTTTCAATGGCGTAAGCAAGGTCAACATCACGCATTTAACCCGACGACAATTCACTTACTACAACATGCGTGTCGTTTAAATGATTATGAACAGTTCAAAACATTTTCAAATGAAGTCAATCATCAACGTACAGATCATATTCGTCATTTAATGGAATTTAAAAAGCAAGACTCGATTGATATCAATGAAGTAGAAGCAACGAGTGAAATCGTTAAACGTTTTAATACAGGTGCGATGAGTTATGGCTCTATTTCTGAAGAAGCACATCAAACACTTGCTGAAGCAATGAATCAAATGGGTGGTAAAAGTAATAGTGGTGAAGGTGGAGAAAACCCAGAACGATTTGTGGTGGATGATGAAGGTCGAAATCGATCTAGTGCAATCAAACAAGTTGCTTCCGGAAGATTTGGAGTGACGAGTCACTACTTACAACATGCCAAAGAAATACAAATCAAGGTAGCTCAGGGAGCTAAACCAGGGGAAGGCGGGCAGTTGCCTGGTTCTAAAGTTTATCCGTGGATTGCTGAAGTCAGAGGGTCTACGCCGGGTATTGGCTTGATTTCCCCGCCGCCACATCATGATATTTATTCAATTGAAGACTTAGCACAATTAATTCATGATTTGAAAAATGCTAATAAAAACGCAAATATCACAGTGAAGCTCGTATCTAAAACTGGTGTCGGAACAATTGCAGCAGGTGTAGCTAAAGCTTATGCAGATAAAATTGTGATTAGTGGATATGATGGTGGGACGGGTGCTTCTCCTAAAACAAGTATCCAACACGCAGGTGTCCCTTGGGAAATTGGCTTAGCAGAGACACATCAAACACTGATGATGAATAATTTAAGGTCGAGAGTGATTGTAGAAACAGACGGCAAATTACTTACAGGTAAAGACGTGGCATATGCGTGTGCGTTGGGAGCTGAAGAATTTGGTTTTGCAACAGCACCTTTAGTCGTACTTGGCTGTGTCATGATGCGTGTGTGTCATAAAGATACATGTCCAGTAGGTATTGCTACTCAAAACCAAGATTTACGCGCGTTATTTAATGGTAGAGCAGATCACGTGGTTAATTTTATGCATTTTGTTGCTGAGGAATTAAGGGAGATATTAGCCGAACTTGGATTACGCACGGTAGATGAATTGGTGGGTCGCACAGACTTATTAAAACGAAAAGATAATTTATCCCAACAAAGACCTAAAGCTGCTTCTATGAATGTAGAAGCATTATTATATCAGCACGACGGTGAAAGATATAAAAATATAGTGCAAAATCATCATCTTGATGAAGGTTTCGATTTAACGCAACTATTACCTGATGCTCAATCAGCAATTGAGCAACATAAGTCATTTACTGGCAATTATGTTGTAAAAAATGAACAACGAGACGTGGGTGTCATTACTGGCAGTATGATTACTGATATCCACGGTGCCGACGGTTTGCCTGAGGATCGTATTTATGTCAATACGGTAGGGCATGCTGGTCAAAGTTTAGGTGCCTATATACCTCAAGGATTAACAATACATCACACGGGTGATGCTAACGATTATGTAGGTAAAGGACTTTCTGGCGGTAAAGTGATTGTTAAGGCACCGACGCAACAACGAGAATCAGAAATTATAATTGGCAATGTTTGTTTCTATGGTGCATCATATGGCAAAGCTTTTATTAATGGTAAAGCTGGTGAACGATTCTGTATTAGAAATAGTGGTGTACAAGTAGTTGTTGAAGGTATTGGTGATCATGGTCTTGAATATATGACAGGTGGACGTGTCATTGTGCTTGGAGATGTCGGGAAGAATTTTGGTCAAGGTATGAGTGGGGGCGTCGCTTATATCTTCCCATCTGATGTTGAAAAATTTAAAGAAGCGCATCAATTAGACAGTTTAGACTTCGACGAAATCACTGTTGAAGCAGAAAAAAATGTTGTAAAAGAAATGTTAGAAGACCATTTACTTTATACAAATAGCGCTAAAGCTAAAAATATATTAAACCATTTTGAATCTGTAGTTGATCAAGTAGTAAAAGTCATTCCAAAAGATTATAAATTAATGATGCAAAAAATTGAATTGCAAAAGCGCGAATCTAACCAGCAAGATGAAGCGTTATTGAATGCTTTTAATGACAAGAGAACACATTTAGAACCAGCACAACAATTAACGGCTGTGTATTAAATTGAAGGGGGACTGAGTATGGGGGAATTTAAAGGATTTATGAGTTATGACAAACAACCCTTGCCTGAATTGTCTTTAGTAGAACGTTTGAAAGGACACGCACCCTTTCAGAAGAGGTTTACCAAAGAAGAAGCATCAGAACAAGGTGCGAGATGCATGGATTGTGGCACACCTTTTTGTCAGACAGGTGAGCCACATGGTAGAGAAACAATTGGTTGTCCTATTGGGAATTACATTCCTGAATGGAATGACTTAGTGTACCAAAAAGACTTCAAGACAGCATATGAACGGTTGAACGAGACAAATAACTTCCCAGAATTTACTGGACGCGTATGCCCGGCACCATGTGAACAATCGTGCGTAATGAAGATAAATAGAGCATCTGTTGCGATAAAAGGGATTGAACGTACCATTATAGATGAAGCTTTTGAAAATGGTTGGGTCGAACCAACGATACCAAGTGAGCGCAAAGCAGCATCAGTAGCGATAGTAGGAAGCGGTCCGGCTGGCTTAACAGCTGCAGATGAATTGAATAAATTAGGTTATTGGGTAACTGTATATGAACGTGCGCGTGAAGCAGGCGGGTTGTTAATGTACGGGATCCCCAATATGAAATTAGATAAAGCAGTCGTGCGACGTAGAATTAAATTAATGGAACAATCTGGTATCACCTTTATCACTGATACGGAAATAGGGGTAGACATCAGCAAAGAAAGTTTAGAGGAACAATTTGATGCCATTATTATTTGTACAGGCTCACAAAATGCTCGTGATTTACCATTAGAAGGCCGAATGGGTATGGGTATTCACTTTGCTATGGATTACTTAACAGAACAAGGCGAATATTTAAATGGTGAAATTGAAACGCCGTCCATTTCCGCAGAAGGAAAAAATGTGATTGTCATTGGTGCAGGTGACACAGGTGCAGATTGTGTGGCAACTGCATTGAGAGAAAATTGTAAATCTATCGTTCAATTTAACAAATACACGAAGCAACCAGAAGCCATTGAATTTGATGAAAATACGTATTGGCCGTTGGCAATGCCTGTGTTTAAAATGGATTATGCGCATAACGAATATGAAGCGCGTTTTGGTTTTGAACCACGAGCGTATGGTGTGCAAACGATGCGTTACGAAGTGGATCGTATTGGTAATGTAACAGGTGTTTATACACAAATACTTGAAGAAACAGAGGATGGTATGGTGGTTGTCGATGGTACAGAACGTCATTGGCCAGCTGATTTGGTATTGTTATCCATTGGATTTATTGGTACAGAAACTACTGTGCCACATGCTTTTGATATACAAACTGAAAGAAATAAAATTGTCGCAGATAATAAAGATTTTAAAACGAATCAATCAAATATTTTCGCGGCAGGTGATGCAAGAAGAGGTCAAAGTCTTGTTGTTTGGGCTATTCAAGAAGGAAGAGCAGTCGCTCGTGCAGTGGACGAATTCCTAAATGAAAAAACATTGGTGTAATACTTTAATTATAATTGACTTTTTTAATGGGCTATAATATTATAATTATTGTGTTCATTTGGAGGAATACCCAAGTCCGGCTGAAGGGATCGGTCTTGAAAACCGACAGGGGCTTAACGGCCCGCGGGGGTTCGAATCCCTCTTCCTCCGCCATTATCATTAAATACCAAGACTAATAAATATAGTAGGCAAACGTTTATTTAATATAAAGTGTTTGTCTTTTTTTGCTTTTTAAGGTCAATGATGAAGAAAAATAGACGAATAGTGAATATCGTCTTACTATCGCTTGTGTCACAGGTTATTAAACATAATGCAATGATTGCATCAAATGCAAAACGATATATTTTTTGAAGTAGGGTCTATGCGGAAATTAAAAATCAATTTCTGTATAGACCTTTTTTGTGAGTTGAGTGAAAGCCTTTGCAAAACTTGTCTATACAAGTTATACTCTGGATAATATTAAAGTTTAAGGGAGGGAATCATCATGGCTGTTAAAAAGAAAGATGTTCAAGATATCGTCAAGGCTATTGGGGGCAAAGAAAACTTGGACACAGCAACACACTGTGTGACGCGTTTGCGACTTGTTTTGAAAGATGATGATAAGGTAGATAAAGAGAGTCTGAGTAACAATGATTTGGTTAAAGGACAATTCAAAGCTGACAATCAATATCAAATTGTAATTGGACCAGGTACTGTTGATGAAGTTTATAAACAATTTATTGAAGAAACTGGGGCAGAAAGTGCCTCTAAAGATGATGCTAAAGCAGCGGCAGCTCAAAAAGGCAATCCTATACAAAGATTGGTTAAGTTATTGGGAGATATCTTTATTCCGATTTTACCAGCTATCGTAACTGCTGGTTTATTATTAGGGATTTATAATGTATTAACGATGGAAGACTTGTTTGGGAAGCAGGCATTGGTGGCACAATATCCACAGCTAGGGGACTTTGCAGATATCATTAATGTTATCGCGAATACTGCCTTCATATTCTTACCGGCTTTAATTGGTTGGAGTAGTATGCGTGTGTTTGGCGGGAGTCAAATACTCGGTTTGGTATTAGGTCTGATTTTAATGAATCCGCAACTCGCTTCACAATATGACATAGGTAAAGGTAACATTCCGGCGTGGCATATCTTTGGTTTAGAAATTAAACAACTGAATTATCAAGGTCAGGTCTTACCGATTTTATTAGCATCTTATGTATTAGCGCAAATTGAAAAATTCTTAAGTAAATATGTGCATGATTCAATCAAGATGTTAGTTGTTGGTCCTGTCGCCTTATTAATCACTGGTTTCTTAGCCTTTATCGTTATAGGCCCAATTGCTTTATGGCTAGGAACAGGGATTACAAACGGTGTGACATTTGTGTTTGAACATATAGGTTGGTTAGGTGGCGCAATTTATGGGTTCTTCTACGCACCTCTAGTGATTACAGGTTTACACCATATGTTCTTAGCGGTTGATTTCCAACTAATGGGAAGCAGTCTTAAAGGAACATATTTGTGGCCGATCTTAGCGATTTCAAATATCTGTCAAGGTTCGGCTGCATTCGGTGCATGGTTCGTCTATAAAAGACGTAAAATGGCAAAAGAACAAGGCTTGGCAATGACTTCTGGCGTATCAGGTTTCTTAGGTGTTACTGAACCAGCGTTGTTTGGTGTGAACTTACCGTTGAAATATCCTTTTGTTGCAGCGATTTTAACTTCGGGTGTGATAGGTGCTATCATAGGTGCAATCGGTGTCTTAGGTAATGTTGGCGTTGGTGGTGTACCAGCTATCATTTCTATTAAAAAAGATTTTTGGCTCATTTATGGCATAGGTACTGTTCTGGCAATGGTAGTACCAGCAATATTAACTGTGATCTTCTCGAAATTTAGTAAAGAAGAAGCGAAAGAAATAGTAGAAGAATAGTTAATGCAAATAGATAAGTACAACTAAACTCGCTAAGTTTGTTTAGCGGGTTTCTTAATTTAAAATACAAAGATAAGGTGGTAATCAAATGGTAGTCAATGATTGGAGAAAATCGGTAGTTTATCAAATTTATCCCAAATCATTTAATGATACGACAGGTAATGGTGAAGGAGATTTAAACGGCATAATTGAAAAGTTAGATTATCTACAATATCTGGGTGTGGATTATATTTGGTTAACGCCTATTTACGAATCACCTATGAATGATAATGGTTATGACATTAGTGATTATTATAAAGTGAACGAACAATTTGGCACGATTGAAGACTTAAAAAGGTTGATTGCTGAAGCGCATCGACGCAATCTAAAAATAATGATGGATATCGTCATTAATCATACTTCTACAGAACATGAATGGTTTAAACAAGCATATTCAGATAAAAGTAACCCGTACAGAGACTACTATTTCTTTAAGCGGTCAGCGGATAATCAACCACCAACTAATTGGGAATCGAAGTTTGGTGGTAATGCTTGGAAATACGATGACAAAACGGATGAATATTACCTACATTTATTCGATGTAACACAAGCAGATTTAAATTGGGATAATCCAGAAGTACGTCGGGAACTCTATAAAGTAATTAATTATTGGATTGACTTTGGCGTAGACGGTTTTAGATTCGATGTCATTAACTTAATTTCAAAAGGTGAATTTAAAAATTCAGAAAAGGTAGGAAAGGAATTTTACACTGATGGGCCACGTGTGCATGAATATTTACATGAAATGAATCAGCAGACATTTGGTAGTAAAGATATGATGACGGTGGGTGAGATGTCTTCAACAACGATTGAAAATTGTATCCAGTATACGGATCCTGCACGTCAAGAGCTAAGTAGTGTGTTTAATTTCCATCATTTAAAAGTAGACTATATTGATGGCGAAAAATGGACAAATGCTAAGTTAGATTTTCATAAATTAAAAGAAATATTAATGGAATGGCAAATAGGTATTTATAACGGTGGCGGATGGAATGCCATTTTTTGGTGCAATCATGATCAACCACGTGTGGTAACGCGGTTCGGTGATGATTCGACTGAAGCCTTACGTCAAAGTAGTGCTAAAATGTTAGCCATCGTCTTGCACATGCTCCAAGGCACGCCGTATATTTATCAGGGTGAAGAAATTGGCATGACAGATCCTCATTTTAATGATATCGACCAGTATAGAGATATAGAATCTTTAAATGCATATCATAAGTTAAAAGGTGAAGGTTATCCAGAAGCAGAGATTCTAACGATTTTAGGACAAAAATCTCGTGATAATTCTCGTACACCCGTACAGTGGACAAATGGTGAAAATGCAGGTTTTACTTCCGGTACACCTTGGATTGATATTCCTGATAATTATAAGGAAATTAACGTTGAAGCAGCTATAGAAGACGACCAATCTATTTTACAAACATATAGAAAATTAATAAAGCTACGTCACGAATATGATATTATAACTTATGGAAATATTGAGCCACTTTACATGGATCACGATGAATTGTTTATTTATAAGCGTCATCATGAAGATGAAACATGGTTGGTGATTGCTAACTTTTCAAAAGCAAAAGTTGAACTACCAAAAGCGTTAAACGTTGATGGGCAAGTCATGTTACAAAATGGGTCGATTGAGAATGGCTTAATAGATGGATTTGGTGCCATAGTAGTTAGACAATAATTTAAAGTAAAAGGCAGTGAGTGAAATCACATGAAACAGAAAAAATTTATTGCGATTTATGAAAATTTACGCACAGATATCATCGAATCAAAGTTACCCTATGGCGCTCAATTGCCCTCAGAAAATGAATTGGTATTCGACTATAATGCTTCTCGCGAAACTGTGCGCAAAGCGCTTAATCTACTTGTTAGAGATGGCATGATTCAGAAAATAAAAGGTAAAGGTTCAGTTGTCATCTATCAAGGTATTACAGAATTCCCACTTGCGAATTTAACCAGTTTCAGGGAAGTTCAACAAGGGTTAGGTCTGATTCACGAGACTGAAGTTAGATTATTAGAACGCATACCTGCTAGTGAAGCGCCAGAAGTAAAAAGCGCTTTGGGCTTGCGTCAGAGTGAGACATTGTGGCATATTATTCGAACGCGAAAGATTGATCATCGTGTGAAAATTATCGATGAAGATTATTTAGTAGAAAAAATCGTTCCTAATATAACGATGCATATTGCTAAAGATTCGTTGTACCATTATATAGAACAAACATTGAAACTAGAAATTAGTTACTCTAATAAATCCATCACCTTCGAATCATTTGGTAACTTAGAATATGAAATATTTGGAGATGTAACGCCATCGTATACTGCTACGGTCCGAGGAATCGTCCATTTAAAGGATACGACAAAATTTCAATATAATATTTCCAAACATTTAGCTACAGAATTTAAGTTTAACGATTTTTCGAGACGTCATAAAATTTAATGAAATAAGTTATAAAATAATGAATTGTATGACTTGCAATCAGTCATTACCTTATAGTATGATATATCTTGCCGTGCTAGGTGGGGAGGTAGCGGTTCCCTGTACTCGAAATCCGCTTTATGCGAGACTTAATTCCTTCGCTGAGGCTACGTTTTTGTGAAGTCTGCCCAAAGCACGTAGTGTTTGAAGATTTCGGTCCTATGCAATATGAACCCATGAACCATGTCAGGTCCTGACGGAAGCAGCATTAAGTGGATCATCGTATGTGCCGTAGGGTTGCCGAGATTTAGCTGTCGACTTTGGTTACGTTTATGATACGTATTCGAAGCGAAGGTGCACGGTTTTAATTTTTAAATAAATACAATTAACCATATATTATGAGTGACTTATCTTTTGATAGCAGTCACTCTTTTTTTATATTAAAATAAGAGCGATACATTAATTTAATTGATCGAACTGCAACGATATCATTCTGATTGTAACTGCTAAAAATTGAATTTAGTGAATTTGGAGGAACGACATATGCAAATTTATTTAAGTACATTAACTGAAAATGACTATGACGCAAGTTTAGAGGAAATAAAAACCGCTTTTGAAAACGTCGTAGAGTCCAACCATGATGAACAAGATTTAGTTTTGAAAATTAGAGCGTCGACAGAATATAATTACGAATTGGAAGTTGTTGCTAAGACAGATGAAGGTGATGTCGTTGGTCATGTGATGCTTTCGGAAATAGAGATTATTAACGATGAAACACGCTTTGCCGCCTTAGCGTTAGCCCCTTTATCCGTATTGCCGAAATACAGAGGTAA
Source organism: Staphylococcus ureilyticus (assembly GCF_002902235.1). Lineage (GTDB taxonomy): Bacteria > Bacillota > Bacilli > Staphylococcales > Staphylococcaceae > Staphylococcus > Staphylococcus ureilyticus. Next base: position 25,229 of record NZ_PPRL01000011.1, read on the forward strand.
AGGTATAGGTAAAGCCCTTGTCCAAGCAGTGGAGGAACGTGCAAAAGCGCAAGATTATACGACAATCATTGTACTTGGAGATCCTGGATATTATGGTATGTTAGGTTATGAAGAGGCGAGCCGTTATCAAATTTATAGTCCATTTGATGTGCCATCGAAATATTTTATGGTTAAATTCTTGTGGGAACAACTTGTTGAGCAACCAAATGGTAATGTAGTTTATCCAGAGGCATTTAATTAATATTCAAAATATAAAGCACAGTGATATAATAGTTGTTGAATGTTATTGGAGGTGCAAAGGTGAATTATCAAGCTTTATATAGAATGTTCAGGCCCCAAAGTTTTGAAGATGTAGTTGGCCAAGAACATGTTACTAAAACATTGCGCAACGCAATTTCAAAAGGAAAACAATCACATGCGTATATTTTTAGTGGACCTAGAGGAACAGGTAAAACAAGTATCGCAAAAGTATTCGCGAAAGCTATCAACTGTCTAGAACGTTCTGATGGAGAACCTTGTAATGAATGCGCTATTTGTACAGGTATTACGCGCGGAACGAATTCAGATGTGATTGAAATAGATGCTGCTAGTAATAATGGTGTGGATGAAATTAGAAATATCAGAGATAAAGTTAAATACGCACCAAGTGAATCAAAATTCAAAGTATACATTATAGATGAAGTTCATATGTTAACAACAGGCGCTTTCAATGCGTTATTGAAAACTTTAGAAGAACCACCAGCCCATGCAATCTTTATTTTGGCGACTACTGAACCACATAAAATACCTCCGACAATTATTTCAAGAGCGCAAAGATTTGATTTTAAAGCAATTAGCCATGATGAAATTGTAGAACGTTTGCAATTCGTAGCAGACAATCAAGAGATAGAATATGATCATGCAGCCTTAGATTTTATCGCTAAAGCTTCTGAAGGCGGTATGCGAGACGCGCTAAGCATTATGGACCAAGCAATCGCTTTTGGCGATGAACACCTTACATTACAAGACGCGTTGAATGTAACTGGTAGTGTAGATGCTCAAGCGTTGAATGATTTACTGAAAGAGGTAGTTGAAGGAGATGTAAAAACTGCATTTTCAACTTACCATCAATTTATTGCACAAGGTAAAGAAGTAAATCGCTTGATTAACGATATGATTTATTTTGTAAGAGATACCATTATGAATAAGACATCTAATATGGACTCTGAATATGATGCACTGATGCATTTTGACTTGGATACTTTATATAAAATGATTGACGTGATTAATGATACGCTTGTTTCAATCAGATTTAGTGTCAATCAAAGTGTTCATTTTGAAGTATTATTAGTTAAAATAGCAGAAATGATTAAAGGAGAACCTGAAAATGTGCAAACTGTTGCTACAACGAGTGTAGCCAGTGAGCCGAATAATGAAGTATTGTTACAGCGAATGGAACAATTAGAAAATGAATTAAAAACATTAAAATCACAGGGCGTCGTAGCTAACAATGCTAAACCACAAGCTAAAAAAACAGCTAGTAAAGGTCCACAATCGAAAAATGCATTTTCAATGCAACAAATAGCCAAAGTGTTAGACAAAGCTAACAAAGAAGATATTAAGCAACTTAAAGACCACTGGCAAGAAGTTATAGATCACGCTAAGAGTAATGATATGAAGTCACTAGTAAGTCTTCTTCAAAATTCAGAACCAGTGGCAGCAAGCGAAACCCATGTATTGATTAAATTCGAAGAAGAAATACATTGTGAGATTGTAAATAAAGATGATGAAAAAAGAGAGAATATTGAGAACGTAGTATGTAACATTATAGATAAAACAGTGAAAGTAGTCGGTGTCCCAGCAGACCAGTGGATGAGGGTGAGGACAGAATATCTTCAAAATCGTAAACAAGGTACAAGTGCCGAGGAAAACAGAACAGCGACAACAACGTCACCTGAAGATGTTGATGTCGTTCAAAAGGCGAAGGACTTATTTGGAGAAAATACAGTAAATGTCATAGATGAAGAGTGATACATGACAATGAATTAAAAGGCATGTATAATGAGACAAAAGATGAAATACAATCAGATGAGATTGAAGTTTTTAAGGAGGATAAATATATGCGCGGTGGCGGAAATATGCAACAAATGATGAAACAAATGCAGAAAATGCAAAAGAAAATGAATGAAGAGCAAGAAAAATTAAAAGAAGAAAAAGTACAAGGTACGGCTGGCGGTGGCATGGTGACTGTAACAGTATCAGGTCACAAAGAAGTTCTCGATGTAGAAATTAAAGAAGAAGCAGTTGATCCAGATGACATTGAAATGTTACAAGATTTAGTTATCGCTGCTACTAATGAAGCGATGAATAAAGCTGATGAACTTACTCAAGAACGCTTAGGTAAGCATACACAAGGCTTAAATATTCCTGGAATGTGATTGTATGCACTATCCAGAACCAATATCCAAACTTATCGACAGTTTCATGAAACTGCCAGGCATTGGGCCAAAGACAGCCCAACGTCTGGCGTTTCATGTATTAGATATGAAAGAAGACGATGTCGTTCAATTTGCTAAAGCTTTAGTCGATGTTAAACGAGAACTTACCTATTGTAGTGAATGCGGGCATATTACTGAGCAAGATCCATGTTATATTTGCCAGGATAAACAGAGAGATCGCTCAATTATTTGTGTGGTTGAGGACGATAAAGATGTAATCGCTATGGAAAAAATGCGTGAATATAAAGGCTTGTACCATGTATTACATGGTTCTATTTCTCCGATGGATGGCATAGGACCGGAAGATATTAATATTCCAAGTTTGATTAATCGTTTAAAAAATGACGAAGTGAAAGAGTTAATCTTAGCGATGAACCCCAATTTGGAAGGTGAGTCAACAGCGATGTATATATCAAGACTGGTCAAACCAATTGGTCTAACAGTAACTCGATTAGCGCAAGGACTTTCTGTCGGCGGAGATTTAGAATACGCGGATGAAGTAACCTTATCAAAAGCGATTATGGGCAGAACAGAGATGTAGTAAATGCTCAATTGTAAATTCAAATGAAACCGAAGCTACCTTTTTTAAGGTAGCTTTAATTTTTCGAAAAGAATTTTAATAAATAGTAAAGTTTGTTTTATAGAGGTTTATCAGCTTTTTTTCGATACCAAATCCCATGACGAAGTAATAAAAACGAACTTTATGTATTTTTCTATATTTTAAAGTATGTAATTTGGAGAAGTTGTACTTTTGGTTTAATATAAAAGTGTAAATTTTACTGTTGTTCAAAGCGTTTTAAGCGTGTATAGTATTTACTTGTCGGACGAAACAAAACGACACACAAAACAATATTTCAAAACAAGCTTTAAAATTAATTTTAAAAAGTTCTTGACTTTCAAAGCCAAAACCTGTAGAATTAATTCTTGTTATTGAAACAAATGAACATTGAAAACTGAATTGCAATATGTCAACGTTAATTCCGATTTCAACATTAAATGTTGAATCAAAACAACGTGTTATTAATAACACAAATTAGTATTTTATGAGCTAATCAAACATCATAATTTTTTATGGAGAGTTTGATCCTGGCTCAGGATGAACGCTGGCGGCGTGCCTAATA
>NZ_PPRL01000109.1 GCF_002902235.1 Staphylococcus ureilyticus
CAATTATTCTCAGTGTTGTATAATGTAATTGAAAATGATTATCAATACTACATAGACATTCCCCCCCACACATATTTGTTTTAGTAGAATTGATCATTTTCGTAAATATCCCCTTTTATATGCCCGTAAAAGACTAACGTTGTAAATCAACGTATATATAGAAACCGGTTTTGCATTATGAAATCGGTTTTTATAATAATTTTTGACACAATTGAATTAAGTTTGAGATATAAGTATCTCAGATGAATTTAAAAAATGGCAATTTCTATTTTATATAGAAATTGCCATTTGTTCTATTTCGTTATTATTTAAATTTTTAATTTGTGCCTCAATATTAGTGTTGATAATACGACACAAAAAGCGCCACCAATGATACCAGCAATGATATCAGTTGGATAATGAACACCAAGATATACTCTTGATGATGAAATTAAAATAATAAATAGTGCTGAAAGACCTATCATAATCCCTTTTGTTTTACCTTTCATGACACGATTAGCAATGTAAATGGTACTGCCAAAGAAAGCGGCTGATCCCATTGCGTGTCCACTTGGAAAACTAAAACCAGAGATATCTATGAGACGTAACAGTGTAGGTCGTTCTCTGTCAAATACGTTTTTTAATAATGGGTTTAAAGTACTTGATAAACTCATTGCTATAGCAAAGAAAAGTGCCTCTATATTTAATTTTTTAAGCATTAAATAGGCGATAAGTAATAAAGATAAACAAACCATTGCCCATACTTCCCCGATTTTAGTAACTTCTAGGAAAAATGTTGTAGTTATAAAACTTTCAGAAGAATATATGAATTCATAAACTTCATTGTCTATCCATTTTCCTAATCTTGATTCATGGAAGGATGCAATAATGCCAAAAATTAATGTAAAAATAATGAGTAGACTTATTCTTTTCCAACGACTCATTGCGTATCCTCCCTATTATTAGTTATTTGCATCTTTAATAATTTTATGAAATAAATCTTGGCGTGTAAAACTTTCTTTGTATGTTTGCATCTGAGTTATAATAGATTCACGATGAGTTTCGATATCTTTTAACTGATCGATGAGTTTATCCTCGGTTAAAGTGTCTTCAGGAATTGTTCTTCCAAAACCTTTAGATTCAAAATTTTTCGCATTGTCTATTTGATCTCCTCTAGATTGGTCAAGACCTAACGGAATTAAAAGCATTGGAATTCTTAATGCCAAGAATTCATATATAGCGTTTGAGCCAGCACGACTAATAACTGTGTCTGTTATCGCTAATAAATCAGTTAAATCGTCTTTAACAAATTCAAACTGAACGTATCCTTCTTTATCGGTAAAGGATTGATCTAGCAATCCTTTACCAGTTAAATGAATCACTTGATAATTTTTTAATAATGCGTCTAAATTATCTCTAATAATATCATTTAACTTTTTACTTCCAAGGCTACCACCCATGATTAATAAAACTTTTTTATTATCTTTAAATTCTGTTAATTGATAGCCTCTATTTTTATCACCACTTTTTAAATCTTCCCGCACTGTAGCACCTACAAAATCCGCTTTTTCACTCGGCAGGTATTGTAATGTATCTTCAAAGGTTGTATAAATCTTTTTAGCAAACTTTAAAGCAATTTTATTTGCTAGTCCGGGTGTTAAATCAGATTCATGTATAATAGTTGGAATTTTTAGGGATTTAGCAGCGATAACTACAGGCACAGATACAAAACCACCTTTTGAGAATAATAGGTCAGGTTTTTCTTTTTTTAATATGCGTCTTGAATCAAAGATACCTTTTAATACTTTAAAAATATCTTTAATATTTTCAAAAGAGATGTATCGTCTTAATTTACCGCTTGAAATTTTATGATATGGGATTTCTGGTAATTGGGATTCAATCATTTCTCGTTCCATACCATTTTTGGAGCCGATATAAAATGCTTCATATCCTTCTTCTAAAGCTGTTGGAATCAAACTTAGATTAACAGAAACATGTCCAACAGTACCGCCACCAGTAAATGCGATTTTTGTCATATTATTACCTCTATTCTTCTAATTTTTTATAATAGGCATAGAATGGTTCTCCTTTATCGAAAGGAGGATAATCAATATTTACTTCACCTAATTTGATAAAGCCAAATTTTTGGAATAATCCTTGAGCACGTTTATTCAATGCAAAAGTGTCAGTTAACATTACATGTACATTATCTCGTAAAGCAAGGTTAACAGCAAAATCAAATAATTTTGTAGCAGCACCTTTATATTCTGATGAGGCTGCCAATCTATGAATAACGTATGCATTTTTTCTATCAATTGGCCATGCCAGTTCATCATACCACTCAGATTGTTGCTGGTCGACAACTATAAAGGCAAAAATTGTATCTTTTTCTTCTAAAACAAACAATGAATCTTTACTAATATCTTCTTTGAAATGTGATTTTAATGGATATTGTTCATCCCATTGGTTGTTATTTTCTTGTTGCATTATTGACTTTGCTTCTTCTACAATCGTTAAAATAGTTGGTAAATCTTCTACGGTACCTAATCTTATCATGCGAGGTTCACCTCTTTATTTTAATTTGTTTAATAGGGTTTGTAATACAGTATCTTCTTTATTTGCTTTATTAACTAAAGCTTGTGTGAATTTATCATTGGTTTGTTTGTTGAATTTTCCATTAACTGTTAAATTATTATCTTTTTGGAATGATTTAATAGCATCTTCTAATTCCTTATCAAAGCGTTTAGATTTATTATTAGACTGATAGTTTAATGCAGATAGACCCACTTTAATTGTTTTAACATGTTTGTCTTCATCACCCAACTGGTATGTCTGTGTATTAGGTATGACGCTTAAAGATTGATATTCAGGTTCATTAATTTTTGTATCAGGTTTAATGCCTTTCCCATGAATATAACGAGATTTTGGAGTCAACCATTTCATATTCGTAAATTTTAATAGTGAACCATCATCAAATTCATGTGTGGTTTGTACTATGCCTTTACCAAAAGTTTTTGAACCGTAAACTTTAGCTTTATTATAATCCATCATAGCACCAGTGAATACTTCTGACGCACTGGCCGAACCTTTATTCACTAAAATTGAAACATCCATATCCTTAGCTTCTTTGCTTGCATCGTTTGATGTTTTTATTTGTTCTTTTTGATCGCCTTTTTCAAGTTGAACTGCGGTTTTTCCTTTATCCACGAAAATATTTACCATTTTCACAGCTTCATCAAGCAATCCACCGGGATTATTACGTAAATCGAGAACAATTTTTCTAATTCCATCTTTATGAGCTTTAATAATTAAAGATTTTAATTCACCAGAAGTACTACTTTGAAATTTATTTATTGTAAACACACCAGTATTTCCGTGTTTTTCATATTCAACACTCTTAACATGTATTTTATCCCTTTTAATAGTGATGTCGTGTTCTTGGTTCGCTCTTTCAATTGTTAATGTAACTTTTGAACCTTGTTTTCCACGCACTTTTTTGACTATAGCTTCAAGTGGTTGGCCTTTAATAGACTTACCATTCACCTTAGTCACTACATCTTTAGGTTGAATGCCAGCTTTTTCTGCAGGAGAGTTTTTCATAGGGCTTGTAATTTGAATTTTATCTCCCTTTTTTTGCATTTCTGCACCGATACCTACAAAATCACCTGAGACATCCTCGTTAAACGATTTAGATTCTTTTTTAGTCATATATTCCGAATATGGATCATCTAAATCTTTTACCATTCCCTTAATTGCAGATTCCGATATTTTTTCTGAATCTGTATTTTTATAATATTCTTTATTTAAAATACTATAGACATCTTCAACCTTTTTCATTTCTGTTCTTTGTTTTCCATCTAGCCCACTTGTCCAGTTCATGACTGCTATGGTTGCAAAAACTGTTAAAACTGCTGTTATAAGCACAATACTTATGATTGTTAAAATGAAATTTTTCCGTTTAAAGCTCATATTTTTAGTGGAATATTTGTTATTAGCATCGTTATTTTTAGTTTCTTCGTGGTTTTCATTTTGCATGTCTGATCTTTCCGACATTTTATCACTTCCTAAATATATGTATAATTCAAATCGAAATTTTATTGATTTGAAAATAAAAGTAGCTGGGATTGAATCATTAAAGATTAATCCCAGCTCTCTATGATACTTTATTATTTTAATATACTTTACTATATTCTCTCAAATATAAACTAAGAC
>NZ_PPRL01000110.1 GCF_002902235.1 Staphylococcus ureilyticus
TAATTTGTGTTATCAATAACACGTTGTTTTGATTCAACATTTAATGTTGAAATCGGAATTAACGTTGACATATTGCAATTCAGTTTTCAATGTTCATTGATGTGTTACAAGAATTAATTGTAACATTAAGTTTTTGTTAAGTCAATAATAAATTTTCATTTGTTATTGTTAAGTTTGTTTCGTTTGTTAACTCAACATTTAACATTGTATAACCATTCAATAATTTTAACAAGTGTCAAATTTACACTTTCTATTATTTTTATTTTGGTTTGTTTTAAAGCCGTCTCGTTTTGACGACTTTTATATAATATCAAGATTAATCTCACTCGTCAATTCAATTTCAATAACTTTTTAGTTAAATTTTACCTTTGTAATAACTAATTATTTTTTATATGTATAAATATGTCAAATTGTATAATTATATCAGTGTTGTTTGGACACATTAGCCACTATACCGTCAATTAAAATTGCATTTTTTGTTTTCACTTTATATTGATATAAAACAAGCTCATAGTAATAGAAAGTGCTACATTTATAAATGTAGCACTTTCTAACTTAATAGTTTTTTTCGTAATTGTTCAATTATAATTACTGCTGTAAATTCTCTTTATCTTTACATTCTTTACATAGACCATAAATTTCCATACGATGATGTGTCACATCAAAATTCGTTACGTGTTGAGCTAATTGTTCAACTTCATCTAGTTGTGGGTAATGAAAATCAACAATCTTTCCACAATTTTCACATATAACATGGTAATGATTATGTGTATTAAAATCGAATCGACTTGAAGCGTCGCCATAAGGCAACTCCTTAACAATGCCTATTCCTTTAAATACACGTAAATTATTATATATCGTTGCAACACTTATATTTGGAAAATCGGGTGAAAGTGCTTGATAAATCTCATCAGCAGTGGGATGTGTTTCTGAAACAATTAAAAACTTCAATATCGCCTGTCTTTGTGGTGTTATTCTTATTCCATTATCTCTTAAAGACGCAATCGAGTCTTCTAATTGATGTTCAACTGTTTCCATCTCTGCACTCATGTCCCTCACCATCTTTCTATTTAATAATAATTATTACTTAATATTAATATAACTGTTGCATTATCGAATTGTCAATAAACAAAGACCATTTCAATCAATATCCTGTATCGGGATCAACTTCATTCTCAATTAAAGTATTGTTATTGAGAAAATAACTAAGATTTCGTTTGAATATCTGAGTAACTTCTTGTTTGTTTTCTGTGCCATTGCCCGTAATATGTGCTGTAATTGTAATATTATTTATATTATATAATTGGTTATCTGGAGTAAGTGGTTCGTTTTCAAACACATCTAAATATGATTGTCGTATGATGTTTTCTTTCATCACATTTGCTATTACATTTTCGTCTACGATTGTTCCTCTTCCTACATTAATAAATAAAGCAGCGCTTTTCATCTTTTCAAAATGTTCTCTTTGTAGTAGATGTATTGTTTCTTTCGTTTCTGGTAACGTATTAACAACAATATCTGCTTCTTCTAGTGCTTGAAATAAATTATCGATAGTATACGTTTTGGAAACCCCTTCTACATCATGACCAGTTGTATTAACACCTTGTACAATCATGTCCATCGCGTTAGCAATGGTTGCTGTTTTTTGCGCTATACTTCCTGTCCCTAAAAATAAAAGGGTTTGCCCGCTTACTCTTTTTCCAGTTAGCTTCGAATCATATTTTTTATTTGTTTGATTAATAAATGAAGTCTTCATTTTTTTATAGTCATCTAATATAAACGCCATGATAAATTCAGACATTTGTTTTGCGTGTACACCTCGACCATTCGTCAACAAGATATTATTACTATCGATATAGTTTAAAGGAAGCTTATTTACACCGGTAGCATACCAGGCCAACCATTTCAGATTCGAGCATGACTTCAAAAAGTCTTCATCTAATTTACCATCATATCCAAATAGTATGTCCAAATCCTTTTTATCATGGTCATTAATATCAGAAACACCCTGTGTAAATATAAACTTGACGTTTGGAAAAGCTTCAACTAAATCATTTTCTAAATCTCCCATTCTTTGTAAACTGACTGCCTTCATCTCTAATCACCCCAGAATTGCTTTTAATTCGTCCATTTGTGATTTTACTTTTACTTTTTCTATGACATCGATAATAACGCCATCTTCGTCAATAATGAACGTAGTTCTTACTATTCCCATACTTTCTTTTCCAAAATTTTTTTTTAGTTGATATACACCCACTTCCGCGGATAATTGATAATCTTCATCTACCAATAAATCAAAATTCAAACTATGTTTTTCGCTGAAGTTTTGATGTTTTTTCTTTGTATCTCCACTAATTCCATAAACTTTTGTATTAAGTTCATTAAAATATGATAAATTGTCTCTAAAATCACAAGCTTCTGTCGTGCATGTTGGCGTGTTATCTCTCGGATAAAAATAAAGCACTGCTTTATTTCCTCTTAATGTATCATTAGAAATAATATCACCATTTTGATTCTCAAGTCTAAATTCCGGAAATTGATCTCCTTTTTTCAACAAATAACTCACCCTATTTCTTTTTGTTAATAATTATATGATACGATAATAAACGAAAATATTAAATAAAAGAGGTTGATATTAATGAAATTTACTGAAAGTGAAAGACTTCAAAATTACTCAAATGAATATATATTAGGAGGCGTAAATTCACCTTCTCGTTCATATAAAGCTGTAGGTGGTGGTGCTCCTGTAATGATGAAATCTGGCCAAGGCGCTTATTTATATGATGTAGATGGCAATAAATATATCGATTACTTACAAGCTTATGGACCAATAATTACTGGTCATGCTCATCCTCATGTAACTCAAGCTATTCAAGAACAAGCAGCACTTGGCGTATTATATGGAACGCCAACAGAACTTGAAATAAACTTCGCTAAGAAATTACGCGATGCTATCCCCTCATTAGAAAAGATTCGTTTCGTTAATTCTGGTACTGAAGCTGTAATGACGACAATACGTGTGGCACGTGCGTATACTAAAAGAAATAAAATAATTAAATTTTCTGGCCAATATCATGGTCATTCAGATTTAGTTTTAGTTGCAGCTGGGAGCGGACCTTCCCAATTAGGATCACCAGATTCTGCCGGTGTACCTCAAAGTGTAGCCCAAGAAGTCATCACAGTACCCTATAATGATATAGAATCTTATAAAGAAGCCATTGATTATTGGGGAGATGATATTGCAGCAGTACTCGTTGAACCTATTGTAGGTAACTTTGGTATGGTTAAACCTAAACCAGGATTTTTAGAACAAGTAAATGAAATTACACATAATAATGGAAGTTTAGTGATTTATGATGAGGTTATTACCGCTTTTCGTTTCCATTATGGTGGTGCACAAGACTTATACCAAGTTTATCCAGATTTAACTGCCTTCGGTAAAATTGTAGGTGGTGGTTTACCTATCGGTGGTTATGGTGGTAAACAAGATATTATGGAACAAGTTGCTCCCCTTGGCCCTGCATATCAAGCTGGAACGATGGCTGGAAATCCATTATCCATGAAAGCAGGCATCGCATTATTAGAAGTATTAGAACAAGATGGTATTTATGAATATTTAGATAGCCTAGGTCAACAATTAGAAGATGGTTTAAATAAATTAATACAAAAACACAATATCACTGCTACAGTCAATAGAGTTTATGGTGCATTAACGCTCTATTTTACAAACGAAATTGTCACACACTATGATCAAGTTGAAAATTCAGATGGTGATGCTTTTGCACGATTCTTTAAACTTATGTTACATCAAGGTATTAATCTCGCCCCTTCAAAATTTGAAGCTTGGTTTTTAACAACTGAACACACTAAAAATGATATTGAAAAAACATTAGATGCTGTAGATTATGCTTTTAGTCAAATGAAATAAACTTGAATTTTATAGGGAATCGTTGTATAACAAGTATAAACATAAATTTATTAAATATATGAAGGAGCGGTACATTTGAAATTAGGAGCACGCATTCTGAAGACAGGTATAGCTATTATACTTGCTTTGTTTATCGCTTCTCTGTTCCCTGATGAAGCAGGATTAAAAGCAATCGCTGCTGTCAGTGCGGTAATCGCGATGCAACCAAGTGTTTTTCGTTCCATTAAAACAATTTCTGAAAGAGCAATTGGTAACCTGATCGGTGCAATACTGGCAGTTGTTATGGTTACTGTTTTTGGTAATAATCCAGTAATCATGGGGGTTACTGTTATATTATTAATTGCTATTTTATTCCGTTTTAAATTGGAACATGTAGCTACACTTGCAAGTATAACTGCATTAATTATTATGGGAACACATACTGGTAACTTTTATATTTCTGCATTTTACAGATTTGTCCTTGTTATGGTAGGTGTAATTAGTTCTTCTGCAGTTAATCTTTTATTCTTACCCCCTAAATTCGAGTCTAAAATTTATTATAATTCTTTAAACATTTGTTCAGATATCTTTGTATGGTTCAAACTTGTATTAAATGATACCTCTGAATATCATCATATAAAAGAGGATAGAGGGCTAATCAGCAAACGTATTACAAAATTAGAACAAATCTTTGAATACTATGAAGAAGAACGACCTTGGACGAAAAAGCAAATGTATGCGCAAAATAGAAAAAAAATTCTATTTAAACAAGTTGTCCGTAGCACACGGCAAGCATACGATGTTTTAAAACGAATGAATCGTTATCAAAACGATCTTCATAATTTGAATAACGAGCTGTTACTTCAAATAAAATTAGAAATAGATTTGCTAATCGCCTATCACGAACAAATCTTTATTAGTATTTCAAAGAAAGCACGTTATGATATTAGTCACTTTGATAGTCAGATAGAAAATCCACAAAAAAAAGATTTAATGGATGCTTTCCAACGCGAAATCATTAAAGATCCTTATCAGACAACATATTCATTCACTAATATAATGCAGATTATTTCAGCTATAGAAGAATATCGTTATACTATAGAACACTTGGATCGTTTAGTTATCAGTTTCTTCTCATATCATTCTAATGATAATGAAATTGAAATTGAAGAAGAAGATTTTGATCTATAAAAACTCAATATTTTAACTAAAAAGACCAGAGACATTTAAAAATGTCTCTGGTCTTTTATATTTATTAGTTCGTTCAAAGTCTTTTTATAAATTTTGAATGCTATAAAGATGTTCATAAGCACCTTTTTTCGCTAATAATTCTTGATGTGTGCCACTTTCTACTATTTCACCATTTTCTATAACAACAATTTTATCTGCATGAGTAATTGTAGATAATCTATGTGCCACAATTAACGTAGTACGATCTTTACTTAAGATATTTAATGCATCTTGTATAATAGATTCACTTTCTAAATCCAATGCACTCGTTGCTTCATCTAAGATAATAATCGGTGGATTATTCAAGAAGATTCGCGCTATAGATATACGTTGCTTCTGGCCTCCAGAGAGTTTAACTCCTCTTTCACCCACTTCTGTATCATATCCATCTGTTAATTCCATGATGAAATCATGTGCGTTTGCCATTTTTGCAGCAGCAATGACCTCTTCATCTGTTGCATCGGGTCTGCCTAATAAAATATTTTCTTTAATCGTATCTGAGAATAGTACGTTATCTTGTTGAACTAATCCAATTTGATGTCTGAGGCTACCTGTTAAATAGGACTTAATATTGGTGCCGTCAATTTTAATTTCACCATCTGTAACATCATAAAATCTAGGTATGAGATTGATAAGTGTTGATTTACCTCCACCACTCATACCGACAAACGCTACTGTTTCGCCTTGTTCGATATCCAAATTAATATGGTTTAATATCGTAGATTCATCCGCATTATATCGGAAACTCACATTATTAATTTCAATACGTCCTTCTTGAATTTCTAATGGTAAGGCACCTTTTTTATTCTTTATGTCATAACTTTCATCCATAAGTTGGAACACACGATCCATCGATGCAAAACTTTGCGTTAATGTTGTAAATGAAGAAACCAATCTACGTAAAGGTCCAAATAATTGTTCGAGGTAACCCACAAATGCAGCGAGCGTACCAACTGTAATGGAACCGTTAATAGCTAAAACCGCACCAAAACCTATTACAATTAATGGCCCTAAATCAGTTACTGTATTAATTGCAGCAAATGAATAGGCATTCCATCTCGTATGCGTAAATGCGCGTTGTAAGAAATTGCTATTATGCTTATCAAAATTTACTGCTTCGTTATCTTCTATTGCAAAACTTTTAATGACTGACATGCCTTGTACACGTTCATGTAAAAACCCTTGTACTTCAGCCAAGGCTTGAGATCTCTTACGTGTCAGATTTCTTAAACGTCCAAAGAAGAAGTAGACAGTCAAAATATAAACTGGAAATACTATAATTGCAGCTAGTGTTAATTTTACATCTAGTACAAACATAATAGATAAAGCGATAATGATAGTGATACAATCAAGCCAAATATTCATAAGGCCTGTCAGGATGAAATCTTTTGTTTGTTCAACATCATTAATAACCCGTGAAATAACTTGCCCAGCTTGGTTATTAGCATAGAATCTTGCACTTAGTGCTTGTAAATGATTATATAGACGCTTACGAATGTCATATAATATTTTATTACTTGTCCACTGAGCTAAATATTGTCTTAAAAATTCTATAGGGGGCCTTACGATTACAAAAATAAATACGGCTATTCCTAGCGCAATTCCCAATCTAGCAAATTTTTCTTCTACCGAGATTGCACCGTTATTGATAATGTCATCAATAACATATTTAATTAATAACGGAATAAGCATTGGAATACCAAATTTTAATATACCAACAAGAATTGTGGCAATGATCCGCCATTTATATGGTTTTACGAATTGTATATATCTGCGAATCATACAAACTATACCTCCCTGCTTATTTCAGCAAATGAAACAGCCTTCGTTGAAATTCAACGAGGCTGTTATTACAATTATCTACGATCAGATCATTTAGTTAAGCATTTGCTATTAAGATTTATTCTATACAATTAACTTGTATCATATATACCTTTAATACTATATCGGATATAACTATCAATTACATTAAATATGCTTAATAATCTCTAATCTTTTTAAACCGTTCACGCCAAACTTTAATAAAATCCGGTGCAAAAGGACCTTTTTTTTGTTCAATCCATTGTTGAAGAATATCTACGTTTCTTCGTAAAATTACATCAATATCAGATGAATAATTCATTTGACGCATATGTTGTTCATATTCATCTTCATCTAATAAATGATATTTACCATTGGGATAGACTTTAATATCTAAATCATAATCTATATATTTGAGTGCTTCCTCATCACAGACAAATGGTGAGGATAAATTACAATAATAATAAACACCATCTTCTCTAAACATACAAATAACGTTAAACCAATATTCGGAATGGAAGTATACAATTGCAGGTTCTCTTGTAATCCATGTGCGATTATCACTTTCTGTTACCAATGTATGGTCATTACCACCAATGACTACATGATCCGTACCTTTTAAAATAGTTGTTTCAGACCAAACACGGTGTATATTTCCATCGTGTTTATAACTTTGAATTTTTATCGTCTGACCCTCTTTAGGTATGGACTCTTTAACCATGCTCCACACCACCTTTTCTGATTTCACATATTGAATTATAACATAATTAACGATTACAGAACGACCTTAATTATTTGTTATTAAAAAATTATATATTTTTGACATACTTACTGGAAAGTTATAATTAACTTTATCATCTACAGGCATCCACTGCATATTGTTAGCTAATGTAATCTCTTGCCGATTAACACAACTTTTAGATATATACACATCAATATCCCATGTTAAATGTGTAAACTGATGTTTTAAAGAATAAACAGGTTTAGCTTGAAATTCAATTTCTGTAAATAATTGTGTATTAATATTTTCGTTGCTTTCCGCTTCATACATAGGAAATTCCCACATATTATTTAATAATTTTTGAGTTCTTTTTTCAATAAGTAAATCACCCTTTTCATTACGCACTATATAGACATTTTGTTTTATATGTTTTTTCTTCACTTTTGTCGTTTTTACAGGTAACTGCTCAACTGTTCCTTGTTCAAAGGCTTCACAATGTTCTTGTACAGGACAAAATAAACATAACGGATTTTTTGGTGTGCAAATTAATGCGCCTAGTTCCATCATCGCTTGATTAAAAGTACCTGAATCTTCTTGAACATATGTTTCTAATTCTTTTTCAAATGCTTTTCTCGTGGTTTGTAATTTAGTATCGCGATAATCATTATTCAATCTTGACCACACTCTAAAAACGTTACCATCGACTGTTGCTAATGGAAGGTTGAAAGCAATACTCATGACTGCTGCTTGTGTGTATGGTCCAACGCCTTTCAGTTCCCCAAAACGCTTCGGATCATTAGGTACCTCACCATTATAATTTACCGCTACATCTTTGATTGCATTATGGAAGTTACGTGCACGACTATAATAGCCGAGTCCTTCCCAATATTTTAGCACTTCATCTTCATGTGCGTTACTTAAATCAGTTATTGTTGGAAACCTATTTACAAATTTATGATAATAATCGATAACCGTCTTCACTTGAGTTTGTTGTAACATTACTTCACTTAACCAAATATAGTATGGATTTTTAGTTTCTCTCCATGGCATTTGTCTTTGATTTTTCTCAAACCATTTTACGAGATTATTTTTAAATTCTGATTCGTTATACATGTTATACATCTCTTTCTCTACGTGATTCTAAAACTTTTTTTCTTCATTTTAGTATGTTAATTTTATTATTTAGTATATTAGATTATAATAGAAATAATATTGAAATGAAATGAGAGGATACTTATGGATACAGGTACGCATATTGTCATGGGTATTGGATTAACCGCTTTGGCAACACAAGACCCAGCGATGACTGGTTCATTTGCAGCAACTGCAACTACTCTAATCATCGGTTCTCTGATACCAGATGGAGACACAGTTTTAAAACTCAAAGATAATGCCACTTATATATCAAATCACAGAGGTATAACACATTCAATACCTTTTACGATTTTGTGGCCATTACTTATAACTTTATTTATATTTACATTTTTTAAAAATATTGATGCTAGCCATATCTGGTTATGGGCTCAGCTTGCGGTCTTTCTTCATGTCTTTGTTGATATATTTAATTCATATGGAACCCAAGCGCTCAGACCCATCACAAATAAATGGATTCAACTCAGTGTCATCAATACATTTGACCCAATCATATTCATCCTTTGGTGTGTCGGCATTTTACTTTGGGTATTAGGCTTACATCCATATCTTTCATTTTTCCCTATTTTTGGTATTCTTGTTGTTTATTATATTATTCGGTTTAGGATGCAAGCCATCATTAAACAACAAGCGCTTAAACAAATAAAGCAAGAACATAATCC
Source organism: Staphylococcus ureilyticus (assembly GCF_002902235.1). Taxonomy (GTDB): domain Bacteria; phylum Bacillota; class Bacilli; order Staphylococcales; family Staphylococcaceae; genus Staphylococcus; species Staphylococcus ureilyticus. Next base: position 9,473 of record NZ_PPRL01000110.1, read on the forward strand.
TGTTAAAGTTTTTGTTGCACCTACCATGCGATTTATGGAATGGCGTGTCGCTATTCAAACAGAAAATCACGATTATGTTGGACGCAGTTATGGTAGAAATATCGTTTTTAGTGATAAATCTGAGCGTCATCCTTTTCCTAGTAATGATTTAATGCAATTTGTTAAAGATGATAAAAACATAAAAACTTTCCTTAACTTTTCATCTATATATCGCTGGCAAGCTAGAAAGCTAGATGATGACACGACAGAAATTAGATTAATCGATTTACGCTATCTAAAAAATGGTCACTATTCTTTTGTAGCAATCGCACATCTAGACGAATTTATGAATATTGATCATTCTTATATTGGTTGGGTGTTTAGTGAAGATAAATTACAAAAAAAATTATTTGCAAAGTAAAAATTTTATTGATAGTAACAAAGGCTGGGACACAAGATTGTGTCTCAGCCTTTACTAATAAGATTGAAAATGACTAAAATCATTATTTATGGTTTGTATTTTGAGCAATTACATTTTCGTTATGATTTGAATCATTTTTTAATTTGTCATCAGTATCCTTTTTCTCATGCGCAACTCTAAATTTCTGATATGCTGTCGTTCTAAACAGAGCAAATATCAATGCACAAGCTGTCGCCATTAAAAATATAAAATAAAAATGGTATGGTATATTATTTAAGCTTAATGCACCTAAAACAACAGACTGTGAGATTCCCTCTATAAGATAAAATAACGGGTTCAACATTAATATATGAGAAATTACTGTTGAATTACTGGACGGAATATACACAATTGGTACGAGAAAAAACATAATGACTGATAATATATAAAATATGATATCTACATTATTTTTTGTAATAGTTAGTAAACCAAATACTGTAGAAATAACTACGACAAAGATAATTGACATTATAACAAAATATATTGTCGATGGAATGGAACTCTCTATATTAACTGGTGTCATTAATATAATCATCATTAACGCAATAAACATTAATAAATTAGAAATAATAGCTATCATAATCGTTTGAAAAATTGGATTCAAATTAAAAACTTTAGCAGTAAAATACTCTTTTTTAAACAATTGATAACTTTGATAAATAGCTATCCAGATAAATGAAAAACTTATTAATGCTGCTAATCTAAAATAACCACGTGCTTGTTTTATTTCTTCTGTACCATTCACATTAAATATGAACATTAGCAGACATAATAACAGAATGCTAATAATAAATGGTATTACAAACCATTTCCATTGCCCCTTTAATCGATGGTACAAGTGTTTACTTAAAAATGGTGCATTCTTATAAAAATTAATTAAATTATCTATCATTTACTACACCTACAATTCAATATATATCCATTTATCATTTTTAAAATCTGCCATGAAATAACCATCACCTGATTTAGTAATCCAGAAGTTATTATCAATATTAAATTTCTCTTTTAACTTCGCTTTATCTTTCATCGGAATTGTAAACCCGGAAAGTTTATTTTGATCATTAAATATCATTGCAATCGGTTGTTGAACGATAGGTACAATAAAGCGATCATTTTTCCCTTCTTCTGGAACTAATGAATCTGTCACAGTACCATGCTTTTTATGTAAGTGACTATTAAAAAATTCAAAATAATTACTATAATTTTTACTCATAAATGGCGCGAGTGCATCTCCACTATGTTCTTCAAATAAACCTGCTGGATCAAAATAACGAATATCTTTTTTCCCGACCTTATAAGACTGATTATCGACACTAACACGATAATTTTTTGTGTTTTCCCCAGTAATGGTAAGCAAAGCGTACTTGCTAGGACTTAACTCATTTCCTTTTTTTAGATTCTTTAATTTAACTGAATCATCTAATACGATTCCATATGATAGTTTAGCTTCGTAAGGATTTTTAGGTTGGTTTTGAATAGTGGCTTGGTCTTCATTTTGTCCTATGTTAATTTTACCAATATCATTAAATATTAACACTGCTGTTAAAAGCACACCTAGTATACAAATAGTTATAAATGTCCAGAATCTAACTAGTACAATCGGTGGTTTGACGTGGTTATATCTTTCAATTCGTTTGAAATTATAAGTTAGCTCAGGCGTACGCGCTCTACTTTTTTTCCAATCTAAATCAAAATTTCGTTTTTCTTCATCACTTTCTAAAGATGCTCTATCTCTCTCATGTTCATTAAATACAGGAATGACTTGTTTAATAGAACCTTCCATTCTAAGTTGACCATGCGAAACCCACGCTATATAATTACTTGCCTTACTAACTCTTTCAACATTGTCATCTATCATAACAATGGTTAAATTATTATTTATGTATTCATCTGATAGTTCAATTGCTTTTTCAAAGTATTCATCCGTTAAATTTTGCAGTATTTTATTAAAAATGATAATACTTGCTTTAGATGTTCTTGCAAGTGAAAAAAGTATGCGGGCATATACTTCATCTGGTAATTCACATATAGGCGTATCACTTTGCGCTTCGACATGTGCATATTTTAGAACTTGTTCAACTTTATGCGTATTGACTTTGTATGGGAATAATGTAACTGCATTAGATATGAAATCTTCAACCGATATATTTTGAGCATATTTATCGTCTATATCTGCATAAAACAAATCTGTTTTGCGCACAATTCTTCCCTTATCAGGTTTAATTTCACCACTTAATATCCGACCTACAAGAGATTTTGAAGACGCAGGCTCACCGATGATGCCAAGTGATTCACCTTGATAGATATGTAGATTAATATTATTTAACTCTATGTTATCTGCATCATAACCAAAAGGCTGATACCACTTTTTTGATTTTTTATTTCTATAGTAATGTGTTACATTAAGTAACTTTAAAATAATTGAACTACCCATGCTATCTTCATCCTTCTACAGTTTTAATAATGCTAAGGGCAAACCTTCTTCTGGCTCTGAACTATTAATTCTGAATCCCCATGCAAAAATACCTTTAAGTCGTTCTACCTTAAAATAACTTTTTGTACCATCATTCAGTTGATAAATTTTGCCAAGTTCTACTTTATTTCTATCTACTAAATAGCTTTCTGCTATGATTGCTTTACTTGCATATACGTCATATTCGTTATAAATACCATTCATTTCTGCTTTGCGCATTTGTTCTTTATACCCTTGAATTTCATGACGTAATTCTATTTCACTCATTTCACTCAATTTCTTCCGTTCCATTCTCAATACCACTCTCTTCTAGTTTAGATTTTATTTTATCATATTGATAGCCTTTTCTCATAAGTGTTTCAATCGTTTTATTGACTAATTTTCTACCTGTATACTTTTTCGAACTCTTAGTATACGCTTTTTCTAAATCGTTTTGTAATAACATGTCTAATGATTCTTCTGATTGTGAAAAATCTAATTCTTCCATCACGATGTTAATCGTTTCAAATGTATAACCTTTTTGCATCAAAGATTGTTTTAACTTTTCTTCACGCTTTATTTGTGGTCCTTTTTTTTGTTTCAATATTTTATTCGCTAATTTTATAATCTTGTCTAAAGGTTGTTCTTCATTATATAAAAGCGCATATTCGTCAATAATATTTTGCTCTATACCAGCTTCGCGTAATTTTTGTTTGAAAATTTCAGGTCCTTTATCCGTAGTTAAAATCATTGTGTTTTTTAAACTATTTGCGTAATCTTTATGATCTATTAAATTTTGCTTATGGCAATAATCTAATACATCTGCAATAACACTTTCTGAAATATCTTTCTTTGCTAGATGCTGTGCCACTTCGTGCTCAGTTCTTTTTCTATATGACAGATATTGAATCGCTATATTAATCGCTTGTCTATATTGCTCATACTTTTGAATTTTTTCCATTTCAGCTGCTTCAACAAGTTGTCCCTTTTTAAGATTAAAATAGACAAAAGTATCAATATCAATACCCATCTCAAATTCATCATCTAAATATAAATTAAAACGTTCTTTATTGTTTTTTTGAACTTCTATTTTTGTGATTTTCGGCATTATCTTCACTCCACTTATAAGAATAACTTATATTGTTTATGAATGGAATTATAGTGATTTTTATTTGCAAACTTCAACTTCATTATTTTTATATACAAATTATATCATGGTTCAAGGTTTATTCCTTTCACAAAATGACATCGCTAATCTGCAAATTTCAATATATTTTATAGTACTTAACATGCATTTAAAAATCCTCCAATGCACAGTTGCAATTAACGTATTTTGTATTTTTAAAAGATTTAAAAAAGCCCCTTCTAAGTATTCATTTTTTCATGACTACTAAGGCAGGGACTTCTCTTTGACAACTTATCTTATACTTCTCATGATACTTGCTAATACTACTATAATCATACGCCTAATTCTAATAATGCATTTTTGTATTGTTCATCTGAAATAAATTCTTGTTGTTTCATTTTTTCTAAATCCGTTTTCACTCGATTTATGAAATTATCCGACATATCATCGATATTATAAACACTAGGTGCATTAATTTTGCTTGCTAAAATGGCACTCTGTAAAACTGAAATTTGTGGCAACTCTTGATTGTTTTTATCTGTCGTAACCCCAAAGTAATAATTTGCAGCTGATTCTACTGAATAATTATCACTACCGTAATAAATGTTATTCATATAAAAACTAAGTATTTCATCTTTACTGTAGTTTTTTTCAACGCGATGAGCTACAAACAATTCTTTAACTTTACGTGTAATAGACTGTTCATTATCATATAAATAATTTTTTACTACCTGTTGCGTGATTGTACTTCCACCTTGTACATTTTTATCACTTAATGTCGAAAAAAGTGCCCTTGACGTTCCTTTTATATCAAATCCGTGATGCCTATAATAGCGTTCATCTTCCATAGCTATAAATGCACCTTTAGTATATTCTGGCATGTTTGAGACAGAGACAAACGAATTCTTATTTTCTATTTTTTTTAATTCATCAATATCTGCGCGCGTACTCAAAGCATACATTATAGCAATAAATATTCCTAAAACAATTAAAATAGGAATAAGTAATTTGAAGAAAAGTCCTTTTCCTTTTTTCTGTTTTTTTGTTTTTGTTACTGGCTGAAAATAAGTATTATATTGAGGTTCGTTTACAGTATCAGCTTGAGATTTTTTGGTTGTTTGCTTATAACGATCGCTTCTTTTCATGCGGTAGCTCCTTTATATTGCTCTCATATCATTATAAGTGAGTTTATCAATTGTTGGAATTTTTATCTATAGTAAATCATAAAAATCAGTCCAAGGGTGTATATGTAACTCCTATCATGGCATTATGATTAAAGCTCTTAAAATTTATAATCTCAATCTCAAAATACGGTTTGAATTTAAAATTCTATAAGAAACAAAAAAGTTGCCTATATTTTATAATGAACCACTTTAGAACCTTCAAAGTAAATTCATCTAAAACATAGACAACTATTTCCTTAATACCATTTTTAAAAATTGACGTACTACAAATGATTAAGAATTTAATTGATCTACGATTGCTTTATTAAAGTCATCTAAATCATCAGGTGTACGACTTGTTACAATATTGTTATCAACAACTACAGATTCGTCAACAACTTGTGCACCAGCGTTCGCTAAATCTTTACGAACATTTAGTACTGCAGTTACTGTTCTACCTGATAAGTCGTCTGTATCTATTAAAATTTGTGGTCCATGGCAAATTGCAAACGTTGGGACATCATTTTTGGTAAAGTATTTAGCAAATGTACCATATCTGCCTTCAGAATCACCACGTAGATGATCAGGTGAGAAACCACCTGGAATTAATAATCCATCATAATCTTCTGGTTTTGCATCAGCAATACTTACATCCACAGAAACTTTTTCCCCATGTTTCCCAACAACTTCACTATTGGCTTCATCTCCAATAACAACAGTTTCGTGTCCTGCTTCTTCAATTGCTTCTTTAGGACTTGTTAATTCTACATCTTCAAATTCATTCGTTACAATAATTGCTACTTTTTTAGCCATGAATTATCACCTTTCCATATTTATGTTATATATTCTATATAGACTAAACTTGAGATTTTTAAACATAAACATTATATTACTTCGAAATTTAATCGGATGTTTTCGAAACTGATTTAACTTTTTCTTCTAATTGATCTAATAAACCAATCCATTCGTCTATGTCTTCTACTTTAACTTCATTAGGGTTAACATGATCGATATCATTCATAAACTTTTCTAGTCTCTTTTTTATTTGATCTACTGTTTGATTGTCATCCATTATATTAGTAACTCCTTTTTTTCAGATATTAATATACTAACATGGATTTGACAAATTTTGCCAAAGTCTTAATAATTATAAACTGAAATAATTTTACTCAATTAGAAACATTTCTAAATGTTTAATCATTTCACACATTTAAATCTAAGCCAAGCTTTAATAAAAGGATGTTTAAAATGACATATCAAAAATCTTTATTGTCTAGTATAAAAAAACCTATTTCTATATTTAATGATCCATGGGAAACCTATAATGATATCCAAGAACATAATGCATTAACTTTGAGTAATATTGAATTCACCACGACGAATCTATGCAATATGCGTTGTAGTCATTGCGCGGTAGGATACACACTTCAAACTGCAGACCCTTCTCCTTTACCAATGGATTTAATTTATCGACGTTTGGATGAAATCCCAAATTTAAAAACGATGTCCATCACTGGTGGTGAACCTATGTTTTCAAAGAAATCTATTAAAAATGTTGTGAAACCACTATTGAAATACGCCTATGAACGCGGGATTTATGTTCAAATGAATTCAAATCTTACATTACCTATCGACAGATATTTAGATATAGCTGAATATATTGATGTAATGCATATTTCACATAATTGGGGAACGATAGATGAATTTACAGAAGTTGGATTTGGAGCAATGGAAAAACAGCCACCATTGAAAGCAAAATTGAGACTTTATGATCAAATGTTATCAAACGCTCAAACACTTTCTGAACAAGGCATGTTCATTTCTGCTGAAACAATGTTAAACAAAAGTACAAGACCTTATCTGAATAAAATACATAATGAAATTGTTAATGATATGAAATGTCAAAGACATGAAATTCATCCGATGTATCCTTCTGACTTTGCTAGTCAATTAGAGGTGTTATCATTAGCTGAAATCAAAGAAGCAATTCATCACTTACTAGATATTCGACATCCAGATATATGGATGCTTTTTGGAACATTACCCATTTACCCATGTATTTCCAACGAAGATGATCAAGCATTACTACATAGATTAAGAAATTCCAAAAATGTTACGATGCGAAATGATCCAGATGGTAGAAATAGATTAAATGTGAATGTGTTCTCTGGAAACATTATAGTGACTGATTTTGGTGATGAAAATGGTACTTTATCAAATATTAAAAATGATAAACTCACAGATGTTTTTGATGCATGGTTAAAGACACCTTTAGCACAATCATTAAACTGCCGTTGCCCTAAATTTAATTGCTTAGGACCAAATGTACTCGTAAAAAATATGTATTATCCTGATACAAATTTCAAACAAAATGAAATAGATATGCATCGACGTTATCCTATGCATTGATCATCTCTATTAAATTTAATAATTCAATCAAAAAAGGAATGTCATTTTCAAATATGATGAATATCCTTAGTCAAAACTAAGATTTCAATCATCATATTCGGAATAGACATTCCTTATCTTTATTCTATATGCTGCACACTAGCTAAAAACTCAATTGTTTCTTTACTTTCTTGTCTTCTTTCTTTACGGCGTTTAACCCTCGCTAATGCTGTTTCATGAAACCAGTTTTCAGTTTTTGATTCTGGATACACTTGTGGTACATTTGATGGTTTACCTTCATTGTCCAGTGCAACAAAAGTCAAAAAACTCAGCGCTGCTAGGTGCCTTTCATTTTTCAAAACATCCTCAATTGTAATTTGTACACATACTTCCATTGATGATGTGCCTGCATATGACACCATTGCCTCATATGAAACGATATCGCCCGTTTTAATTGGCTTTAAAAAATCAACAGAATCTGTAGATGCCGTAACAACTTGTGCGTTACTATGCTTCATTGCTGTAATTGCTGCTATTTCATCAATGTTAGCCATCAACATTCCCCCGAACATCGTATGATGATGATTCGTATCTTGCGGAAATACTTGTCTTGCTTTAACACTTCTCGATTCAGACATCGATTTCATTTTAGTAGTTCCCATAATATATTCCTTCCCTTTTTAAACTTAAGCAAATATAAATTAGGAGTGGGACAGAAATCTATTTTTATTAAAAAGATTTCGCCGTCCCACCCCGAAAATGATGATTTTAATTGAAAAATATCTAATGATTAAACTATTTTTATTTTAAAATGATTAATTAGCCCAATTACCATTTTCAAAAATCAGTTCTTGCTCGCCACTTGCTGTGATTCCATAAATCGTTAAATCAGAACTACCAATCATAAAGTCGACATGGACCAGTGAATCGTTTAATCCATGTGCTAATTTTTCTTCAGTAGTCATCGTTGTGCCACCTTCAATATTAAAGCCATAAGCTGAACCTAATGCAATATGACAAGAGGCATTTTCATCAAATAGCGTATTATAAAATATTGTATTCCGATTAGAAATTGGGGAATCGTCTGGTACTAAAGCCACTTCACCCAAGTGTTTGGCTCTTTCGTCTGTATTCAGTAAATCACGTAGTACTTCTTCACCTTGTTCGGCTTTAAAGTCTACTACTTCACCGTCTTTAAATGTAAGTGTAAATCCATCAATAATATTACCGTTATGGCTTAATGGTAATTTATTCGTTACATATCCATTCACTTTCAATCGATGCGGTGCTGTGAATACTTCTTCTGTCGGAATATTAGCAACAAATGCTTGACCATTCTCTGTATAACTCGTTGCATCTTCCCAAATATGCCCTTCTGGAAGACCAATTTTTAGATCAGTTCCTTCAGAGATATAATGCAAAGCCTCATAGCTTTTACGTTGCAATTTATCTGCATGTTTACTTAAATTTGCAATATGCTTTTCCCAATTTACCACTGGATCATTTCCGTCTACACGTACAATGTCTAGGACTTCATCAATAAATTTTTCATATGCTGCTTCTACAGTTAATTCTGGGTATACACGTGCTGCCCACGCTTTTGATGGAAATGCAGCTACACACCAAGGAAATTGATTTTTCTGACTTGCTTCCATATAACCTTTATATGCTGTAGCGTATTGTCTTTGGAACGTGGCTAATTTATCACTATCTATACCATTTAATAAATCTGGATCCTGAGTAATTAATGCTAGATTTGCTGCACCACGATTAACATAATCCATGCGTTTAGCTACCTCGTACGTCTTAACTTCATTTTTTTCAAAATGTTCAACTGTTTCATTTTCAAATTTAAGACGTGCTAAACGATCATCACTATACTCTACTTTCACATCTGAAGCCCCTCTTTTATATGCTGCTTCAACTATGTAATGCGTCAATTCTAAAGCATCTACGCTTGAACGTATGAATACTGGTTGGCCTTCTTGTACGTTCATGCCAATGCCAGCTAATAATTCAGCGTACTGTTTCATTTTATGTTGTAATTGCCCCATATTTAAACTCTCCCTTATTTACGAATTTGTCCAAGCGCATCTGCAATTGCTGAAGCTTCACTTGGCGTAAATGAGGCTTTCGACGTTACATAATCATATACCTCTTTTACTTCTTGCGCATCAGCAGATTTATATTTTTCGGGATTGATTAAACTTTGATTAACTAGATTTAAACGATCACGAATTTCTTCAATCATTTCTTCGTTATTTTTAGTCACAACTCTCACCTCTTTTTAATTTATTTTATCAAATTTGCTAACCTTGTAAAACTTTTATCATAATTCCTCTTTAGAAATGATTAAAAAAACATTAAAATGGGAAATAGGATTATATAATTTGGAGGTCAATATATGATTACAGTTGCATTTGTTTGTTTAGGAAATATTTGTCGCTCACCTATGGCAGAAGCTATAATGCGCCAAAGATTAAAAGATAGAAGTATCGATGGTATAGAAGTCACTTCAAGAGGTACAGGTAAATGGAATCTTGGTCAATCACCTCACGAAGGGACACAAAAAATATTAACTGAACATCATATTCCATTTGATGGGATGATTAGTGAACTATTTGATTCTAACGACGACTTTGATTATATTATTGCTATGGATCAAAGCAACGTTGATGATATTCAAAGTATTAATCCAAATATTAAAGGAAAATTATTTAAATTGTTAGATTTCAGTGATATGACTGAAACTGATGTACCAGATCCTTATTATACAAACAATTTCGAAGGCGTGTATAAAATGGTACAATCGTCTTGTGATAATTTAATTGATTTCATTATTAAAGATGCTAATTTAAGAGAGGGGTAACAACATCATGCAAAACAAATTAATTCCAGGTATATTATTAGGTGCTGTAATAGGAGGCGCAGCAACACTTGCTGACAAATCTACACGCCAATCATTAAAACAATCAATTAAAGATATTAAAGAAGGTAATCGTTCACAAAAGCCTTCAGCATTTTCTAACATTAAAGATGAAGTTTCATATTGGAAAGATGCAATTGAAGAAATTAGACGTAATAATCCTGAGTTAGAACGTTCTTTAAAAGATGCAAAGGATACATTTGTTGAACGCAAAAATAATCGTTTGAAAAATTAAGGAACAGCTTTACTAATGAACATTATAAACGTTTATCTATTTCATATTTATAAATTGAAGTGAATCGTCAAAGATGACTAGCAGAAATATAACATAGTCAACTTAGCGGGGGTGGGAATTGGAAATCAACTTGTTAGTTATGATTTCTTACCTACCCTCTTTATTTTTGATTTATTATCTGATATTTTATTTCTCAAAAGATACTTTATTTCAAAAGAATGTAGCAACACATATTTACCTTTAATAGATTTTACAGTATATTAAACTGTATACGTAAAATATCAGTACACAAGGAGATTTGATATGTCTAAAAATGAAAAAACATCTTCTAATTTTCTGAATGAAACTAAAGAAGTTGAAGAACAAAAGAACAAAAAAGATAAGCACGAACAAATTGAACGTGATCGCATATACATAACACCAAATGAATTCAAATCGAAATCACCAAAAAAAGATAATCAAGAATTTTTTGTCTCACGTATCAATAAACCAGCAAAATATACTAAAGATTCAAATTTTTTCTCTTATTTAGTATATAGAATAGGAAAAGACGATGCATCAGGATTATCAGCACAATTATCCTATTATTTTATGCTGTCACTATTTCCTATGTTACTTTTCTTGTTATCTATTGTGCCATATCTCGGTATTAAACAAGGTTCAATTAGAAGCATGATTAAGGAACATGTACCACAAGATTACGCACCACAAGTATCATCTATTATCGGTGATATTATGGACAATGCTAGTGGTGGCTTACTATCTATTGGGTTAATCGCAGCATTATGGTCTGCATCCAACGGTATGACTGCATTAATGAATTCGTTCAATGTCGCATATGATGTTGAAGATAGTAGAAACTTTGTAGTTTCTAAACTATATAGCGTGTTATTCACATTAGCAATGATAATCGTAATGCCAGTTGCGCTTGTTTTACCTACATTTGGTCAACAAATTGGCGATCTATTATTTGGGCCTATTGGACTTGGTGAACAAGTGAAATGGGTATTTGATACAGTACGTTTTGTATTGCCCGTTATTGTCGTTCTAATTGCATTTATGGTTTTATACACATTAGCGCCAAATGTTAAAATTAAAATGCTTTCAGTTATACCCGGTGCTATTTTTGCAACTATCGTATTTTTAGGCGGCTCTTATTTATTTGGTATTTATATTTCAAACTTTGCTAATTATTCTAAAACATATGGTAGTATTGCCGGTATCATTATATTAATGCTATGGCTTTATATCACTGGTTTTATCATCATCATTGGTGCTGAAATCAATGCTATTATGCATCAAAGAAAAGTTGTTGCAGGTAAGACACCAGAAGAAATTACCATTGATCAACTTGAAGAAGAAAAAAATAGCGATGTAAATGAAACGACTTAATTTTCTTTATATATAAATTTAAAAAGCTAAAACCTAGGCACACATTATTTGCTTAGGTTTTAGCTTTTTTTATTGTATTAAATTATGTTGAAATGCATAAATTACAGCTTGAGTTCTATCTTGTACTTCTAATTTACTCAACACGTTACTAACATGTGTTTTAACTGTTTTGATTGTAATATGTGAAGCACTAGCAATTTCCTGATTTGAGTAACCTTTAGCGATTAATAATAATATCTCCATCTCACGTTCAGTTAACATCTCATATAATTCAGCACGTTGTTTCATACGATTCCTCATCTTAACCAACACTTCTGCTTCAAACACAGATTCATCACGATATGTTTTACGTATCGCTTCGGCGATATCGCTGGCACTTGTCGTTTTTAAAATATAACTATCTACACCAGAATCTAAAGCACGGTATACTTCATTATCTTCAATATAACTGGTTAGCATAACAACTTTAATGTGTGGCAAATCTTTCTTGATTTGTTCTGTAGCTTCTACACCATCCATATCATCCATGAGTAAGTCCATTAAAATTAAATCAGGCTTAAGTTCATGTGCTTTTTCAATTGCATCTTTCCCCGATTGCCCTTCTCCGACTACTTCTATATCTGGTTGAGTAGATAAATAACTAGAAATACCAATTCTGACCATTTCATGATCATCAACAAATAATACTTTAATCGGCATACGAATCCTCCTTATTTAATGGGGCTTTAACTTCAATCCGTGTTCCTGAATCTGGCAGTGATACTATATGAAATGTTGCACCAATTTCAAGTGCTCGTTCACGCATATTTTTTAACCCATAGCTTTGTTCTACCTTATCATCAACGTTAAAGCCTTTACCATCATCTTGTATACGTAATAATAAATATTCTTCTCTATTAAACAATTCAATTGTAACTTTTGTACCTTTTGAATGTCTTAATGTATTTGAAATTGCTTCTTGTGTAATTCTAAACAAATGATCTTCAATGCCTTTAGGAACGTCGAAATCTTCAATATCATGTACGACTTTCATTGGCACTTTTTTCTGTAGATCAACTACTAAATCTTTGATACCTTGGCCAAGTGATTTATCCTTCAAGCCAATTGGTCTTAAATGTAATAGCAAGGCGCGCATTTCTAATTGTGAATCTTGGACCATTTTTTCCAATACTGGAATTTGTTGATCTAAAGGTGCTTTCAAATCAGTTTCTTTAATGGCAGAGAGCATCATGCTTGCTGCAAATAGTTGCTGGCTTACGGAATCATGTAACTCACGAGCCAGTCTTTGCCTTTCATCTTCAATTATTTTTTTAACTTTCACATCGTTCATATTATGTGATTCATTCGTTAAATTTTGTGTTTTTAAACGTAATTTATGAACTTCTTGATTGAGCGGTACAAGTGTTTGATATAATTCAATTGTTTCATTATATAATTCTATATTCTGGTCGTTGATACCAACTGTTTGTCCTTCAATAGAACGTTCAATTTGATCTTGTAACCAATGATTTTGTTGATTGATTTTATATGCTAATACTGAGCCAACTATGATGCATAGTAATATAACTAATAAATTAATAAATAGTAAAACTGGAATACCAAAGATTTGTGTATAAATCATACCTTGAAAATATATAATATTCACAAATACTTTATCTATAAAAAACATAGCGAAAAATGTACTATAAACTAATATCAACATCGACCCTATTGCTCTTATGTAGTGATTCATTTATAAATCACCTCAACATCTCCTATGAATGTTGACAAATAGACATTAACAGCATAATTATCTTCTTTTGTTTCTTCACTAACTTTAATATTGTTGTTTTCAACTTTATATGATGTTTCATTGACGTATGCATTGCCATAAAGTGCTGAAAAATGTAACTTTATATTGTAATTTAAAGGCACAATAATTTGCACTTTACCTAAAAAATGTCTGATTACTACCGTATTATGTTCTCTAATATTAGCAGCTTTAGACATATCTATATGAATATCACCAATACCATGCTGTATTTGTAAATCTTCCCATTTATAAACATAAATAGGTGTACGTTGCTCACCAAACCACTTTTGTTTAATAAATTCTGGAGATTCTACTGCCTCTTCTGTCGCAATAATTTTCAACGGTTTAAATCTATAAAAGATATATCTCACTATTAACACAATTAAAAATATAAATAATATAATAATCGTGTATTTATTAGATAATAAGGTAAAAGCAATAAGTAATACCCCTATCCAAAATGATAATAAACCTCGTATTTTATGAAAATATAAATATCCTACATAAACCAATATACAGCCTAATAATAATACAAAAATAAAGCCAATTTTTTCAAAGAAAATATAGTAGAAATTAGCTATTATCATTAATGCTGTAAACACAATCAACATCTCAGTTGATATATATTTATGAGTCATGTTTCGCCACCTTTCTTCAAGCGACTAAACTAATTTGTTCGATTAAATCACATTCTGTTTCAACATTTACTTTTTCTTTAGCTTGTTGTGATAAATCGGCTACAATACGTGCGTAGTCTGCTTCCATTTCATTCAAATCATTTTTAATTTTTTCTATATCATAGTGCTCAATTTCCTGTGCACATTCAATATCAGATTCATCTAAAATGTCGATATATTTATTTTCTAAAGATAATGTTAAATGATCTATTAGCCTAGCTACATAAGTTTTTCTTTCAAACAGATAATTTATGTACATTTCTATACTTCTTAATTTTTTATCAAGATATTGTCTATACTCAATTAAGCTTGAATAAAAGGTTTGTTTGGTCATTTTTTCTAAATAAGTCGTAATATAATTCATAGAATCACCTCATGATTGATTAGATTCTATTATAAAAAATATCCGGAACCATTAGTATAGGCTCCGGAACCATCTTATATTAGGACTTTAGACCGAAACTTATTCTAATCTATTTTAGTAGTTAAAACTGGTCCTTCTTTCGTTACTATAACGGTATGTTCAATTTGAGCAACAAAGCTTTTATCTTGCGTTTCAAAAGCCCATTCATTTTTACCTTCTGTGACAAATGTTGCTTTTGAAGAAATAAATGGCTCAACAGCAATTACAGTGCCTTCTTTAAGCAATGTTTTATCTTTTGGATCATAATAATTCATCACATGGCTTGGAGATTCATGTAATGACTGACCTACACCATGACCTGTTAAATTTTTAATCACAGTTAAATCATTTTTACGTGCCGTCGCGTGGACTGCTTTACCAATTTGACTTAGCTTCGCACCAGGCTTGATTTTGGTCATAGCTGCATCAAATGCTTCTAATGCAACATCACAAACTTTTTGTTTCAATGGATTATCCGCTTCACCAACTACAAATGAAATTCCTGTGTCCGCATAATAGCCATTTTTCAAGGCAGAAACATCAATATTTACTAAGTCGCCTTCACGAATTTTTCGTTTTCCAGGAATACCATGTGCCACTTCTTCATTTACGCTGATACAAGTTTGGCCTGGAAAGTTTTCGTCATGAATTGGCGCTGAAATAGCTCCATGTGCTTCAAATAAATCTTTTGCAATATCATCAAGTTCTTTTGTAGTAATACCAGGTTTAGTAGCTTCTTGCATTTTGTCTCTGACAAGTGCACAAATGTATCCAATATCTTTTAGTGCTGTTAATTCTTCTTCTGTTTTTACAATCATTTTATCCCGTTCCTTTTTGTAAATTATATTCCTTCTTATTATAGCAGACTTTTTTTGATATAATAAATTAGAAAATTTTTATCATATATAGTTTAACATTTTAACGAAGTAATGACATAACCAGTTTTACAATTCTGGTTAAATCATTAAACGTTTATTTATATAGGAGTTTTAATATGAATGATTCTTGGTATAAAAATATTGTTGGTGCACGTACAATAAAAACAGGTTTAGCTACATTTTTAACTGCTCTTTTTTGTTTAGCCTTAAATTTAAACCCAATTTTTGCTATATTAACAGCTATAGTCACAATTGAACCAACCGCTAAGGCTTCATTAATAAAAGGGTATAGAAGACTTCCTGCAACAATTATTGGTGCATTATTTGCCGTGATTTTCACTTTTATTTTTGGTGATCAATCTGCTTTTGCCTATGCATTTAGTGCAACATTCACCATTATTTTATGTACAAAATTGAACTTACAAGTTGGTACTACTGTAGCAACATTAACCGCAATGGCTATGATTCCTGGTATACATGATGCTTATTATTTTAATTTCTTTTCCAGACTATTAACAGCTATTATTGGATTAGTAACAGCTGGATTAGTGAACTTTATTGTCTTACCACCCAAATATTATGATCAACTGGATGATGCTATTAATTTAACAGAAGAAAAAATGTATGCATTATTTCATAAGCGTATACGCCAACTAGTTGTTGGTAAATTTTATAATGGATCGACCAATCAACAACTGGCCTCCTTATTAAATTTAAATCAAAAAGTCGAAACGTTGCTTTCTTATCAAAAAGACGAACTCAGTTATCATAAACACCATCATTCAGAATGGATTCGTTTAAAGTCTTTAACTACACGTACACATACAAATCGCTTATTCATAACTCACCTATCTAACTTAGTTTATTTGCCAAAAGACACGCAGGTTACTTTTACTAAAGAAGAGCAACTTGCTATGCTGAATATTGCTGACAGTATAAATAATATACATAGTACCGGGCATTTTGAACGTCATCCTGAATCAGCGTCATTACTTAAATCCACGGTCAAAGGTTTAGATGAGTTTGATAAAAACCAATTAAAAAGTCATATTGTCTATGAAATACTATTAATTTATAGAATTTTAAATAGTCGATTTGCTTAAAGAATAACATTAAATACGTAACATAAAAAATAGCCTAGGACCTTTGTCCTAGGC
>NZ_PPRL01000111.1 GCF_002902235.1 Staphylococcus ureilyticus
AGATCTCCTTGCATCAACACAAGCAATAAACCAATACCTAATATGGCAAGTGGTGGTAACATATGCTTTAATTGGTAATCTTTGTGACTCCTCACACGTTGATTAATAATGTAAGAAAGATAAAAAATCGAAGCTAATTTCAAAAATTCCGAGGATTGTAAACTAAATATTCCTAAATTAATCCAGTTTCTTGAACCATTAATCTCTTTCCCTATCAAAATTGTAATTAATAGCAAGCATAAGGTGCCAATAACCATCAATTTTTGTATATGAGCACTTTTAAAGAAATTTATATTTATGCACAATGCAATAAATATAACGACTACAATACCCATAATCAAAAAGATAAATTGTCTTTTCATAAAATAATTACTTTCAATTGAAACGCCACCAGTTAAAGCGCCTTTAGATGCCGATACCATGCTCGCACTATATATCATGATGACACCTAAAACGCCTAGTATAATAAAACTAATTAGCATCCCATAATCTAGACCTTTTAACCGTTGCTTAATCATTCTTAAAATATTCTTCATTTCTGCACCTCATTATAAACGTCCACCACCTAGTAAACCAGATATAACAAGCATGCTCAATCAGACTTTAGGCTTACCTAATTTAATATGTTATTCCTATATTATGTATTTCTATTTAAATATTTTATCTATACATAAAATGAACAAATTTACTTTTTAAAAAGTATCAATTAATTATCTATAATTTTAAATTATACGAGATAACTGTAAACGTATTGATTTGAAAAGATTATGTCCATTATGCTAAACTCTATTATAGATTTTAAAAGTCTTTAATAACTTTAAAATCTATAATATGGAAATCTATATTAAAGGATGACAAATTTGAATCAATCTCAATTTAATCAAATAGCCCGAAATTATGACAATAACGAAAGAATAAAGCTCGCTAAAACGATCTCTTCCGAATTAAATTTATTATTTAACAAAGGTACGTATGATTCATTATTAGATTATGGTGGCGGCACTGGCCTTGTCACATTCGATATCGAACATCATTTCAATCACATCACTGTTTTAGATGCTTCACCGAAAATGGTTGGAATATGTAATACCAAAATTAAAACATTGAATAAAACTAACATTGCAGCCATTGAAGGTGACTTGCTCGCTTCGAACAATATACTGCTTCATCAAACTTATGATGTGATATTGCTTTCTCTTGTATTACTTCATAGTGGGAATTACATGGCATTACTACAACAGTTAGTCACGCAATTAAATAGTAATGGCTTACTTATCATAGTAGACTTCGATAAAAACGAAAATGTTAATCATCCAAATATCTATAATGGATTCGAACAAAAAGATATCCAAAAATCACTGCGCACAATAGGACTTTCGAATATAGACAGCCATACTTTTTATCAAGGCAAAAATATATTTATGAACAAAGATGTCAGTCTCTTTTTAGCTTCTGGACAGTTAACGTAACCTCCTCGAAATGTATAATCATACAAAAGTAAATGTATAATTTTTTTATAGTTATACAATAAAACACGAATTTCCTTTCCAATGAATTGAACAACAAAAAAACTACTGTTTTCTGACACTTTATGTGTGAAACAGTAGTTTTTCTTAAGTATATATTTAATTGAAAATATGACTATTAACCAAAGAATCCAGCGATGAAGTCTGCACCTTTAGCTACTACATCTGCGATGCTAGTTCCCATATTTACCCAGTCGTGATCTAAACCTGATTTTACTGCATTTGAAATTGCTTCTACGATACCTGACATAATGTAAGCACTCCTTTAAATTGATTTAATTTGTTATTTAAAAATTACGCGAAAGTGTCAACTAAAGTTTTGATTAATTTAATGATACCACCGATAATATCTGCAATCATCATGTCAATACACCCCTTTACTTGTTTGTGTAATTACATTGTATGCTAATTAATAATTAAAATTTTAAATTTTTCTCAATTCGTTTAATTAAGTTCCTAACTGTCTTAATTTAATAATAAAAGTACAGTTAGGCAAAATACTTATGTATATGGATATCACTTTTAGAGATATCAACCATCTCTTTTTGTAATTTTACACCTAGAACTGTTGCTATTAGACTTGAAAGAAATACTTGCCAAATGATTAAATTTGTTTCAATTAAGGAGAGATGGAAATGGGAAAACATTACGATGTCATCGTTGTCGGAGCTGGCTCTATGGGTATGTCAGCTGGATACTATTTAGCAAAAAGTGGGTGGAATACACTAATGATAGATGCTTTTGATCCACCACATGAAAATGGAAGTCATAGTGGTGATACAAGATTAATAAGACATGCTTGTGGAGAAGGTTTATCGTATGTCCCCATTGCTTTGAGAGCACATGAACTTTGGAATGAACTTCAAAAACAAACAAATGAACGTATATTTTTAAATACAGGTGTTATTACTTTTGGTCCTAGTGATTCATTATTTGTACAAACTGCAATCAATGGTGCTCGGCAATATAATATAAATACTAAAACCTTATCTGCTAAACAAATTAATGAAACTTGGCCAGGTATTACAATACCTGATGGCCAAATTGGTTGTTATGAACCTGAAGCAGGTGTGCTATTTTCTCAAAATTGTATTCGCGCTTTTAAGCGACTCGCTCTAAATCATGGTGCCGAATTAAAAATCAATTCGCCAGTGATGCATATTGATATTCTTAATGACTCAGTAGAAGTTCAGACCCCCTCTGAAACAGTTACAGCAAATAAATTAATTATTACTGGTGGTGCTTGGAATAAAAAAATTCTAGATGATTTAGATTTAAAACTACAACTTCAACCTTCTAGACAAACGATAGCATGGTTTGATTCCAATGATATTTTATACAAGTCAGATGGATTTCCAGGCTTTTTTGCCGACGTTCCGAGTGGTGTATATTATGGATTCCCTTCTATTGATGGTACTGGTTTAAAAATAGGACGTTATGATAACGGAGACCCTATCGATCCAACTTATTACAATAAATCATTCGGGTCTTATGTAAAAGATGAAAAAGATATTAGTGGTTTTTTGCACGCATATATGCAACAAGCTAATGGAAATATCAATGTAGGTAAAACTTGCATGTTCACCAATACATTAGATGAGCATTTTGTGATAGACAAACATCCCAAATACGAACATATTGTCATTGCTGCTGGTTTTTCAGGACATGGCTATAAATTTTCAAGTGCCGTCGGAGAAATATTATATGAATTAGCCACTAAAGGTAAGTCCAAACAAGATATATCACTATTTAAAATAACACGTCCAAGTTTACAGCCTGAAAATAAAGAAAAAGTTTTTAATAAAGCAAGGGGGGTTTAAACATGACACAATCAAATTTAGAATTCTTACAATCGCTCATCAATGTCGATAGCACCAACCCACCTGCTAACGAAAATAACGTTGTACAAATTTTTAAACAACGGTGTGCATCTCGTAATATTCCTTTTGACATTACACATTTAAGTGACAAAAGAAGTAATTTTTCAGTAACTTTAAAATCTGAGCATCCAAACGCTAGCAAACTCTTATTATCTGGCCATACCGACACTGTAAAGATAGGCGCACAAAAATGGGATTATGATCCTTTTAAAGGCGATATTGCTCATGGAAAATTATATGGAAGAGGAACAACAGATATGAAAAGTGGTTTAGCTGCTTTATATCTTGCTTTAGAATCTTTGATTGAGGAAAACTATGAATTCAAAAAAGATATTGAATTTTTAGCCACTGCAGGAGAGGAAGTAGATTCAATCGGTGCGGAACATTATGTCAAAAACGCAAATATGGATAATGTATCTGCTATCATCATAGCAGAACCCACAACTGAGAAAGTTGCAATTGGACATAAAGGAGCATTATGGATAGAAGTCACTTTGACTGGAAAAACTGCACACGGCGCAATGCCAGAACAAGGTATTAATGCAGTTGAGGGCATAAATAAAGTCATTCAATTGGTAAATGATTTAAAAGACGAATGGTCAGAAGAAACAGCAGCTTTAGGTAAGAGTAGCATCTCAGCAAATATGGTTAACGGTGGCATTCAAACGAACGTGATACCCGACAAATGTACATTAAATGTTGATATACGAACAGTTACACCTAATATTCATGACAAACTGTACAAGCAATTTAATCAACGCTTAACTCAGATATTTGCTGATAGTAACTCTCCAAAAGTAAACTCAAAAATATTGCTTGACCGGGCGACTGTTTTAACGGATGTCGATGCTGAAATTATTCAAAAAGCCTTAGATATTTCGGAAGAAAATGATATTACTGGAATGGCTTATTATACCGATGGATCCGTGCTAAATCCTAACAGCGACATTCCCACATTAATTTATGGGCCAGGAATAGAAACATTAGCACATCAACCCAACGAATATGTAGAAATAGCAGCTTTCGAACGATCTATAGACTTTTTCAAAGCATTAATTAAAAAATATGCAACATAATTAGACTGCCGTCATAGTGACGGCAGTACTTTTTTCTGCATAAAAGAAATTGTTTCATGTATAATAGCCTCAAACGAAAACTCAGGTGATATTATGGAAATCAAAGACTTTAAAATTTTTCAAAGCGTTAGTCAACATCAAAGTATCAGTAAGGCTGCTAAATCACTAAATTATGTTCAATCTCATGTTACATTTCGCATAAAACAACTAGAACAAGAACTCAACACACAACTTTTTTTACGTCATAATAAAGGTACAACTTTGACGAAAGATGGTGAAAAATTCCAAATATATGTTGAAAAAATTTTAGCCACATTAAATGAAATAGAACATGATTTTGATAAACAAGAAACATCTAGTGGCAAAATTGATATTGGGATTGTCGAAACTATTACTAAATTACCGATGTTATTATCTATGTTTCGGAAAAATTCGCCACACGTTTCTCTTTCACTACATACCGATGTTACTGCCAATATTTCTAAAAAAATAGTCAATCAAAACTTAGATTGTGGATTTGTCACTGGTTTCAAACATCATCATCATATAAATGAAGTGGAGTTATTTAAGGAAAAACTTGTATTAATCTCCGGTACAGAGATGACCCAATTAGAAGACATTACATCCGCAGTATTTTTGGTATTTAAAAATGGCTGTAATTATAGAAGAAATCTTGAAGCCTGGTTAAAATCCGAAAATACTAAAAAACCAACACTTATAGAATTCGGCACTATGGAAACAATTATCGGTAGTGTAAAATCAGGTATCGGCATTAGTTTAGTTCCGAAATCATCGGTACAAAATGATTTGGAAAACGGCTCATTATATAGCTATGAATTGCCAGACAAATATAGTAATATCTCGACTGACTTTATTTGGAATAGAAATTATCATTTAAGTCTTGCTATGACTCATTTTATTCAAACTATCAAATCTTTTGCGTATCAATACTAAAATAAACAATAGTGTATACGCGTTATGACATTGACTGAAGCACTTGCCTTTTTTCTGCTTCAGTTAAAAAGGCATATTGAACGGCACGCTTATTAATATATTTAATTTGCTTTTTATTGATTAACTGATGTTTTAATAGCAACGTATATTCTTCATTTAATGAAGTTTGTGTCACCATACGGTTGTCTGTATTGATAATAAAAGGTATATCATTTTTTAATAAGTAGGGAATATTGATTTGTGACAACGTCTCTATAGCTTTAGTTTGCAAATTACTTTTAGGACATATTTCTAATAATACATCCTTCGCTTTAACTTCATTTAATATTGCTTCATCTAAATTAGCAGCAACACCATGACCGATACGCTTAGCGCCTATTTTGATTGACTCTAAAACATTATGTATACATCCACACTCACCTGCATGGAGTGTTAAATTCATACCTTTTTCTAACCCATATTGAATGGTATTTTGTATTTCATATGGTGGAAATCCTACTTCAGGACCCGCAAAATCAATACCACATATTTTTTCACTGTTATATACAGACACATCATCAAATAATTGTTTATTCACAGACGCTGCATGTTGCCTCATTGCGCAAATCAGTAAATTCACTTTCATATGCAATGTATCTTGTACAATATTAACGCCCGCTTCTACTGCTTTTAGTACATCTAAAAGGGTCATCCCCTGTTCCATATGCAACAATGGTGCAAAGCGAATTTCTATATATTTAACATTATCCTCATAAGCTTGTTGCGCAACATCTACAATTGCACGCTTAAGACTATCTGCTGTTTGCAATACTTTTAATACTTCATCAAAACACTTCAAATACGACGCTAAACTTTCACAATCCTCTTGCACCGTGAGACGATCCTCGTTTAGATATACGCCTTGTTCTTGAGCCAATTGTCGAATTAAATGTTTGCTGACTGAACCATCTAAATGACAATGTAATTCTATTTTAGGAATCTCCTTTATACTTTGATTCATTTTAGTAAACTTCCCTACCTTTATATTGTGTTCATTACTTTTAAAATGCTAATCAGATAAATTTGATTTATTTAATATAACACTTTAATTTTCACATTTCTATAAAATATAAGAGTATGATTCATTACTGTTTACTTACCTACAAAACACCTTATAGTAAGCCTTTTTAAATGTTGATACGCGCATTAACATTTAAAAACAGGGTGAAACCAAACTCGTGATTTGATTTCATAACCCTGTTTATCAATGCATTCATAATTTATAATTGGTTATAATGACCTAGTATTATCATTGATATACCTATGCCAATAAAGGATACTACCATAATTGAGATCATTATTTTTAATTCTATAAGAAAGTGTTTTCTATTTTGACCTAAACGCACAAGTAACAATCCACTCAACATTACTAAAATAAATATAATAAATAATATTATGGCAATGATATTTAATATCTCCATTCGATTGCCCCTTCAGTTTTTTATTATTAAAGTTAAATGCTATCGATATACTGATGTTGTTGTAAATAATCCATAATTTTAGATACTGATGCTTCAACAGAGAGGATTTCTGTATCTAATACAATCTCTGGTTGTGTAGGCGCTTCATATGGCGCATTTACGCCAGTAAATTCTGCAATTTCACCATTTCTTACTTTTTTATATAAACCTTTAGGGTCTCTATTTTCACATTCTGATAGACTACATTGCGTATAAACTTCTATAAAATCATCTGTATCTAATAATTGGCGCACCGCTTCTCTATCTGATTTATAAGGAGAAATAAAAGCAGTAACTGTTATCAAACCTGCATCTACCATCAATTTACTAACTTCCCCTATACGCCGTATGTTTTCCTTACGATCTTCAGGTGAAAATCCTAGATTCCGATTCAATCCATGTCTAACATTATCTCCATCCAAACGATATGTATGGATTTGATGGTTAAATAGTGCTTTTTCGAGTTCTACGGATATCGTTGATTTTCCTGAGCCTGAAAGTCCTGTAAACCAAATGACTGCACTCTTATGTTGATTACGCTGTAACCTTTCATCTTTGGTAACCTCTGATGCGTGCCATGTTATATTTTTAGATTCTCCCATTACTATGTCTACACTCCTTTTATTTCTGTTCTTTCAATCCATTTATAAGAACTTGAGCCACTTCAGGTCTTGAAAATTCTTTCGGTAACGTTTCTCCGTTTTTCAATTTTTCACGAACTTTCGTACCACTCAAATGTAAATGTGCTGAAGCATCATGTGGGCACGTTTTTGCTGTAGCCATGTTTTCACATGTTTTACAATAAAAGGCATGTTCAAATTTTAATATTTGTATACCCAATTCTGCTTCGTATCTAGCAATCAGTTCTTGCGCTTCATACGTGCCATAATAATCACCTACACCTGCATGATCACGCCCTACAATAAAGTGTGTACATCCATAGTTTTTACGTACTGTAGCATGTAATATCGCTTCTCTAGGCCCTGCATATCTCATTGCGGCAGGATAAATAACTAAACGCGTTTTATTTTCCGGGTAATAATTTTCCAATATAACCTGATAGCTTTCCATACGTACTGATGCTGGAATATCATCAGATTTAGTTTCACCTACTAAAGGATTCAACAACAAGCCATCTACTGCTTCTAGTGCAGCCTTTTGAATATACTCATGTGCGCGATGTACTGGGTTTCTAGTTTGAAAACCTACTACTGTTTGCCATCCTAAGTCTGTAAAGAGTTGTCTTGTTTCTTTAGGATCCAAATGATAATCTACAAATTCGTCGTGTTTAGGTCTATTTAATAAATAAATTGGGCCTGCGAGATAGACGTCCCCTTTTTCATAGACCTTTTTGACACCAGGATGATCAACATCCGTCGTTCCATATACAAGTTGCGCTTCTTTTTGTTTGTCATACGTATATTTTTCTTCTAAGTCAATCACACCATATAAAACACCATCTTCCCCATACAAAGCCACACGAGAGCCAATATTCAAATTTTGAGATTGCGCTGTTGTCACAGGTAATGTAATCGGAATACTCCAAACCAAACCATTATCTAAATGTAAGTGTTCTACCACGTTGGTATAATCGTTTTGATTCATAAAGCCTGTCAGTGGACTGAAGCCACCTATTGCAATTAATTCCAAATCTGATAAACTCCACGGATTTAAAGTGATAGATGCGAGTGTTTCAGCTTCTTTAAGCAATTGTTCTCGCTCTGCGCCGTAGACCTCCCTATTGATAAGTGCACCACCATGAGGTTGGATGGTAGATTGTTCTTTTTCGTTTATTAATGACATGTTGTCACACTCCTTAATGAATTAATCTAATTTATTTACATTGGTTTCATCTTTAAAAGTAGCAAACGGTAATTTATTATTTTGGTATAAAGCATATAAAATTAATCCGAACCAAATCACAATCAATGCAATTTTTATTGCGATTGATAAAGCGTGATTGATTTCTACAACACTAATCAGTGAATTTGTATTTGTGAAAATAATCAATCCACTCACACACACAGCTAATATATTCATCGGTAACAGTCTGACTAACCATGCTGCAAACGGTGCAGCAATCATACCACCGACACTTAATGACACGACAAGCCACCAATTAATTTGACTCCAACCAAGAAAAATAATAAAGCTTAGCGACGCAGATACTGTCACGAAAAACTCACTTGCCGATACCGTACCAATCGCATACCTAGGTTCCAATTTCTTTTGAGCAAGTATTAATGGCGTATTAACCGGTCCCCAGCCTCCACCACCAATTGAATCTAAAAATCCTGCCACGGCGCCTTGTGGTATTAATACAAAGCGGGATGTTTGTTCATTCGTTTTTGATAATGGTTTTTCTTTAGTAAATAAAAATTGGTATAAAATATAGAGTCCCATTGATAATAGAAATACAGCGATAAATGGTTTAATAAAGTCACTGTGTATATGACTTAATATAGCAGCACCAATAAAAGCTGTGATCGCTCCAGGAATCGCTAATTTAATCATGGTAGGTTTATGTACGTTTTCAAATTTCCAATGCGACGTTCCTGACGCTGCTGTAGTAGCAATTTCTGAAAAATGTATTGTAGCTGAGACTATTGCCGGTGCTACACCAAATGTCAATAATATTGAAGAAGATGATGCGCCAAATCCCATGCCTAATGAACCGTCAATTAATTGAGCGAGAAAACCAGCCAGTGCAAAAACAAATAACTTATACATATGATGTCCCCTTTCCTTTCAATTTACTTCAGCGCTGATAACCACTTTCTAACTTCATTTTGCTTAGTTATTTTTAAATATTTATCATTTAAAATTTGCTTCAAAAACCATTCTTTTTCCTCCGATGAAAGTGAGCTACGTTTAACTTGCTGTCTACATTCATATAGGAAATCTACATAATCACCATATGCGCTATTAAAATGTTGTTGTAACTCAGCTAAAATTTGACTGGCCAGCTTAGGACTGGCACCTTGTGTTGAAACGCTGATCGTTAACTTACCACGTCGCAATATACTTGGTAGCAATACATCACCTGCTAACGCTTGACCTGCCATATTAATTAATGCCTTGTCTGGCTTTGCTTGTAATATAGACTGGTTTACATTTGTATCATTCGTCGCAGCAATAATTAAATCTGCATCTTGCACATCACTGCTTTCAAATGTTTTGTTCCGCCACTGAATTTCTTGTTTATCAACTAATTGTTTTAAGTTATTAGTGAGCGTGGGGCTAATAATTTGAATTAGTTTTGTATATGTTTTTAAAAGATTGATACGTCTTTCTGCTATTTTTCCGCCACCTATAACAACGATTTGTTTTTGCGAAATATCAACCATTAAAGGGATGTAAGACATAATGTCACTCCTCAGATAAGGTACTTTCAACTTTGATAAAATGACTAAACTGTATCAAATGTCTCTTCCACACGTTCTTTTAATGCAATTTGTAATGTCTCATGATGACTCAGATGCGCTGCTAAAATAATGTCACTTTTAAATTGGTAAGCACTCACAACATTAGCGATGTGTTGGTCTAAAATACCTGTAAACCAGATATACGGTAAAATAAATATTTGCGAATGACCTTCATTTACTAATCGGTCCAGTGCATCTTCAAATAACGGTTCACAAGCTGCTAAATAGCACACTTCTATACTTTTAGAGGGGAACATTTCTGATAATTGTGACTTTATTACCGAAAAATCTTGCTTTGTTTGCGGATTATAACTTCCTCTACCAATAACTAATAATTTAGCTTCAGCATTAGGTGTGATTTTACGTTCTTCTAAACGTTGTTTAAGCACTTCCGTTAATCGTTTTTGTACGCCTAAAGGTTTACCATAATTAATTTTCACATTGGGAAATTGTGCTTTCATACGTTCAATTTCTTCAGGTATATCTTTGTAGTAATGTCCTGCGCTAAGTAGCAATACAGGTACCACTGAAATTTCTGTTGCACCTTGGTGCACTAATTTCCTAAAACCTTCAGATATATCCGGGTCTACAAGTTCTAAAAAACATGTTTCTTGTAAAGGAATATTAATTTTTGTTTGTACACGCGCAATCAATGACGTTGCTTCTTCGACTGCTTCTGCTACACGACTACCATGACTGACATATAAAACGCCTTGCATATCATAACCCCTCCAACAACTATGATGTGAGTTGTGTTAATAATTCATTTTTATATGTTTCTTCAAACCAACTGATTCGGTTACGTAATTTCACGACTTCACCCACAATAATCATAGCTGGATTTTCAATCTCTTTTGCACCGTGGACAATGGTTTCTAATGTGCCTACAACGGTTTTTTGTAATTTAGATGTACCCATATGTACAAGTGCTACTGGCGTATTTTTATTACGTCCATTTTTAGTTAATAACTCAACAATTTCTGGCAGCTTTTTAACTCCCATATAGATACATAACGTTTCCGGCCCTAAAGCTAGATGTCTCCAGTATTCATCCTTGTCAATTTCTTTATTGATAACACCCGTAACAAATGCAACTGAAGAGCTATAGTCTCGATGCGTTACAGGGATACCTGCGTATGCAGGTGCTGCGATACCTGCAGTAATACCTGGTACGATTTCAAATGATATATCATTTGTGGCTAATACTTCTGCTTCCTCGCCACCTCTGCCATACACGAATGGGTCTCCACCTTTCAAACGTGTAATCGTGTGTCCTTCTAGTGCTAAATCGACAAGTAATTGGTTAGTATCTACTTGCGACACTGATTTATGGTTAGGATTTTTACCACAATATATTAACTTAGCAGTTATAGATGCATAATCTAATAACTCAGGGTTAACTAAACGGTCGTATAAAATAATGTCAGCCGTTTCAATCGCTTTTTTACCTTTAACTGTAATTAAATCCGGATCACCAGGGCCCGCACCTACTAAAAATACTTTTCCCATCCTAACACCACTTTCTTAATTGATTAACTGTGGAATAATTGACCGTCTGTAACTGCTTCAACAATACCTGCCCTGACGACAAAATCACCAAAACGTTCACCAACAGTTCTTTCTTGTGCATATTGCAATAAAATAGGCCTTAAACTTTCTAATATTTCCGCTTCATCAATATTTTCTTTATACAACTTATTTAAACGATCACCAGCGAAACCACCACCTAGGTACATATTGTACTTACCTGGTGCTTTTCCAATAAATGCAATTTCAGCTAATGCTGGACGTGCACAACCGTTAGGACATCCCGTCATTCTAATGGTTATTTCTTCTTCGTTTAAGCCTGCTTCATCTAACAGACTTTCTATTTTCGTTATTAGCGAAGGTAGGTACCGTTCAGATTCTGCCATTGCTAAACCACAAGTAGGAAAAGCGACACAAGCCATAGAATTTTTCCGCAATCCCGTATAATGTTCGCCATCTGTTAAACCATATCGCTTTATCAGCGCTTCAATTTCTGGCTTTTTGTGTGTTTCAACATTCGCAATTACTAAATTTTGGTTAGGCGAAAGTCTAAAATCTCCAGTATGCACTTCAGCAATCGCTCTTAACGCTGTTTTCAATTGATATTTTTCTGTATCTTTAACACGGCCATTTTGAATAAATAATGTGAAATGATGTTTGCCACTGCCTTCAGTCCAACCATATCGATCACCATTATCTTCAAAGTGAAATGCACGCTTAGGCTCTAGTTCCCAACCTAATCGACGATTGAGCTCATCCGTAATCCATGTTACGCCTTTACGATCCACCGTATATTTAAAACGTGCATTTGTTCTCTCTTCACGATTTCCATGGTCTCTCTGAATTGTCAGGATTTTTTCACAAACATCGATGACCTGTGATTTTGGAAAATAGCCAATCAAACGTCCAACTTGTGGATATGTCGCAGTATTTCCATGTTTCATTCCCATGCCGCCACCAACCGTAAGATTAAATCCAACTAATTCACCATCTTCAATAATCGAAATTAACCCAATATCTTGAGAAAATACATCGATATCATTAGAAGGTGGGACTGCAATACCAATTTTAAATTTACGTGGTAAATAGGTTTTACCATACAGTGGCTCTGGTTCTTGATCACTTGTATCTAACACTTTTTCTCCGTCTAACCAAATTTCGTGATAAGCTTGTGTTTTAGGTGAAAGATGACGGCTAATATCACTTGCAATCTGATTAATTTCCGCATGCACATCAGATTGATAGGGGTTAGGGTTACACATTACATTTCTATTAACATCGCCACATGCTGCTAACGTGTCTAATAAAGATTGATTGATATCAAACATTGTTTGCTTTAAGTTTCTTTTCAAAACCCCATGGAATTGAAACGCTTGTCTTGTTGTTAATTTAATCGTTTGATTTGCATATTGGTTCGCAATATCATCCATCGCAATCCATTGTTCTGGAGTCGAAGCACCACCTGGCGCACGCACTCTTATCATGAAACTGTATGCAGGCTCTAATTTTTGTCTACGGCGTTCGTCGCGAAGATCTCTATCATCTTGCATATAACTTCCATGAAACTTTAATAATTTAGTATCTTCTTCTGAAATCGCACCTGTAATTCTATCTGCTAACCCTTCGACAATTGTGCCGCGAAGGTAATTACTATTAGCTTTGATACGTTCCATCTCATCAAGTTTTTGAGAAAAATTTAAATTTGATTCTGTCACGTGATCAACTCCTTTTTTAATAAACGTCTCTTTGATATCGTTTGTCTTGTTTCATCTGTGTCAAATAAGTCTCAGCTTCTTCATCTGACATATTACCTTCTTTAACTAAAACCTGATGTATCGCTTTGTGTACATCTTTAGCCATATTTTGTTCGTCACCACATACATATAATGCTGCACCGTTTTTCAACCATTCATAAAAAGTTTTACTTTGTTCTTCAATTTTGTGTTGAACATAAATTTTTTCTTCTGTATCCCTTGAAAATGCCAAGTCCAACTTACTAAGAACGCCTTCTTTAAGCCAATCTTGCCACTCTGTTTGATATAAAAAGTCTGTTGTAAAATGCTGTTCACCAAAGAATAACCATGTTTGTCCTGATAAATCTAATTCTTCACGTGCTTGTAAATAAGATCTAAAAGGCGCGACACCTGTGCCGGGTCCAATCATAATGACAGGTGTAGCTTCATCGAATGGAAATTTAAAATTCGGATTTTTCTTTAGATAGACAGATATAGATGTACCAGGTTCCATACGTTCAGCTAATTGAATTGAACAAACACCTTGACGTTCACGTTGATGCGCTTGATACCTTACAGCGCCCACGGTGATATGAACTTCATCAGGATTTGCTTCATAACTGCTTGCTATAGAATATTCTCTAGGAGGCAGTTTTCTTAAAAATTGGTACAACACTTCAGGCTCGAATTTTTCAGGTCTAAAGTCTTGAATTAAGTCAATTAAATCTCGACCATATACATAAGATTTAATCCAATCTTGATCTATAACATTTTCTGCCAATGTTTTATTTCCAAACAGCTCAGCTGCTTTTTGTAATAACGGCTTTGTTAATTTAGTGATTTCAAAATGGTGCTGTAGTGCCTCTTTTACTGTAAGTACATCACCTTTGTCATTGATTGGTACTTCTGTTTGAGCATCCCAATCTAATTGATTCAGTAACGTTTCTACCAGTTTTTCATCATTTTCCGGAATCACTACCAAGCAATCACCTGGCTCGTAGTCTTCACCATAATCTTCAAATTGTAATTCAATATGTCTAACCTCTTTATTAGAACCTCTACCATTCAAGTTAATATTTTCTAATATTTCAGCTTCATATGGTTGTGTTTTTGAATACCTTTTGTCATTTGTCAATGGCACAGTGTTCGTTGTTGTCACTTTTTCCTCGCTCAATGAAGCATCACTTAACTGTTCGATAATGTGATCCATCCAGGATTCAGCCGTATCATCAAAATCCAAGTCACAATCTTGTCTATCCACCAAGCGGGAAGCACCTAAATCTTCTAGACGTGCATCAAAGTCTTTACCTGTTTGACAGAATAACTCATACGACGCGTCCCCGAGTGATAAAACTGAATAGCGTACACCTTCCAACTGAGGCGCTTTTCTTCCATGTAAAAATTCATGAAAGCTAATGGCATTATCGGGTGGGTTTCCTTCCCCATGAGTAGAAGAAATAATAAATAAATCTTCTACTTTTTTTAAATCCTTAGTTTTGTAATCACCCATTGCACTCAATTTCACATTGAAATTAAGTTCGACAAGACGATCAGCTAATTTTTCAGCTAAACCTTGTGCATTACCAGTTTCTGAACCATATAAAACAGTGATATGTCTCTCACTATTTGAAGTAGATTCTTTATTCAATACAAACTGAGCTACTTCCGATGGTGTTTCTTGTTTTGTAGTAACACTCTGTAAATTTGCAGTTAAATAACCACTTAACCAAACTTGCTGCTCAATCGTAAGATTTTGAATAATTTGGTTTAGTTGTGTAGCTTGATTTTCATCAAATGGACTATTTATTACAGATAAGTTCACAACCATTTCACCTCATTTTAATTTTTTATTTAACAATCATTTATCTAAAATCACTCAACAGTTGATTCCATAACTTTTCACGGGTAAATGTAACTATCACTATAAGATTGATTTGATGACCATTCTTTAGTTATATCTATCCGATTGGAATACTAAGGATTAATAGCAAAAAAATTTTTAACTATAAAGATGTTTAATCTGTAGTATGAAGACCGCATTCTGTTTTATTTGAATTTGTCCATCTGCCTGCTCTTGAATCTCCTGATCCTTCAACAGCTGTAGTACATGGTATACACCCTATACTTGGATAGTTAAAATCGTGTAATTCGTTATAATGCAATTCATATTTTTTAATATATTGCCAAACATCTTCCCATGTCCAATGTATCAACGGACATATTTTTACTGACTGAAAGCGTTCGTCTTTATTTATAAACTGAGTATTTTCACGACTGGGCGATTGTGCTCTACGTAATCCAGAAATCCAAGCAGTAGCACCAGACAAAACATCTTCCAATGGTTTGATTTTTCTAATATAACAACATTGGTTTGGATTATTTTTCCAAAGTGCAGGATTATATTGTGATGCTTGTTCTTCCAAAGTTAATTCAGGTTTCTTAAGTTTAATTCGTAGTTCTGGATAACGTTTTTGAACACGATCAATTAGATCGTATGTTTCTTGAAAGTGAAGACCTGTGTCTAAAAATACAATTTGGGCATCTTTCTTAACACTATAAATCAAATCAATTAATATCATGCCTTCCGCACCAAAACTGCAAGCATAAATAACTGAATCACCATAGGTTTGATAAGCCCAAGCGACGATTTCACGCGCACCTTTTGTTTCATCATCAATATCAATTGACTCAAAGACGTTTGCGTTAAAATGCGCATATGTAACTTTTGGTTCAAACATTAATTTATTCGCCCCCTCATAACATTCATAAATACATTATAATTAGAGTTATTTTTAATTTAGAATAATTTGAAAATAATTATGATTTACACTTTACTC
>NZ_PPRL01000112.1 GCF_002902235.1 Staphylococcus ureilyticus
TCTCAAAGCACATGCTTAAATCTTTACTTCTAAAATTATACATATAATTATATTCATTCATTTAGCCTTAACCTATTAAACCCACTCTAAAAATAGTTTTTATTACAAAAACGCCCACCAATTGGTGAGCGTTTGTTTACTGAAATTTAGTTTTATAAAAAGAAGCATAAGCATCATCTATTAATCACTTTATGACTATGCATTTGTAAAGTACACACTGCTAAAAAATTTAAGGAATAATGTGCAACCTACTTTTATTAACTACATTATTTATTAAATTTGATTGATTATTTAATATTCCTCACATTATATTTCACTTTAAGTATTAATTTGTACTTTAGTTACATAGCCATCATTTACATAAAATTTAATTGATGTACCATTATAATTACGTTCATACATATTCCCTGCTGGTGTGTCCGTTACATCTGAAGGTCCATATACTGTTAATAAATCATTTTTTGAAACAGTTTTACCATCTAAATCAAAAGTAACAGCATCTGCTTTATTTTCGCCAGTTTTACGAAATGATTGATCATATATATCTACCATCTCCGCTGTTTCTGCATCGCTATTTGTAATTTTATAACCATTAATTGTTAAATTTTTGTATTTAATTGCATTAATAAAATCTTGATCCAAAATAAATTCACTGTTTGCTGATGTATAACCTGTATAGTTATAATATGGCGTTTCTGCTGCTTGGGTTTGTGATTGATGTGAATCGATTGCTGCTGCACCTACTGCTGTACTAAATACGAGGCCGCAAGATAACATTATCTTTGACACTTTATTCATATTAAACACTCCCTGTAAAAATTTTGAATCTCAGTTGATTCAATTGTAATATTACACTTATATTACAAAAAGTCAATTATTTACTGATTAATATAATCCCCAAAATTTTTGAGTTCACAAAAATTGACACCTCACAAATCGTTAGAAAATTACAAGTCTATTATTCATTAATTAAACAAGTAAAATGAAATTATCAATTATAAAGGAGAAAATATCATGCCTTATTTATTATTAATTTTAGCTATAGTAGGAGAAGTCATAGGTAGTGCATTTCTTAAATCATCTGAAGGTTTTTCTAAGCTTTTTCCAACTTTGGCAACAATTATTTCATTTCTTGCATGCTTTTATTTTTTAAGCAAAACTTTACAATATTTACCATTAAATATTACATATGCTAGTTGGGCTGGACTTGGTTTGGTACTTACAACGATTGTGTCAGTTGTAATTTTCAAAGAACAAATTAATTTGATGAGTGTCATTTCAATTACTATTATTATTGTGGGTGTTGTATTACTTAATACTTTTGGGTCAACTCATTAGACACTTAATTTTTAAATTATTAGCCACCTTAGATAGGTGGCTACAGACTGTCGACAAAGTCTCCAACTTTGTTGGCAGTTTTTTTATACACGCTTTCCGCGGGCACTGCCTTATCTGTAGTCTTCGTCTAGTGCTATTCCCGCAGGAGTCGGCATAAATCACTGCCATCATTATAATATATGTAAATTAAGCAGTGATGGTGTTTATTATGTTGAATAAATCAATTGATAAAAGAGATCAATATGAAATGATTTCTATCTCTGACTTAGTCGCTAATAGTCATTTATTACGTAAAGTCGATGCGATATTAGATTTAAATTTTGTATATGAACTTGTCGAATACAAAGGAAGAATTAATATAAACATGGTCAAAGTAAATTCGTTTCTGAAAAATTGAAATGTGCCTTATCTATAGTAAAAATACGACTTACTATAGAATCCTAATTCATGTTCATAATAAAAAAAGGAACTGTTTGAAAGTCCCTTTAAAGTGAGTTACCAAGTTATAATTTTTAATTTTCAATTTCCTTCAATGCCTTTTTAGGTATATCCATTTTATTCACTTCTTCATACGTAGCCACATGGGCTCCTTTATGAGTGATTTTCAAATATTTGTCTAGCTTTAAAGTTTTTGCAGCTGTGAAAGTTATATCTCTACTTTCACCATATTTATTATAAGCATTTTGTGTGTAGCTAACTCTATCATATTCGAGAAATTTATCAGGCTTTTTGGTTTTTACATAACTATTTTCTTGCTTCACTAGGGGGTTAATTTGATCAATTATGCCGGCAATTTCTCCCTCTTGCTTTTTTCCATTAGATACTATGTACATGCCTATTAGTATTATTGCTAAACCTAGTATTACAACTGGCATTATAATCAATATCTTTTTCATTTAAAATCATTCCTTTCGTTATATAAAATTATTTTATCAATCAATATGAATTAATTGTACTTACAATATTGTTATCTTTTTTCACTTAAAATTCAGTTGGATATATAAACTAATATAGTTTTAACCATACTTTTTAAATAAATAGAAATA
>NZ_PPRL01000113.1 GCF_002902235.1 Staphylococcus ureilyticus
ATTTGTGTTATCAATAACACGTTGTTTTGATTCAACATTTAATGTTGAAATCGGAATTAACGTTGACATATTGCAATTCAGTTTTCAATGTTCATTTTAATATTTCATAATGGAGCGGGTGATGGGAATCGAACCCACAACATCAGCTTGGAAGGCTGAGGTTTTGCCATTAAACTACACCCGCATATTTTCATATAAATCATATGTAATGTATTTTGATGCGGCCGAGAGGACTTGAACCTCCACGGGATAAATCCCACTAGGCCCTCAACCTAGCGCGTCTGCCATTCCGCCACGGCCGCTCGGTTGACGCTAAAAATTTCCATTCATCAAGTTAACGTACTCAATTGTAATATGTTTGAAATGTTTTGTCAATAAGTTTTTAAAATTTCTTTAACAAACTTAATAAGTCCTTCATTTAATTTCATATTATTTTCGCAACGTTTAATATCATATAACATAAATTATATAACGTCAACACATACAAATAACTAATTAGAGTAAAATATTCATTTTTATTTATTATATCTAATTAAATGCACAAATTTCATATATGTATGCCGTTTTTTTAATATCAAACGTGTGAAGTGATTCTTAAATAAAAAAAGAGCTGAAAAATATCAGCTCTCTTGCTATTTAAATTCACTATTTAAAAATGGCTTTGTTCTATCAATTTCCCTTTGCAATGTCCACAAAGCATTTTATTTAAATTCACTTTTCTTATTCTAGCATATTTCACACCACAGTTTGAGCATTTATAGATGTACCTAACTCGATTCTCATAGCTTTCAACTGCTGAACAAAATCTCGGGGCACCTGTTTGCGCACTGAGTAACTTGAAATCTTTATCTTTGTGTTTATATCCTTTTCCTTGTATATGAAGATGGTAATGACATAACTCATGTTTAATAATATCAATAACTGCCTTTTCACCGAAAGCGTCATATTGCTTTGCATTTATTTCTATATTGTGTGTATTCAATATATAACGCCCACCAGTTGTTCTAAGTCGTTTATTAAAATAAGCTTTATGTTTAAACGGTCTTTTAAAAATTGTGGTAGAAATAGACTCTGTCATGCTTTGTAATTTTTCATTATCCATGAGGATCAATCATAGTTAGTGATACTTTCCCTTTCTTGTCATCAATATCTAATATCCAAACATCAACAATATCTCCAACACTGACAACATCCATTGGGTTTTTAACAAATTTCTTAGATAATTTTGAAATGTGTACAAGGCCATCTTGTTTAACACCAATATCAACAAAGGCTCCAAAGTCAACTACATTTCTTACAGTTCCACTTAACTTCATATCTTTCGATAAATCTTCAATCGATAATACATCCGATTTTAATATTGGTGTCTCAAATTCATCACGTGGATCTCTATTTGGTGCAATTAATGATTTGATAATATCTTCAAGGGTAGGTTCGCCAATGTTTAGCTTTGTAGCCATGTCAGTCAAATCCACATGATTTAAAGCTGTTTTCAAATCAGCTTTTCCTAAATCATCTGCACTAAAACCAATCTCACTTAACAATTGATAAGTTGCTTGGTAACTTTCTGGATGAATTGATGTATTATCTAAAGGTTCACTACCATTGATAATTCTTAAAAAACCAATACTTTGTTCAAATGTTTTAGCGCCTAACCTTTTTACTTTGGCAATATCCTTATTGTGTTTAATAGGCCCATTTTCTTCACGGTATAAAATTATGTTTTGGGCTATAGTCGAAGACAGACCCGACACATATTGCAATAGTGAGCGTGAAGCTGTATTTACATCAACACCTACTTGGTTAACAGCTGTTTCGACAACAAAAGTTAACGCGCCCTCCAATGCTTTTTGGTTAACATCATGTTGATATTGACCAACGCCAATTGATTTTGGGTCAATTTTTACAAGCTCACTTAATGGATCTTGTACCCTTCTTCCAATCGAAACAGCACTACGTTCTTCTACTTGAAAATCTGGGAACTCTGAACGAGCGATTTCTGAAGCAGAATAAACAGAAGCTCCAGCCTCGTTAACAATTATAAATTGTGTTTTTAATTTATGTTTTTGAATCATTGAAGCTACAAATTGTTCTGTTTCTCTACTAGCCGTACCATTACCGATAGCAATTAAATCAACATCATATTTATTTACAAACTGAACAAACGTTTTCTCCGCGTCTTCCTTTTTATTTACTGGTGGATGCGGGTATATTACTCCTTTAGCTATAAAAGTGCCAAAAGGATTTATTACAGCCAATTTACAACCTGTTCTAAAAGCAGGGTCCACTCCTAGAATTTGTTTGCCTTTCATTGGTGGTTGTAATAATAAATTTCTTAAATTTTCGCTGAATACATCAATAGCATGTTTTTCAGCTTTTTCTGTTAGGTCACCTCTTATCTCTCTTTCAATCGAAGGCATGATTAATCTTTTCAAACTATCAGAAATTGCATTTTCAATAATTGTTGAACCTTCATGATGATGAATCGTTTCATGCTTACGAATAAAATTCTCAATGCCTTGAATATCCATTTCTATTTTAACTGTTAGTATTTTTTCTTTTTCTCCCCGATTGATTGCTAATGTTCTATGATTTGCAATTTTTTTAATTGGTTCTGAATAATCATAATACATTGAAAAAATCTCTTGGTCATCCTCAGCATTCTTTTTCTTTTGTGTAACAATTTTGCCATGCTGGAAAGTATCTTTAAGTATTTTAGTTCTATATTTAGGTTCATCTGAAACTTTTTCTGCAATAATATCTTGCGCACCTTGTATTGCTTGTTCTATATTTTTTATTTCTTCATTGAAAAATTGAGTTGCTTTTTCTTCTATTGTCATTTCTAAACTAGGATTTTTGAGCCACTTTGCAAAAGGTTCTAAACCTTTTCTTTTCGCTTCCGTAGCTCTTGTTTTCTTTTTCTGTTTATAAGGTCTATATAAATCTTCAACTCTTTGTAGCTTTGTTTGCTTTAAAATGTCATTTTTTAATTCTGTAGTCAGTAAACCTTGTTCTTCTATATTATGTATAACTTCTTCTTTTCTTTTTTGAAGATTAACCATATATTGATATTCATCATTAATTTGTTTTATTTCTACTTCATCTAATCCGCCAGTCTGTTCTTTACGATAGCGCGCAATAAATGGTACCGTATTTTTTTCTTCAAGCAACGTTAATACTGCATTAATTTGTTTACTTGAAAATTTATATTTTTCTTTTATAGATTGTATTAAATTACTATCCATAGTATCCTCCACTCATAAATAAAAAATTTATTACTAATACTAATATATTCTAACATATAACGTTATCTTGATTCTTTTTCTAAAAATAATCGAAGTATAAAAAAGCAGAATTCATTTAATGAATTCTGCTTTAAGCATATATTTTATTGGTTTGCTGCTTCTTGAAGTTTCTTAATTGCTGTTCGTTGTAACCGGGATACATGCATTTGACTTAAACCTATTCTTTCACCTGTTTCTTTTTGACTTAAACCTTCAATAAATGTGCACTGTATAATCTCTCTTTCCCGTTCAGATAAAATTGGGAGTATTTTTTCTAATATCATACGCTTTTCAGTTAAATCATAATTATCATCTTGTTGCCCCATAATATCTAATAATGTAACAGTCGATCCGTCTTTATCCGCTTCAATAGAATGGTCTACACTTAATGCATTATAACTTTGACCCATTTCCATAGCTTCGAGCACATCTTCTTCATTGACTTCCAACCTATCGGCAATTTCAGCAATAGAAGGTGAGCGCTCTAACTCATTTGTCAATTCATCAGTCACTTTCTTAATACGGGGTCCGATTTCTTTAATTCGCCTAGGAACGTGCACACTCCACGTTTTATCACGTAGATAACGCTTAATCTCACCAATTACAGTTGGTACTAAAAAAGCTTCGAACTTTCTATCAAAAGATAGGTCGAATCGGTTAATTGCACCAATTAAACCAACCATACCAACCTGAACGAGATCTTCGTGATGAGATTGACCTTTTGAATATTTATATGCCAATGATTCAATCAACTTTTTATAATGTTTAACAAGTTTATCTTGAGCATCTGAATTCTCATTATTTTGATGCTCCATTATCCACTGGTTGACTTGTTCAGGTGATACGTCATTAACTGATTTCGACTCTCTCGCCATTATTTCGCACCTGCTCTTTTTTTATATACTTAATCATGCTAATGGTTACACCAGAGTTTTTATCCACTGTAACTTCATCCATTAAAGATTCAATTAAAAATAAACCAAGACCTCCCTCTCTAAGGAAATCTATATTTTCATTGTCTTTATATGGTCCTAATTTTGCTTTTGTTTCTTCATAATCGAAACTTTCCCCTTGATCGGAAATAACTATTTTAATTTTATCATCAAAAATTTCAAAACAAAGGTTAATCATTCCTACATCCGTAGCATCGTTTTTATATGCGTGTTTTACTGCATTTGTTACTGCTTCGCTCACTGCTATTTTGGCATCTTCTATATCGTCATATGACGCTCCAGCACGTGAAAATACACCTGATAAAGT
Organism: Staphylococcus ureilyticus; assembly: GCF_002902235.1. Classification (GTDB taxonomy): domain Bacteria; phylum Bacillota; class Bacilli; order Staphylococcales; family Staphylococcaceae; genus Staphylococcus; species Staphylococcus ureilyticus. The sequence goes on from NZ_PPRL01000113.1 coordinate 4,545, forward strand.
CAAACGTATTAAGCTTACATACTCTGCTGATGCTGGTAAACGCATTTCTATATAGTCTTGTTTAAGTTGCATGTTATTCGACCTCCGTTCCTTCATTAACATGCATCAAATCTTTTAAACCTGTGATATCAAATAGTCGACTTATTCGATCTGAAGCACCTAATATATATAATTCTTTATCGTTTTGATTTAAAGCCTTTAAAGTTCCGACAAATAGTCCTAAACCGGTTGAATCCATATAACTAACATTTTCTAAATTTACATATATATCATGCGTTCCCTCTTGTCTCATCGGCATGAGTACTTCTTCAAGTTCTGGAACAGTATAAACATCTAATTCTCCGCCAACTTTAACTTCATAATGTGTATCATGTGATATTGTTTCAATATTTAGATTCATAAATTACACTCCTAAGCATAGTCTCATTAATAACCGTTATACCCTTTTATTTTAATCATTAATCTTATCTAATTCACTCTTTTTATTATCAATATTGTTAAATCGTCTCTTTTTTCTGGATTTTGAATTTTTAAAATTGCTTCATATAAAAGTTGAACAATGTCTTGTGGATGCATATGTTTATACTTTTTTATCATATCTAGTAAATAACTTTTATCTAAAAAGTCACCAGCTTCATTTCTTACTTCTGTGACACCATCTGTAAAAATGATAACTAAGTCATCTAAATGAACGGGTATTTCTTGTTGATTGTATCGTGTTTGTTGACTAACACCTAAAACGCGACCTCTCACTTTAATTTCCTCAAATGTTTCGGTTTCAGCTCTATAAATATACCCTGGCTCATGGCCAGCAGAACTGCAATATAACAAGTGGTTTAATTCTTCATACAGTCCATAAAACATCGTTACGAACATATTTTGATTCACATTTTTTTCTACCACGCGATTCAATCGTTTAAGACCATCGCTTGGCAATTGGGAATGCCCATATGAATCCATACCAAATTTGATCATACTCATAGCTAAGGCAGCAGGTATACCTTTACCTATAACATCTGCTACTGCAAAACTCATCGTACCGTCTTTATGATCTATTAAATTAAAGTAATCGCCACTAACCTTTTGCGCAGCTACGGAAATTACACCGATTTGAATACTATCGAATTGAGGAATATCTGTCTTAAGCATCGTTTGCTGTAAACGGGATGCTAAGTCAATTTCTTTATCATGATATTGTAATCGATTTACAAGATCTTGATAATCTCTATAATTATAGCCAAATCCTTTTACTACTTCTTTAAGTACGTTGAATGTTTTAGAAATTTGTTCACTACTTAACTCTAATGCTTGAACATAATTTTTATGAATTTCAACGATATCTTCTGGTAGCAAGTCTTTTCTTTTCACTTCTTCGGTGAAGCCTTCACACTTTTTTAATAAATCTGTCTCATTTACTGTGTGTAGACTTTCGTCAATTAGCGCTTTATATTGATTTTTGAACTCTTTCACTCAGTATTTCCTCCTCAAAATGCAAATATAAATCGCATACATCGGTTTTAACAAGAATATATTCTGTTATATGTATGTGTATTAAATATTTAATCAAGCAATACAGTTTTGTTTCTAGCAAAGTGAGATGTTTTTAAATACATACTTTACGTTGATATCGAAAAAAGCTTTAGGATAACCTAAAGCTTTTCAACTTAAACATCCTATTCATAAATATTTGATTACAAACACACGCTTTATTTTCTCTGTTCTATTTCAAATTATCTTGGAATTAAGTGTTTGTTGCATGTATAAGGAATTGATGTCTGTTATTCGTTATTTTATTACGCTCACTTTTAAAAATTATGTTCTATGATTTCTAATATTATGTAAACCTAGGCTAATATCTATAGCATTATTAACTTCTTGCATTTTTTCTTCAGATAGATATGTCAGCTTTTCTTTTAATCTGTTCTTGTCTAACGTCCGTATTTGCTCTAATAATATAACAGAATCTTTGTCGAGTTTATACTTGCTTTTTTCTATTTCTACATGTGTAGGTATTTTAGCTTTATTAATCCTACCTGTAATTGCAGCTACAATTACGGTAGGACTATACTTGTTACCAGTATCATTTTGTATAATGACTACGGGCCTTATTCCCCCTTGTTCAGAACCCTGTACTGGTGACAAATCAGCTAAATAAACGTCTCCTCTTCTCATCATTCATTGTTATTCTTAGATATAATGTAGACTTCATTGCAATCGCAAGCTTCACATTCAAATGGAAATGCTTCCGCCGCAAGGGAGAGATTCAAGTCAGCCATTTGTGAATAGCCTTCTTTTAATAGTTGTTCAATACTATGATTTCTGCTTTGATTAAAACTTGCCATGAATAAAGACCTCCATGTGACTAAAATAGAATATATTGAGATTTCTTGTTAGATATATAATAACAAATTTTAAATACAGTGACTATACTATTTTAGTAATTCATTAAGGATTTCTAGGTCTTGAGTACCATAATAGATACGTGGCAATCTCCTATTTAAGCGACATAAAACTTCATAATTGATAGTATGTTGTTGATATGCCAGCGCTTCCACAGATTGTTCACTGTCTGAATGATGATCCAACAATATCACTTTATCACCAGTTTGAATTTCTTCTGGAATTTTAATAATTATTTGATCCATGCAAACTTTTCCAATAATTTCACATTGTTTGCTGTTAACATTTACATTAAATCCGGTCATCATTCTTGGAAATCCATCTGCATAACCAACAGGAATAATACCGATTTTTGTAGGTTCTGTCGCTGTATAAATACTGCCGTAACTCACAGATTCGCCTGGTTGCAAGACTTTTGTTTGTACAATTTCACTAATCCATTGCGCACTTGGTTTTAAATGTATTTTCACACTGTCTTTAACATAACTTGAAGGATAATAACCGTATAATGATATACCCACCCGCACTGAATTACAGAATTGGCTATCTTTCATTAATGCACCTGCAGAATTTTGCGAATGTATATACTGTGGCTTTTCTTCTTCATTGACAATTGATTCAAATAAACTTTGTTGCTGATTCATTGATTCTCCAGGTTCATCTGCACATGCAAAATGCGTAAACACCCCTTCAAATACTACATGATCTGTCTCTTATACACATCT
>NZ_PPRL01000114.1 GCF_002902235.1 Staphylococcus ureilyticus
TGTAAGACCTGATAAAAAGGATAAGTCTACTTTTATATTATCTGAAGAAAATATCAATAACTATTTAAGAAAATATACCACACACAATAAACGATATAATCACAAATTTTATCAAGGAAAGCAAGTCATTAAATTTTATACTAAAAGTTTTATTTGCGACGAAGACCATATTTATTTATTAGGTGAGCGAGGACTGACTAAAAATTTGAGGACAGTGGAAGACTTAGATAAAGAGTTTTATCGATTGATAGAAAAAGGGACAGAATACTTAACGAATATGTTGCACCCGTCTGGTAAGTATGATTATGGTTATTTCCCACACTTTGATAAAAAGATCAATTTTTACAACAGTTTACGTCATGCCTCTTCAACTTATGCATTAATTGAGGGATTAAATTATTTGAAAAAAGATCTTAAACCTGTTGAAAAGGCATTAGATTATTTAATCAATAACTATGTTTATGAAAGACAAAATATTGGTTATGTTTTTGATGACACAAATAACATAAATGAAATTAAACTAGGTCAGAATGCGGCATTTGTGTTTGCGATATGTGAGTATTTGAAACATAACCCAGGAAATAAACAATACTTAAAAAAAGCACAAGATGTGGCAAATGGAATATTAAAAATGATTAATTTGAATACTGGTGAAACAATACATGTCCTGAATTATCCTGATTTAACAGTGAAGGATAAACAGCGTATTGTTTATTATGATGGGGAAGCTGCTTTAGCATTACTACGTTTATATCAAATAGATTATAATGAAACATGGTTAGAAGCAGTTAAAATAATGTTTGAACATTTTATTACTCACAATTATTGGCAATACCATGATCATTGGTTAGGTTATTGTACAAACGAATTAGTTCAAATTGACCCTCAAGAAAAATATTATAGATTTGGAATTCAGAATGTAAGTAACTATTTAGATTATATAAAATATAGAGATACAACATACCCAACATTTTTAGAAATGCTTATGGCCACATATAAAACGATAGAAAATGCTAAAGCCAATGGGTATGAAAACCTCGTTAAAGAATTAATTGATGAAGATAAACTTTTAAACACCATTGATATAAGAGCTAATTATGAACGTACCGGTTTCTTTTATCCAGAAATTGCTATGTATTTTAAAAATCCAGAAAGAATATTGGGGTCGTTTTTTATTAAACATCATGGCTATCGCGTAAGAATTGATGATATTGAACACTATTTGTCAGGTTATGTACAATATCATAAGGCTTTTAATGGTTAGTTTGATTTTATATTTGTATATTAAAGTAATGGTTGATTTCTTTGAAAAGTGAAATCAACCATTAATGATTTTGAATCAATCAATTAATCTCCGATAATCATATTATCTATTAAACGTGCTTTGCTGAATTTTACAGCTAGTGAAATGAAAATTTTTCCTTTAATGTGTGTGATTGCTTCTAATTCTGGATAACTATATATAGCTACCGTTTCTATGTTACCGGATGTATGCTGTTCAATATATGTTTTAGCTGTGTCTATTAATTTGGCACTATCACGCTCTCCTTGAAGATATTGTTCGTTTGCTAACTGTAAGCTTTTATATAGTGCAGGCGCTTCTTGTCGTTCTGTATGCGTCAAATAAACGTTGCGTGAACTTTTAGCGAGACCATCAGATTCACGTACTGTATTAACACCAATGATGTCTATTGGATGATTAAAATCCATGACCATTTTTTTGACGATAGCTAGTTGCTGTGCATCTTTTTTGCCGAAATACGCACGTTGTGGGCGAATAATGTTAAATAACTTGTTAACAACTGTGATGACACCATTGAAATGGCCAGGACGTTGTGCACCTTCTAAAACAGTGGCGAGCCTACCAGCATTTAACTTTATCGTAGGTTCTTCTGGGTACATCTCTTCTGCTTCAGGATAAAAGATATAGTCTACACCAACCGATGCTGCTTTAATTTTATCTTGGTCTATATTCCTAGGATATGCATCAAAATCTTCATTTGGTCCAAACTGTAGTGGATTTACAAAAATGCTGATGATTGTAACATCATTTTCCATTACGGATTGTGACATCATTTCCAAATGGCCTTCGTGTAAAGCACCCATGGTTGGAACAAAGCCGATGGACTGATTATTTTCTATTAAATTTGCACTTAGTTTACTCATTTCTTGAATAGATGTAATTAATGTTGTCATTCTGATACCTCATCCATAATTTGTTTTTTATACGTATGTGATTCATCAGGAAATATTTCGTTTTTGACTTCTTTATGATACTGCATTAAAGCTGTTATGCCACTGGAAAAGTCTCCATATTGCTTGACGAATTTAGCTTGGTGTGGCACTTCATAGTTCAGCACATCATGATAAACCAATACTTGTCCATCAGTATCCTTACCTGCTCCTATACCAATCACTGGGATGTCTAAATTTTTGGTGATTTGTGCAGCTAAATCACTCGGAACAGCTTCTAAAACGAGCATAATGGCGCCAGCTTGTTGTACAGCGTAAGCATCATTTATGAGTTGCTGTGCTGTTTCTTTTGTATTGGCTTGCATCTTGTACCCAGTAATACCAACGCTTTGTGGTGTAAGTCCTAAATGTGAAACGACTGGTAGACCAATGTGATTACAATTTTTTATAAAATCAATTAAATGTGCACCTTCAACTTTGATTGCATTTGCATTAGTTTGTTTGTATAAATCTATAGCATTTTCTAAATCAGAGTGTTCGCTGATGCCAACAGCGCCAAAAGGAACATCAACAACCATAAATGTATTAGGGGCACCACGTCGCACAGCTTTCGCGTGATGGATCATATCTGACGTTGTTACTTGAACTGTACTTTCATAACCTAAGACAGTCATACCTAAAGAATCACCAACTAAAAGGGTATCGATTTGTGCAGATTCTGCTTGTTTTGCACTAGGATAGTCATAAGCTGTAACCATTGAAATTTTATTTGCGTGCTGTTTCATATCAATTAAATGTTTTAATGTTAACAATTAAACTCAACTCCGTTGTCTCAATATTTTTATATTTAATCATATATTAACGAATGTATTCAAAAAATAAAATTAATTTAATACATCTTTTTATACTTGATAAATAAATTAAAATGTTTTCTACGAGAAAAATCGACTAAATTGCAAATAATATTAGGTGTGTAATACATATTAGTTTATAATAAATAGTAA
>NZ_PPRL01000115.1:0-2700 GCF_002902235.1 Staphylococcus ureilyticus
GCAGCGTCAGATGTGTATAAGAGACAGCATTAAGAGGACACCAAACAGAGATCCTTTATGTTGCGGATGATCAAAATATGATTATTACAGGTAGTGCTGGTTGTGGCAAATCCTTATTAGCTATTTATAGGATTTATTGGCTTTCCAAAGTATATCCTAATGATAAAATTGCGTTACTGACATTTAATAAAGCTGTTAACCTGGATATGAATTTGAAAATTAAAGAGATTGCCAAAAATAGGAATGAACAAGTACCTAATAATTTAATTATTGATACATACAATGAATTTATGAAGAAGATTATTAAGGAAATCTGCAATAATTTTGAAGATGAAGTATTACAACTAGGTAAATATAAAAATGGTAAAGAAGTAAAAAGTTATAATATACCTCAAAATAAAGTTATTCAAGTAGAAAGAGCTGTAAATGAAATAAGAGAGAAGTATCCAGCTGAATCTACTTTTAAAAGACCTTACCAAACATTCTTAGATGAAATTTCTTGGATGCAGCAAATGTCAGTAACTTCATTTGAAATTTATGAAAAAATGGAAAGGATCGGTAGAAAAAGTACTAGAATCGATAGAAGTAAAAGAAAGTACTTCTACGAGGTTTATGAGCAGTATATAAAAATTAGAGAAAAAGAAGATAGATATTATGATTTTGAAGATGTAGGTACCTTTATTCGTAATTTGTTAAAAAAGATTAAAAACCAGGACAAGAAGAAAAAATTATTATCATATAAATATATTTTGATAGATGAATTCCAAGATTTTACTTCAGACATGTTGATGACTGTTAATGAATTAAATAATACAAATGGAGCAATGGTCTTATTAGGAGATATTAATCAAGGTGTATTCGGTAAACGTATTTCTTTTAAATCTCTAGGTATTAAAATGAATAGTTATAAAAAGTATCGATTAGTATATAATTACAGAAATAGTCGACCGATTAGTGAATTTGCTGAAGAAATATCTCGTTCACCTTATTTTGATAAAAATAACGAATTTTATGCAGAAGCTAAATTAGGAATGAGAAACGGTCAAGAGCCAAAAATTATTCAATATAAAGATGAAAAAGAAGAAATGGAGAAAGTTTATCACTATATTACTAGAGTGCAAGAGCGTCGTAAAGAAGAAAAAGTAGGTGTTATTCTTCCAAGTCATAAATTTAAAGATTTCAAACAGTTTATGAAAGAAAAGGGTGAAAACTTAAGTGTTTACAGTTTGAAAAGTGATAAAAACAATATTACTCTTGGAACTTATAAACAAATTAAAGGATTGGAATTTAATACTGTAATTATGCCTTTTTTAAGTAAAGAAAATTTTATAAAAAGTATTGAGATTGATAATAATGAAATTGATTTAGATAATAAAAATTTTAAATATTCAGATCTAGACTCTGAAATACTAGAGAAATCTATTGCCCAATATTATGTTGGTGTCACAAGAGCAAAGGAAAAATTAATTATTTTATATTCAGGAGAATTAACACCATTATTAGCATCGCTGGCTCTTAGTAAATATGTTTGTGGAGGTGAAGGTATTTGATACAATCCGTAATACAAAATCGTCACATCACGCGATTATGTCATTTCACTAAGTCTAAAAATTTACCATTTATTTTAGGAAAAGGCATGGATAGTGACAACGGTATTTTGGCTAATAATTTCATTTTTGATTCGTCTTTTTTGAATAAAACAGATGAAAATAGATTTGATAGACATGAGGATTATATCTGCACTTCAGTCCAATATCCTAATTGCTATTATTTTTCAACTGTAGTAAAAAAAAGCCGAACTGAAATATTTAATGAATGGACAATATTAGAAATAAGTCCAAAAATTATCACTGACTCTACAAAATTTTGCCCTGTCAACGCTGCTACTAAAGGTGGAAGAATGATAAAAGGAGGGTATGAAGCTTTTGAAAGCATTTTTAATGAAAGAGTAACAGGTAAAAGAACGTTTGTTAGAGATAAATTATATCCAAGTAATGTCCCTACTAATGTACAGGCGGAAGTTCTTATATATAATAAAATACCTAAAGAATATATCACAGCTCTTATTTTTCCCACGGAAGAACTTGCCAAAAGAGAATGTTTAAGATTAGAACTTTGTGGAGTTTGTACATCTGATTATGACATAATAGTTTCAAGCGAATTGTTTGAAAAAAAAGAAATAGTTCGTTTACTACAATCAGGAAAGGTTCCTGAGGAAAAGGTGTTGAAATATAAACAACATGGCTAATCGATTTGTCTATTACGTTGATCCTAAAGATTTAAAATACAAAAAAATAGATGTTTTTTTTAAGTGGTTTCCAGGCTTTTCTAAAGAACAAAAGCAAAAAAGCATCGAAGATTTGCACCAACAGTTTTTAAAGGAAAATATAACAGATAATTTATTAGAAGTTTCTAGTAAATCAATAGAAGATATAGGTATCAAAGCAAGCGCATTTAATTTAAAAATAAAGACAATTAAAGGGCATTTATTTTGTGTAGAACAAGTATTTCAATCTAGCAAAGTATATAAAAAAGCAGGTAGTCAAAATTATCTATTAGAAAAAGGTTATAGCTCAACAGAAATGAAACAAAAATTAAGAAAAATTGATACTAATGATTCTATGACGAAATATAGTAATTTTGGGCATGATTATCCATTAGAACCTAAAACTTTATTTTATAATTGGTTATATATTAATG
>NZ_PPRL01000115.1:2726-4948 GCF_002902235.1 Staphylococcus ureilyticus
CAGAAGTTGCCAAAGAAATTCTTGAATATGAAGCGTTCACAGATATAGAATTTAACCCCAAACGTTCATTTAACTGCCAAGCAGAAGCTTGTGCAATCTATGTATCATTGGTGAAAAGAAAAAAATTACAAGAAGCTTTAAAAAGCATTGATGACTTTGAAAAATTTATCTATTAGATTTGCTTTTAATAATTTAAGTATTGATATGTCAATATCTTTATTACGATTTTTTCCATTGCAAGTAGAAACACTGCAAATATTGCAGGTCAAGTTGAAATATACTGATAGTTTTTGTTACTAACTTAGTGATTTTATACTTAACAATACTTTGGCCAACAATTTATCTATTAAAAAGATCGATAAAATTAAATAATGCCATTTGTTCAATACAATAATTACGTTAAATCATTGTCAATAACTCCATGAAATAATTTTAATTAAAACTTAATGTAAAATAATTTAAAAATTTTGAGAGTTTATGCTATTTGCTTCAATACTATGATTAAAAAATATAATTTCATTGTATCTAGTAATAAATAACACAAGCTTTTTGGCTTATGAATAGGAGTAATTATTAATGACTTTATCAAATTTAATTAAAGAGATAGGTAATACATACTTTAAAGAAAAAAAATCAGGTAAATTCAAGGGAGCACCGGTAGGAAATTTAGTAAAAAATAAGATGGTCGAAGAACTAAAAAAAATAGAAGAACTAAATGGTTTTAAAATTGAGGGTAGCATCGGCAATGGTCAATTTGCCTCTATACCTTGGCTTGCTATTATGAATAAAGAAGTAACAGAGCAAGCTAGTCAAGGTTTTTATATTGTTTTTTTATTTAGTGCAGATGGTGAAAGAGTATACTTGACTTTAAATCAAGCTGCTAATTATTTTAAAGAAAAAAAATTACGAAAACAAGACATAGCAAAAGTATCAAAATCAATTTATGAAATATTGGATTCTCCAGAAAGTGAACTTGTTGATATTGATTTAAAATCTGAGACGTTATTAGGCAAAGATTATGAAAAAACTACTATTAGTGGTTTTGAATATTATATTAATGATATGCCTGATTCATCAGTAATAGAAAGTGATATTATGAAAGTGTTGAATGATTATGAACAGTTAGTTGCTAAATATAAAGAAAACGGGAAAAATCTTGATCAATTTTATCAAGATATATCAAAAGCACAATATAATAAATATCAATTGTTCAAAAATCTATTTAGAAATTTTGTAGAACAAAGTCAAATTAATATTACGAGTAATGACAAAAGTACTGAAATAAAACATGAAGGTCTTGATGAGGTGAAAATCACTAAAATTAAAGACTTTAACTCTGTGTTAATTAATGATGTCGAATTTCATATCCATCTATTTAGTAGTGGACAATATGGCAGGAAAAATGGTAATGGAAGCGGTAAAATTCCATATATGTGTTATAAAGGTTCGAATTCAAGATGGGTAACCATTAGAACAACTTTTGAAAATTATAACATGACTGCCGTTCGATTTACTTTATGGGATGAAGAAGCACAAAAAGAGCAAGAAACGGAACAAACTTATAGTATTGCAGAAATGGACCTTTTTTCTGATAATCCTCCCAATGAATATTTCAAGCAATTTTATGATGATTATAAGAGTTACAAAATTGAGGTGGCGCCTATGATAGAAAGTGGAGTAGTTAAAGAATTAACAGATAAATTATTAAAGTCTAAAAATCTCATACTAAGGGGTGCGCCTGGAACAGGTAAGAGTTATCTAGCGAAAGCAATAGCTTGTAATATGATAGGGACTTCTAATGAAGATTTAGAGTCTTCAGAACAATTTGAGTTTGTTCAATTTCATCCCAATTATGATTATACTGATTTTGTTGAAGGCATTAGACCTGTTATATCTCATGATGGAACTATGGGGTTTGATTTAAAATCAGGAATATTCAAAATGTTTTGTGAGCAAGCTATAGTGGCTCAAAGTAGCAATTCTTCAGATAAAAAGATGGGAAAACATGAAAATCACATTAAATATGGTGATAATCATAAAAAGTATATCTTTGTAATTGATGAAATAAATAGAGGAGAAATTTCAAAGATATTTGGAGAATTGTTTTTTTCAATAGATCCTAGTTATAGAGGGATTGCTGGAGCAGTAAAAACACAGTATTCAAATATGGAGTCTGAAAAAGACAAATTCTATATTCCTGATAATGTATATATTATAGGAAC
>NZ_PPRL01000116.1 GCF_002902235.1 Staphylococcus ureilyticus
AACTAATAATGTATATTATGTTGGAGGAATTAAATGTTCGATAATATTCTTTATGAAGATAACCATTTATTAATGGTAGAGAAACCTATCAATGTTCCTGTACAAGAAGATAACTCAAGAGATCAAGATTTGTTGTCTATTTTAAAAAATTACATAAAAGTCCAATACAATAAACCAGGAAATGTATATCTTGGTCTCGTACATCGCCTTGATCGGCCTGTTGGAGGCGCAATCGTATTCGCTAAAACATCCAAAGCGGCCTCTAGGTTATCTAATGAACTTAGAAAACAAAAATTATATAGAACATATCTAGCGATTATTCACGGTGTACCTTCAAAAAAAGAAGGTGAACTTCGTGATTATTTATGGAAAGATAGAAATAAAAACATTGTATATGTGGTTAATTCCAAGAAAAAAGAAGCTAAAGAGGCAATTTTGAATTATAAAGTTATCAAAACCATTAATCGTAAAACTTTGGTTCAAATCCAATTAAAAACAGGTCGTTCACATCAGATTAGAGTGCAATTCGCAAATCAAAACTTACCCTTATACGGAGATCAAAAATACGGCCAAAAATTTAATAATCCCGGTCAACAAATCGCACTTTGGGCATATAAACTCAGTGTCAAACATCCAACTAAAGATGAAATTATTTCTGTAACTTCTACTCCAAATGAAAGTGTTTGGAATGACTTTTTATAACTTTATGCTTAAATACACGTAACTTTATCCAATTGTTAAATAAAAAAGCTATGAAAGCTTCTCTACTGAAAGATGCTTTCATAGCTTTTATTAGTATTTTTTGATTTTAATTAAGAATTATAATTCAGATTATGCAGTAACCCATTGTGAAGCGCCAACTTCATTGTAAAGTTTTACAGCTGCAGCATCTTGTACTGATTCTGGTGCTTCTGTTGGAGATACACCTTTATATTGTGCTGGTGCTACTGAATCCCAAGTGCTTTGTAAGAATTGGTATTTACCTGCTGCACCTGAAGATGGGTTAACAGCTTTTAAGTCGCCGCCTGATTCACGTTGCGCGATTGCTTGTAAATGTGAATTAACGTTTACTGAAGAACCACTTGAAGCTTCATTTGAGCTTGATGATTGAGTTGAAGCTTTTGTAGTTGCTTCTTGTTGAGGTTGTTGTGTTTGTTCAGTTTGTGGTGCAGTTTGTTGAGCTGGTTGCTCAGTTTGTGCTTGTTGTGGTTGTTCTACAGTTGAAGCGTTAGCGCTTGAACCTTCACCATAACTCCATGACCAAGTTTGTCCATTTGATTCAAAGTTATAGTTTAAACCATTATAATTAAAGTTATAGCTATATGAACCTTCTTGTACTGGTGATGCATTTAATTGTTCTGGGTTAGATTGTGCTAAGTTTGCTAATTCTGCTTTGTCGATACCTTGTTCAGCCGCGTCAGCTGAATTTCCTGCTGCAAATCCTGTTACACCTAATCCTACTGCTAATGTTGAAGCTAATACTGTTTTTTTCATTTTTGAGTAAATCCTCCTACAAGTTTGTTTTTATATTTTTAAGAATTAATTTTATCTGTGATATTGAAACCAATTGTTATTTTTGAAAAATCCAATGCTGTTTCAACCAATTTCCAGTAAATACTATAACATCCATAAAAACCTTGTAGGTTACAGCGAAATTAAAAAAATCCTGTGCATTTTACATAATAATTACATTAAATCGAATATAAATTCGAAGATAATTTGTAAAAAAACCTATTCCTAAAGTATATAAACTAATTTTCAAACTAATTTTTCTGTAACACAATTGTAATTAGTGTGACAACTATCATAGTTAGTTTGTTATTTATACATGAAAAAAACCGTTCAATGATTAAAATTGAACGGTCTCAACATATATTTATTATGATAATGCAATTTTAATATGCGCTAAATGATGTTCTTCATGCCAAGCTAATTTAGCAACTTTAGTAGCAACAGATATTTCTCCGCTTCCTCTTAATGTAAATGTACGATTCAAATCATTTTCTGTTAAATGATTACCAATTGCTATAATACGTTCATTTATACCTTCTAACATTTTAAGGGAACATTCTATAGGAAGTTGACTATCAGCAAGTTTAGCCCACTCATCTTGAATAAAAGGATCAACAACTGGATTCGTATCTGTTAATGCCAATTTTAAGCGTTGAAACATATTTAATTGAGAATCTGCTATATGATGAACAAGTTGTCGTACATTCCAACTTTTCTCCCGATATTGTTTATTTAACGCTTCTTCATTTAAATGATCTACAGTTTGTCTTAATCTATATGCATATGTCTCAATTTCACTAAGCCATCGTTGGATATCTTTTAGTGTCACATGATCTGGTACTTCTAATTCACCAATTGGAAATCTAACATCCATATTAATCACCTTTTTTATTTATTAAATGTTTAATGGCATTCTTATATTTTCCATTAGTATTGCTATTACCTATTTATTATTAATTAAACTTCCAAACGATTTAATGTCGCAGTGTTGAACGTCTCTCCCATATTCATATCAAAAGTATCTTCTCATAATTACTATAAAATTTTTAAAATTAACGATTTATCATATACATAATTAGTAACTTTTTATGAACTTTCTTAAATTATAATGATACAACTTAATAAAATTTGTAATATTATTGTGAAAGATATAACAAGGGAGTGGAAATATATGCGTAAAGATTCATCTACTAAGTCTACATCTCATTTTAAACCATTTTGGTTACTCACAAGCATCACCGTCTTAATCGCTTTGTTGTTATTGCCTACACCAGAAAGTTTACCGCTTATGGCTAAAAGCGCATTAGCAATATTATTATTTGCAGTCATATTATGGGTTACTGAAGCAGTGACTTATCCAGTTTCTGCGGTCATGATTGTTGGACTCATTATTTTATTAATAGGGTTCAGTCCAGTACAAAATTTATCTGAATCACTAGGTCATCCTCAATCAAATGGTGAAATATTGAAGGGAAATTCACTTTTCGGAACAGGTAATGCTTTAAAACTTGCTTTTAGTGGGTTTTCTACGAGTGCATTAGCTTTAGTTGCGGCTGCTCTTTTTTTAGCAACCGCAATGCAAATCACACAACTTCATAAAAGGCTTGCACTCATTGTACTATCTGTAGCAGGCAATAAGACAAGTCGCATCGTCATAGGTACAATATTAGTAGCAATATTTTTAGCATTCTTCGTTCCATCAGCAACTGCACGAGCAGGTGCTGTGATTCCTATATTATTAGGAATGATTACAGCATTCGGTGTTGCTAAACAAAGTAAATTAGCTGGACTTTTAGTTATCACAGCTGTACAAGCAGTTTCTATTTGGAATATTGGTATAAAAACTGCAGCTGCACAAAACATTGTCGCAATTAACTTTATAAATGATCAATTGAATACTGATATATCATGGGGGCAGTGGTTATTATATGCAGGACCTTGGTCTGTATTGATGTCAATTGCGCTTTATTTTATCATGCTTAAAGTGATGCCTCCTGAAGAAAAAGAACTTTCAGGCGGTAAATCTTTAATTCAACAACAGTTAAAAGCGATGGGGCCCGTAACTTCTAAAGAGTGGCGTCTTATTGGAATATCTATCATTTTATTAATACTTTGGTCTACCGAAAAAATATTACATCCTATTGATTCATCTTCAATCATTTTATTAGCACTGGCTGTCATGCTAACTCCTAAAATTGGCGTCATGTCTTGGAAAGAAGCTGAAAGTCGTATACCTTGGGGAACTATTATTGTTTTTGGCGTTGGTATATCTTTAGGAAATGTACTTTTAAAAACAACAGCTGCGCAATGGTTGAGTGATCAAACGTTTGGCATCATGGGTTTAAATCATTATCCTCTTGTAGTAACCATTGCATTAATTGCACTTTTCAATATTTTAATACATTTAGGTTTTGCAAGTGCAACAAGTTTAGCATCAGCGTTAATTCCTGTATTTATTTCACTAACCACTACCTTGGATTTAGGCAATCAGTCTGTGGGATTTGTGCTTATACAACAATTCGTTATCAGCTTTGGTTTCTTACTACCTGTAAGCTCACCACAATCAATGTTGGCCTATGGCACAGAAACATTTACTGTTAAAGATTTTTTAAAAACAGGGATTCCTATAACGGTTATTGGTTATTTACTTATGATTTTATTTAGCGCCACTTATTGGCATTGGCTCGGTTTAATTTAATGTGAAAATTATCCTTATCCATAACAAAATCGACTTGCTAAAAAACTATTATCATCAATAACAGGCTGTAACAATTAGTGTGTCACAGCCTGTTATTATTTCTGTTATCTTCATAAAGTTACGCTATGATGTTAAAATGCGTTTTGGTTAAGCCATTGACCACCATCCATTGTCATACAAGCACCATTAATGTAATTTGCCTCTTCAGAAAATAAAAACTTAGCTAATCCTGCAATTTCTTCTGGTTGGCCCATGCGTCCTAAAGGCACACTGTCCAATGTTTGTTGACGTGCGTCTTCCGATAAACTAAGTTTTCCAGAGCCTCCTGTATGATCTATAGGGCCCGGCGCAATTGCATTTACGGTAATGCCATACTTTGAACCCCACTCTACAGCGAGCGTTCTGGTCATGGCTAACACACCCGCTTTTGCACTAGCAGAGTGTACAACACCTGGCCCTGAACGCCATGCATAAGTGGCCACCATATTGATAATACGTCCACGATGTCCTTGTTCAATCCATTTTTTTCCAACAGCTTGTGTACAATGCCAAGTTCCATTTAAGACAATATCTACGACAGAATTCCAACCATTAGTTGTTAGTTCTTCAGCAGCACATATAAAGTTACCAGCTGCGTTATTAACCAAACCATCTATTTTACCAAAAGTATTAATGGCTTCATCCACTGTATATTGTACGCGTTCCGTATCACGAACATCCATATCAACACATAAAATTTGTCCTTCTCGGTGTTCAATTTCCTTTTTCGTTGCTTCTAACCGTTCTAACGATCTACCTGTTATAACGACATTCGCACCTTCTTCAGCAAAACGTTTCGCCATTGCTTTTCCCATACCACTACTTCCACCAGTAACCATTATCACTTTATCTTTCATATAGAGTCTCCTTTATCAATTAAATTAGTAAGCGCTTACATTTTATAAATCAGTATAACAAAGTTTTGCCAATTTTTCTCATTAAAAGATAACTCTCAATTATTGAGAAACATCATTTTATATCCATGTTTCATATGAAACATTTTGCTTATTTAATCGTTATGTATTAAATAAGTGGTTGATAAAACCAATTGCTTAAATACAAATTCACACGTCTAAATTTTTACTTCTCTACCCTTTATATTTAATTAAGACATATATAATTGAAATTTATAGATACTATAATGTAATATTACTATGTAGCAGTTATTGTCACTTATTTTAATGATTTATACTTGAAATATAGGGTAAATTATTATAAGTATGGTCACATATTCCAAATAGGAATGTGTTATATGATTAATATGTATTTTCACATGTGTGAATCGCGTAATATAATAGTAAATAAAGACATAAGATGAGTGACAATGTATGACAATTTGTTACTGATGTTATTAAGAATGAAAGGTGAGGAACTATGGCTAAAACTGAGTCAAAAGACGTCATTCTTATTGGCGCCGGTGTATTAAGTACTACTTTTGGTTCTATGCTTAATGAACTTGAACCAAATTGGAACATTAAATTATACGAACGTTTAGATCGTCCTGGTGACGAAAGCTCAAACGAACGTCATAACGCAGGTACAGGACATGCTGCACTTTGTGAATTGAACTATACAGTGCAACAACCTGATGGTTCAATTGATATTGAAAAAGCAAAAGAGATTAATGAGCAGTTTGAAATCTCTAAACAATTCTGGGGCTATTTAGTTAAAAATAACTATATCGAAAACCCTAGAGAATTCATTCATCCTTTACCACACATTAGTTTCGTAAGAGGTAAAAATAACGTTAAGTTTTTAAAAGACCGTTATGAAGCAATGAAAAACTTCCCTATGTTCGATAATATCGAATATACTGAAGATATCGAAGAAATGAGAAAATGGATTCCATTAATGATGCAAGGTCATAGCGCAAACGACATTATGGCTGCCAGCAAAATTAATGAAGGTACTGACGTAAACTTTGGTGAATTAACTCGTAAAATGGCGAGAAACCTTGAAAAAAGCCCACAAGTAGAAGTTCAATACCATCATGAAGTACTTGATTTCAATCAACGTAACGATGGTAAATGGGAAGTTCAAATCCGCAATGTAAATACTGGTGAAACACAAACACAATTAGCTGATTATGTATTTATCGGTGCTGGCGGTGCTGCTATTCCATTACTACAAAAAACAGGTATCCCTGAAAGTAAACATTTAGGTGGATTCCCTATTACAGGCCAATTCTTAACATGTACAAATCCAAATGTGATTGAAGAACATGATGCCAAAGTGTATGGTAAAGAACCACCAGGCACACCACCAATGACTGTGCCACATTTAGACACACGTTTCATTAATGGTCAAAAAACATTATTATTTGGACCGTTTGCAAGTATTGGTCCTAAATTCTTAAAATATGGTTCAAACTTAGATTTATTTAAATCTGTTAAACCAAGTAACATCACAACATTATTATCAGCGGCAGCGAAAAACTTACCGCTACTTAAATATTCATTTGACCAAATTTTAATGACAAAAGAAGGTTGCATGAACCACTTACGTACTTTCTATCCAGAAGCACGCGATGAAGATTGGCAATTATATACTGCCGGCAAACGTGTTCAAGTGATTAAAGATACTGAAGAATATGGTAAAGGCTTCATCCAATTTGGTACAGAAGTTGTAAACTCAGAAGACCATTCTGTCATTGCATTACTTGGTGAATCACCAGGAGCATCAACTTCTGTATCTGTAGCATTAGAAGTATTAGAGAAAAACTTCTCTGAATACAAAAATGATTGGGAACCTAAAATCCAAAAAATGATTCCTTCTTATGGCAAATCATTAATTGAAGATGTTGATTTAATGAGAAAAACACGTCAACAAACTTCAAAAGATCTTGAATTAAATTATTACGAATAAATTTTTGATTGCTTAAGTGTAAAAACTAAAATGAACTGAGATTAAGATTGTGTAAAACACCTATTTATGAACCTACAACCGTATATCATTTTCTACTCGCATCTTAAGAGATGTGTCTCGATAGATTTTATCGTTACTGAATGCCTGTTGGTTCCTTAATCTTTGTTGTTCATTGGTATTTTTAAAGATACTTTGTTATCAATGATTCACTTAAAGGAGCGAAATGTATGAAAAAATTATTAGTAGTTGTGGCTATAGGCGCATTAGCATTTGTAGGCCTTAAACGTTACCAACAACATGTAAACAAAGCACCAAACATTGAATATTAATAAATGACAAAAGCGACCATTGGTAAATCTTACCAATGGTCGCTTTTTGTTTTTGTTATATAAAACGCAAGTATAAAGCGTTGATCATCCTGAGATATTTATACTTATATCTCTTTGTATAAACTGTTGTATTAATGGCTGCACTATATCTCCATTTACTCAACTCACTCATGTTCATCGTATAATAGCATTATTATATTTCCTTTTTGTATTATCTAATGATTCAATTCGTCCTCTGATTATTTTATCGTTATTCGATAAAAAAGTATTGATTATCGATATACTTAAGTTATAATGAAATTAATCAATTAAAAGGAGCGTCAATATGTCTACAATTAAAAGCAAACGTTTTAATATTTTAATCAAAACACTAACTATTTTAGCAACCATCGCTTTAGTTTTAACTTCTCTTAGTATATTGCCAATTATTATCGCAATTATAGCATTGTTAATCATTCCTTCTTCATTTATTAACACCCAATTAGACAAAGCCAATAAACCTTTTTGGGTTGATTCATTAGGACTAAAATCACATGATATTACCAAGCATGACCTAAATAGTATTACTTTTCCTAAACCATCTGTTATATTAATACTATTATTAATAAT
>NZ_PPRL01000117.1 GCF_002902235.1 Staphylococcus ureilyticus
TTCGCCATGCCACGAAATTAGCATCATGCTAGCAAGTTAAGCGAACACTGACATGATAAATTAGTGGTTAGCTATATTTTTTACTTTGCAACAGAACCAAAAAGAGCCCTAAAATCATCAATCTAGTAAAATAAAGTTTGCGAAGACAAAATTTTACTGGAGATGATGATTATGGACTCATATAAACACCTTACCATAGAAGAACGCGAAAGAATATTCTTTCTTAAGGCTAAAGGATATTCTTTAAGAAAAATCGCTAAAGATATTTGCAGAAGCCCATCAACTGTTTCTCGTGAATTAGCTAGAAACGCTTCCTCCGGAAGCTACAGCCCTACATATGCTCATAATAATTACAAGTGCAATAAGAAAAAATGCGGACGTAAATTATTATTAAAATCAAAGATTTTATTTGATAAAGTAAAATTTTTATTTCTTAATCAACAGTGGTCACCTGAACAAATTGCAAACCGATTGAAAAGTGAAGGGTTTCACCTGGCTATTAGTTATAATACTATTTACCGTGCTATTTATTTAGGCCTATTTGATCCGCCTAAATTAAGTCACGGTAACCGTGGATGTATTAGATTGTTAAGGCATAGAGGTAAGACTAGACACACTAAAAGTCATCAAGAAAATAGAGGTAGAATTAGAATAAGTTATTCAATACATGATCGACCTCAAATCATTAATGATAGAGAACGAATCGGAGATTGGGAAGCCGATACTGTTATGGGAAAAACTGGAAAATCTTGTCTTGTTACATTAGTAGATCGTAAAACCGGCTATTTACTTTGTGGTAAAGTACCTAAAAAGAAATCTGAGTTTGTGAAACAGAAAATCGTAGATTTACTTGGCACCTTACCAAACAATAAACGATTATCTATTACACCAGATAGAGGTAAAGAGTTTTCTAAACATCCAGAAATTACGTCAGAGTTAGATAACATTCCATTTTATTTTCCTGATCCTCATTCCCCTTGGCAACGTGGAACTAATGAAAATACAAATGGATTGATTAGAGAATATATAGCCAAAGGTATTGATATTGATAACATTACAGAAGAACAAATAGAACACTATGTTTATAAGTTGAATACACGTCCTCGTAAACGATTTGATTGGAAAACACCAGCAGAGCTTTTCAATGATAAGGTGTTGCACTTAATTTGACAATTGAAGATATAAATAACCATGGAATCACATCGTTATTCCATGGTTATTTATTGTTCTAATCATACAATTTTCTCTCTAATCTTGCCAGAGATGTAATCCACGATACCGACCATAATTACTAAGCCGATTAATATAATTCCGACACGATCCCATGAACGTGTCTGCAAGGCAAAGATTAATGGTGTACCGATACCTCCTGCACCGATTAAGCCTAAGATGGACGCCGAACGCAAGTTCAACTCAAAACGGTAAAGAATTAATGACATGAAAGTCGGCAAGATTTGCGGGATGACCGCAAATACTAATGTTTTAATTTTATTTGCGCCGCATGCTTTAAGCGATTCGGTTGCACTTAAATCGATATTTTCAATATCCTCTGCGAAGAGTTTTCCAAGCATCCCTACTGAATGAATACCGAGTGCCAACACGCCTGAAAATGATCCTGGTCCTACTGCTTTGATAAAGATTAAAGCCATTACGATTTCAGGAAAGACTCTGATAATACTTAAGATAAATTTGCTTGTGCCTGTGACTGGGCGGAGTTTGACAATATTCTTTGCGCCTAAGAACGCTAAAGGAATACAGATAATCGCAGCTAATATTGTTCCGACTACTGCAATCGCAAAGGTTTCTAACAAACCATGAAGCAAGTCTTCTCCGCCTTTTTGATAGACAAAGCCCCAATCCGGATGAGTTAGTCCTTGTAATATCGAACCGAGAATTTGACGGGATTTGTCTTTGATTTCTAAAGCAGGCATACCGGCAAAAGCCCAAATCAAAAGTGCCGCAACCACTAGTGCTGTTAAGGTATATTTGATTTTCTTCTGCTTATTGCTGTAGTTGTTCAATAACTCTGTTTTACTCATTGTCGTCATGTGAGTTGCTCCCTCACTTTCGAACTGATGAAGTCAATAATGACTACAATCAATAGTGTAAATAAGATAATCACTGCTGTTTTATCGTATTGGAACAGGCCGAGTGTTTGGTCATAAAAGAGACCGATACCGCCGGCACCGACTAAACCAAGTACCGCAGCTGCACGAATATTAATTTCAAAGGCGAATAATACATAAGACACATAAGAAGCGAGTGCCTGCGGAACGACACCGAACAAAATCCATTTGGTTTTATTCGCCCCTACTGCCGTCATGGCTTCTAAAGGGCCTGGATCAATCGCTTCTAAAACTTCATATAATAACTTTGCGACGATACTGATAGTTAATACAATTACCGCGAGCACCCCTGGAATTTGGCCAATCCCAAAAACCGCAACGAAAATAGCCGCAAGTAATAAATCCGGTATCGTACGCACAATGTTCAGCACGAAACGTGCCGGCATTGCTATCCATTTCGTACGTGAGATATTCTTGGCACATAATAATGCAATGGGTACTGCAATAATAGAACCGATAAATGTACCTACGATTGCCATACGAATCGTATCTAATATTGGATTCAATATCTGAGATAAATAACTTAAATCCGGCGGAAACATATCTGTAAATAAGACACCGATTTGAGGCAAGCCGTATAATAAATCACCGATACTAAATCCCGTATAAGTCAAACTCCATATTACTAAGAAAAGTACAAGGACTGCACTGAAAGTCGTCTTAAACGATTTCTTGTTATTTAACATCGACGCATAATCTTTCGCATGATCCATGCTAATTCACTCCTAACTTCTCTTCGTCTTGAATAGAACGGCCGTAAATTTCATTAAAGGCTTCATCTGTTGCACGCTCAACAGGGCCATCAAAGACCAATTGACCATCGCGCAAACCAATAATACGTGTGCCGTATTCACGTGCTAAATCTACAAAGTGCAAGTTGATAATAATTGTGATACCTAATTCTTGATTAATACGCTTCAAATCATCCATCACTTGTTTAGTTGTTAAGGGATCTAATGAAGCAACAGGCTCATCTGCTAAAATAATCGCAGGTTCTTGGCATAAAGCTCTTGCAATAGAAATACGCTGTTGCTGACCGCCGGATAATTCATCAGAACGTGATTTATACTTATCTAAAATATTGACGCGGTCTAAAGCTTCTAATGCTTTGATTTTGTCTTCCTTCGGAAATAGACCGAGAATCATTTTCCAAGTCGGATGATAGCCGACACGTCCGCTGAGTACATTACGCATCACCGAAGAACGTTTGACTAAGTTGAAATTTTGGAAAATCATACCGATATTTCTGCGCATTTCAAGCAGTTGATTGCCGCTGGCTTTAGTCATCGATTTGCCGTCAATCAGAATTTCCCCTTCTGTAATATCATGCAGCCGATTGATAGAACGCAGTAATGTCGATTTTCCTGAACCTGACAAGCCGACAATGACTGCGAAATCACCCTTTTCAATATTTAAATTAATACGGTCTAAACCGACATGACCGTTACTATAAACTTTGCGTACATCTTTAAATTCAATTTGACTCATACTCATTTCCTTTCCTTCTCGCTTTAATACAAAGCGAGCGTATTCAACGGACTCAATGTGCTCTTGCAAGCCTCACTGCGTTGAAATACGCTCATTAAAATGGTGTGATGGGGAACATCTGTTTGCTTTGTGCTTACTTCATTTCTTTGACTTTTTTATCGTATTCTCTAACGATATCGAAGTTTTCATCTTTGCTGTCTACGTAGTTTTCATGAGAGTAAACTTCACTGATGACTTTGTGTCCCTCTTTTGTTTTCGCAATATCTTTAAAGGCTTTTTTCAGTTTGTCGCGGAATTTTGAATCCATATCGCTGCGCACTGAGATTGTGTCGTTTGGAATCGGTTTAGTTAATTTTAAAATTTTAGTTTCATCAAAGACTTTAGGTTCGTCTTTTTTCACGATTTTACGTGCATCGTTGAATACAGCTGCCGCATCTACATCGCCGTTCATTAATGAAATGACTGCTTGGTCATGACCTTTCATGTTCACAACTTTCATGTCTTTTAAGACATTTACGCCTTCTTTGTCTAATTCAACAAGCGGGAAAGTATACCCTGCAGTTGAAGTCACATCTTGCAGCGCGATTTTTTTGCCTTTTAAATCTTTAACACTTTTAATACCTGAATCTTTTTTAACAAGAATTTCTGATTTATAGTCCTTTGTAAGTTCTTTTGAATCTGAACCGTCCTTATTCACTCCGAAACGTTGTGCTTGAAGCAATACATCCGCCGCTTTTTTATCGTGCGCTAATGTATAAGCTGTCGGAGGTAAGAAACCAACATCTACTTTTTTAGATTTCATCGCTTCAACAATTGTGTTGTAGTTCGTTGAAACTGAAACTTTCACTGGGATATCTAACTCTTTAGATAATAATTTTTCTAACGGTTTTGCTTTCGCTTCCAACTTATCTGCGTTTTGAGAAGGGACAAATTGAACTGTTAATTCTTTAGGTTTGTAATCCCCGCTGCCTCCCTCTTTATCACTTTCTTTCTTATTGTCTAAAGAACTGCCGTTGCCGCAAGCGGATACGAATAAAATAACTGCCATCATTAAAGCGAAGAGTGACTTTAACGCATGTTTCTTTCTCATTCAACATTCCTCCATATGTATTGCGATGTGTTACACATTTATTATATGAGTGAATTAAAGTAAAAAACAACACAATATTTGTGTAGATTGAGTAAATAATTTATGCAATGTTGATTATCTTTAAATTATTTGAAACTTTAGTTAAGTTATCGTAAATCTTAAATTTATCGAATGTAACTTTCTAGAATTACGAATATAATGAAAGGACAAGTAAATAAAAATAAATACATAACCATTTTAGGAGGAACATTCAATTGAAAGTAATCCATCGTTACGTCGCAAGTTCTGTTTTGATCGCATCTACACTACTCAGTGCATCACCTGATACATACGCACAAAGTACCACTGATGCACCGACTATCGGAGAAGCTGAAAAAGGCAAAGTACTTATGGATAATTCACATGCCCAAACCGCAGGTGCGGCAGATTGGGTCTTAGACGGCGGCTTTTCTGATTATGCCAACCAAATCGCAAAGCAAGGTTATCAAGTGAAAGAATTACGCGGACAGGCAAGTATCACGCCTGAAAAGTTAAAAGACACAAAGATTCTAGTCATTCCTGAAGCGAATACACCTTTCAAATCTTCTGAACAACAAGCTATGGTTGATTTTGCAAAACAAGGCGGCAGTATTATTTTCATTTCTGATCACTACAACGCAGACCGCAACTTGAACCGAATTGATTCATCTGAAGCCATGAACGGCTATCGCCGCGGTGCATACAACGATATGACCAAAGATATGTCGCAAGATGAAAAGCAGTCAGAGGCTATGCAAGGCGTAAACAGTTCTGATTGGTTAGCTGAAAACTTTGGTGTACGCTTTAGATACAATGGTTTAAATAATCTTACAACGAAAAATATGGTAACAGGCAAAGATGCGATGGGCATCACAGATAATGTCAACAGTGTGTCTATGCATGCAGGTTCAACGTTAGCCATTACTGACCCTGATAAAGCAAAAGGCATTATTTATACACCTGAAGGTTTATCTTCAGAACAAAAATGGTCGCATGCGGTAGATCAAGGTGTCTATGCCGGAGGCGGTAAAGCTGAAGGACCTTATGTCGCGGTGTCTAAAGTCGGCAAAGGCAAAGCGGCATTCATCGGCGATTCATCTTTAGTTGAAGACAGTACACCTAAATATAAACGAGAAGACAGCGGAGATACAAAGAAAACTTATGACGGCTTTAAAGAAGCAGATAATCAGCAATTGCTCTCTAACTTAACAACATGGCTCGGCAAACAAGAAGATGCCGAAACGATAACAGCGCTCGGTGTTTCAAAAGACCAAGCCACACCATTGAAAGATTTCGAACAGCCAAAGCAATCAACAGAACCGCAAAAAGAACCTTGGTCAGAACCTAAAGCAGGCTATAAATGGTACGATCCATCAACTTTTGCGGCTGGCAGCTATGGAGGCTCACAATCTGAAACTCCAAAAGAAGAGCAGCCTTCATCACCAGATGAGGATACAAGCAGTACATCTATCAATACGAATGGCATTGCATTCGATGTGCCTGAACAACTTCAAGCAGGACAAACATTTACTATCAAAATCCAATTTAAAGGTCAGCCTGCCAACCAAACTTTAAACGATTTGCGTGCCGGTATTTATGCAGATGGCGGACGCCAGCTTGCGACATTCGGCACACAATCATCACCAGGGTATAGTGCAGCACAATCTGTTCAAACAGACAGTGACGGCAATGCGACACTGTCCTTGAAAGGTCAAACAATATCTGATGCTTCAGGGTCTGCACACTTGCGTTTAAAACAAGGTTCGCATAACCTGAAAACACAATCTATAACGATTAACTGATACGCACATAGGGGGATTTTACATTGACACAACTTGCATTCTATATCGTCAGCGATGTACACGGCTATCTCTTTCCAACTGACTATCAAGACAAGACACAACGATTACCGATGGGGCTCTTGCATACCAAAGCCATCATAGAAGAAGATAGTGCACAGTACAAAAACACGATTCGTATAGATAATGGCGACTTTCTTCAAGGATCGCCTATCGGACATTATCTTGCGAAAGAAAGAGAATCTGCAGAACAGCTGGCGGCGATTTATAATCAATTCGTTTTTGACTTAGGTGTAATCGGAAATCATGAGTTTAATTTCGGCTTAAATTATCTCAAAGACACACTAGCAGATTTAGATTATCCAGTCTTATCTGCGAACATTTTAGAAAACGGCGAACCCTTCACTGGTCATGGTGTCACGTATTTACAAAGAGAGGGATTAACGATTGGCGTGATTGGTTTAACTACACAATATATCCCGCATTGGGAGAAAGCAGAATACATTGAAGGTCTGACATTTGAAAGTGCTGAAAGCACATTGGCACAGTGGCTGCCTGAAGTCAGAGCCAAATCTGATATTGTAGCAGTATGTTACCACGGCGGGTTTGAAAGAGATTTAGAAAGCGGTGCGCCTACGGAAGCCTTAACTGGAGAAAATGAAGGTTATGCATTACTCGACCGCTTCCACACCGACATCGACCTCTTAATCACCGGCCACCAGCATCGTGAAATCGCACAAGTCATTCACGGTGTCCCAGTCATCCAGCCTGGTTCTAAAGGCAATACTGTCGGCAAAATTGTCTTAGACTACCATGATCAAGGTGTGCATCATGCGACTGCACAGCTTTTAACTGATGATAATCCTGATAAAGCTGTACTGACAGATGAGCTTCAGCAATTCAGCGATTATATTGAACAATGGCTAGATGCCCCAATCACTTTATTATCTGAAGATATGGTCGTTGAAGATCAATTTAAAGCACGCACTGCACCGCATCCATACCTTAACTTCTTGAATTACATCTTAATGGAAGCAAGCAATGCTCCGATTGCGGCATCTGCCTTATTTGATTTATCACGCGGCTTTAAAGGCGAAGTCACAATGCGGGATGTCTTAAACAACTATCCGTTCCCTAATACATTCAATGTACTGAAACTCAGCGGACAAGATATTAAAGATGCTTTGGAACAAACAGCTGAATACTTTGAAGTACAAGACCAAGAAGTCATTGTGAACCCTGAATATGTTGAACCCAAGCCTCAGCATTACAATTATGATATTTGGTCAGGTATTGCCTATACTATCAAAGCAGGCAATCCTAAAGGCGAACGTATTACACGTTTGACCCATCAAGGACAGCCGATTGCTATGCATCAAACTTATGAAGTCGTACTGAATAATTACCGTGCTGTCGGCGGCGGCAACTATCCAATGTTCAGTGAAGATAAAATCATCAAATCGATTCCGACTGAAGGTGCACAGCTGATTATTGATTACTTGCAAGCACATCCTGAATTGGATATTCCGAATGTGACAGATTTCAAAGTTGAAGTATAGATTACATTAAAGACAAACACAGCCCCCGCATTCAATACGGAGGCTGTGTTTCATTCTTATATCAAAATTTTTATGCTGCTTCTGATAAACTGTCGACTAATTCTTTCACTGCTTTTGCATAGTTGTATTTTTCTTCTAAGAGTTTGTATGAAAGTTCATTCACACTTTTATCGACATGCGGTACTTGTGAGTCTTTGTCATAGATTTTGTTAGCTTTGTCCGCAAGCTGGTTGTATTTATCTGCAGAAACTTCTTTCGTTTCGCCGTCTTTATGATATTTTCCATACTTCACAGCGTCGAACTTAGGCATATCTGGTTCTGTTGCAAAGTTGAATTTATAGTATAATTTTAACTTTGCAACAGAACCAGAAAGACCTACAGTATCTATTCATCCATTTTGTTTTGAAACTTACCATTTTGACTCTGATATGCACGCTCGACATTTTTCTTCTCCTTTTTCTGGAACAACAGAAGATCCAATTACTGGAACAGCTTCTGGAGTAATGGGGGCCTACTTTTTAAAATACATAGAGAATAAATTAGACAAACCACTAAGTCTTATTGTTGAACAAGGTCAAGAAATTGGTAAGGATGGTAAAGTAATGGTTAAAGTGACTCCTGATGATAAGGAATGGAATGTACAAATAGTTGGAACTGCTGTTTATGTCCAAACATTTAATGTTCATTTAAATACCTAATGGTTGACACTTCCATCTTATAAAAAGAAAGAGAAACTACGATTTTATACGGATAAAATTATATAATTGAAGAAATTATGGATTTAATAGGTTTAAATTGGTCAAAAGTTTATCGATAGGAATGGTATAGAACTTTAAATAAATAGGGTTCTGTTGCAAAGTAAAAAATATAGCTAACCACTAATTTATCATGTCAGTGTTCGCTTAACTTGCTAGCATGATGCTAATTTCGTGGCATGGCGAA
>NZ_PPRL01000118.1 GCF_002902235.1 Staphylococcus ureilyticus
AGATGTGTATAAGAGACAGCTATAATCGCTTTGAGAGCAGCTTCCAAACCTTCTGCAATCGTTTGAATAGACATGGATGGTTTTTCAGGTTTGTCTGTGACTTGTTGAGGGATAAAAGGCACATGTATAAATCCAAATTTAATATTTGGAAATTGTGTTGCTTGTAAAAATCCAAGTTGATACAAAATATGATTACATACAAAAGTACCTGCTGTATTAGACAATCTCGCTGGTACCCCTGCAGACTTAATCGCCTCTGTCATACGTTTAACTGGTAAATTGGAAAAATATGCGGCATCGCCTGATGATTGAATAACTTCATCTATCGGCTGGTTACCTTCATTATCAGGTATACGCGCATCATCAATGTTTATACCTACACGTTCTGGCGTCAATTCAAATCTACCACCTGCTTGTCCAATTGCCAATACAACATCATATTGTTCTTGTTTTAATTTATTAACTATAGTTTCTTTGCTTTTATTAAAAACTGTAGGTATTTCTATCTTATCAATCTGATGTGTTTCAATTTCATTTGGCAATAATTTAACAGCTTCCAATGCTGGATTAATCTCTTCTCCACCAAAAGGATCAAACCCTGTTACTAATATTTTCATCATTAACATCCCCTTTTCATTTTTTAATTTATACTTTTTACATTTTAAAACGCCCAAACATACATTAATCCTATATGCACCAAAATTAATATAAGTGCAATAGGCGCTTGCGCTTTAATCACACCGAATTCTCGTTTCATTTCTAATAAAGCAACTGGTAAAGTATTAAAATTAGCTGCCATAGGTGTCAATAATGTACCACAAAATCCACCAGTCATAGCCAGTGCACCGGCTATAACAGGATCTCCACCTTGTGCGATAACAAATGGAATACCGATACTTGCTGTGATAACGGTAAATGCAGCAAATGCATTACCCATTAACATTGTAAAAAGCACCATGCCAATAACATATGCTGCCGCACCTATAAGATGATTGCCCTCTGGTAAAAAAGAGGATATGCCTTTAGAAATAACATCCCCCACACCACTCACTGTAAAAAGTACGCCTAATGCAGCCAAGAACTGTGGTAGTATACCAACTGTTCCAATTTGTTGGGTTAGACGGTCACTGTCGTAAAGTATATATTTACCATTTGGCTTAATAACAATATATGCAGCAAGTAACCCTAATATCGAAGAAACACCTAAACCTATTGCTCCTCCTAGTGGTGTCCAATTAGAAACGATAATCGCAGCTATAGCTAAAACAATAGCGGGGATAAATAATTTATTTCCATATTTTTGTGAACCCACGTTTCCCTGTGCTTCGTTGACATCTATAATATTTTTAATAACCACTTGTTTACATAGCGTTAATATTCCCATAACTATGATAAATATGCCATTGATTACGTTAGGTATATAAGGACCGGCAATAAATAAAATAGCTAATAAAATCCAAAATAAAGCTGTACCATATTTTTTGCTATTTGTTGATGCTTTTAACACGCGATATGCCGTATAAAGTAATTGTAAACCAATTAATATGTAAAATAGTTCTAAAATTTGATTTAATGTATGCTCACTCATGTCTTTCCACCTGCTTTTTACCATATTTCCGATCTAAATATTTATCAAATCTAATATTATTTATCCACACAATAAAAAAGACAATAACAGCTATAGGTAATGACGCTAATACAAGATCAATGGCATTCACTTTAATATCTAAAGACTGAAACGTACCAACCATTAACAATACACCCGCTGCCCCTACAAACAAATTTTGACCGAAGAAATTACCATAATTTTCCATCGCAGAAGTCTGCGCTTTAATCTTTTCGATATCCTTTTCGTCTACTTCATGTTCTTGCAAATGATAGCGTGTTCTTAACGCACCCTGTACCATTGGATTAATCAATGGACGTACAAACTGTGGATGTCCTCCGATACGTATTGATGCAACACCCGCTAATTCTCTAATGAATAAATAGATAGTCATCAATCGCCCACTCGTAACTTTATTCACCTTACCGATCATATTCGAGGCCTGCTTTTTTAAACCAAAACGCTCAATTAACCCCACCATAGGTAATGTTAAAATAAAAAGTGTAACTAAACGATTATCAACAAAAGCTTTTCCTAATGTTTCAAGAATAACGTACAAATTTAAACCTGATACAAGTCCCGTCGCTACAGCAGCGATTAAAATCACAGCAATCGTATCAATCTTGAATAAAAAACCAAGTACTATAATTAAAATTCCAATCAATTTTAACCATTCCATGTTATCTCCACCTTTCTTCTTTTATATTAAAGGTTTACTTTTTTTAATACAATGAATTTTCAGATAATTTTTATACCTTAACAACATAAACAAAAAAGTCCAAAACATCTTTTACATGTTTCAGACTTTTAATGACAACGGCTTATAAGCGATAAATTTTAATTTTTCATTTTTGGAAAATTACTTGAACATCTTTGTTAAAACGCGTGTATTATACTTATTCCTCTACTACGACATTAAAGTTCGCCATAATTCATACATCTAAACACTTGCTGTCTCATATCTTCATTCGCATTTAAAATGCTATAGCCATTTTAAAGTGGCATCCGATTCATTACGAGAAGGTAGCAATGTTTCAATGATTAATAAAATCGTACATATCCATGCAATCACATTAAGTATGATGGCTATGCTATTGATTTGAATCAAATCAAATGAAATGTTCATAATAATAGACACAACTATAAGAATGATGGCAGAAGTTCTTCTTCTCCCTGCATCATAAAATCGTCGCAATGTTATAGCAAACATTGGTATAATCATTGCCAATACAAAAATCCCAACCAATATTGACAGGATTGTAGCAACAATAAAAGCACCTGAAATAAAAGCAATAACACCAATAATAGCTACAATAAATATACTAACAATATGAATCAGCACCGGTGTCCAGAACTCTAATCTATTGGATTTACTTTGAAAATCTATATATTTTTTCCAAAAATCTTTATACGCCTCTATCATATTTGACACTCCATTTTTCAATTAAAGTTATTTAAACATTTATTATTCATAATAGCGTAATCGCACACCTTCTAACAAGTACTAGCTACATATCTAGTTTAAATATATGACTTAACTACTTTTTCTAGCACGACAGGTAATTCTATTAATGCGCTCTGCTTATGCAGACGCTCACTTAATTTATGAGCATCTTTGCCGATGGGTCCTATCAACAATGTAGGTGCACTGATGGCTTTTATTGATTCAAAAGGAATAGTGTATGTACGATTGAAATTTGGCGTATTTTGCTCATATATAACCATCTGTTCCATATCTCCATCAAACTTTAAATAACTCGTATCACTGATGCCATTAAAATAATATACTTGTTCACTACTACGCTGAAATTGTTCATTTAGTGTATGTTTCACTAATTCTATAGTTGAGGATACGTGCTTGTCGGATGAAGCATTAACAGCTGGATAATAAGGTGAAGCAAAAAATGTCACTACAGCTGGCGCTATATTCTTACATATTTGCATCAGCTTATCTGCAACATGAATATTCTGTAAATGTAACTCTGACGTTTCTTGAAGTGTTTGATCTATAAGATTAGTGATTGCTTCTTCACCGTACTGTTTAACAGCATATTGCCTAAGTTGCTCATATGTCAGAACATTAATTTTTTTATCGAATTGGTAATCTTCTGTTTCTAATACAGATAGCCAATCCGATTCACAACGCTCAACAGCAGTGATGACCGTATTTATGAATTCTCTAAAAACATCTTTAGGCGTTTTGTTAAATAGAAAGAAGTTAAATAATCCTATGGTTTTGTATGGCGTTTGCACATCATATGTATCTTTAATATCTTTCATCATTAATGTTACAGGTACAGGTGTGGATTCATTTTCAAAATGTTCTTTTAGCTGTGTGTTATATTCTACCGCTTGTGTAATATAACTCATCATAAAGTTAGCACTCAAACCTTCAAGAGGCTGACCGACATGTGTTTCCTTTCCATAGCACAGTACTGCTGGCATGATTTTACCAATTGATCCTGAATATATATAATGTTTTTCATCTGAAGTAGCTTGCTGAAAAGTAGGTTCACTATTCAAATGTAATTGTATATCTAAATCGTAGTTAGCTTTTAATTCTGCTAATTTTTCTACCGCTTTTCTCATACCAGAAGAATTTACTTCCTCGTCTGGAACCGTAACTAAAATCAAATTAATATCCCATTGTTCAATGGATGCTAATTCAATTAAAGACATATGCAACATGAGACCTGCTTTCATATCCATAATCCCACGACCAAATAAGTAATCTTCACTAAGTAAGTCTTCTACAGCCCCTTTATCTAAATAATTTTGGTTTTCTAAAAAATACTGCTTTAATTTATCAGGATTACAAGCTAAATCATGAGCTAAACCAAATTCCGACACATCGACCGTATCATAATGACTAACAAGTACAATAGTTTTACCGGATTGGGAACCCTGATAAAAAGCAATTAATGCTTCTTTATCATCATCCGTTAGTATTTTTTGAATTTGATTGGGATTGGTCTTAAAATATTTAAGTTGAAATAACAATTGGTTTACCAGATTAGGGAATGTTTTCTCTCCTTGTGTATTCGTAATTGATTGGTGATTTACAAGTTGTTTTAGTAAAGTTAAACGATCTTGTTCATTTTGCCATAAAGTTTGCATCAATCCAGACCTCCTTGTAAGCGTTTACTAAATTATAATATGATTTCCCAATGATAACCAATAATTTTACTGTACATTTCAAACTAATTTACGCATATGAGGTTTGTCTATATCCTAATTTTTTTCATATATACTACTCTAAAAATGCACCGTTCTATGCTTGATACTTAATCTAGCATAGAGGATGCATTTCATTTTGTTATTTACTTCAAAAATCTTATTACCATAACTAATTATTAAATTGCTTTTTCGGAACTAATAACCATACAAATACAAATGCAATGATTGCTAATGCAGCATTAAACCACAGTCCATACATGGCACCAACATGAATATTGTCACGAGCTGACATAATCGTAAATATTGTCCCTGAAATAGCTACGCCAAATGAGTTACCAAGTGAAGATGCCATTTTATATACACCAGACGCGACACCTACCTTATCTTCTGGCGCAGTAGTAACAGCTGTATCTGTTGAAGGTGTGGCATACATACCTAAGCCTACACCATAAATTAAGTAACCTAACACACAACTGATGACATAAACAGGCGTAGGTAAAAAGGTTAACGAGATTAATAGAATCCCTATCGCATTAAGCCCTGCACCTATAAGCATTGGTTTTTTAGGACCGACTTCCTGTAGGATTTTTTCTCCGACTCTAATCATGATTAAAACAGCTACTAAATAAGTAATAGTCATCATACCAGATTGGAATGAGGTGAAATGTAATCCCGATTGAAAATAAGTATTCGCAACAATAAGCGTTCCTGCTACAGCATTTAGTAAAAAGTTTGACACTGTAGCACCACTGTATGCTTTATGTTTAAAAAGTTTAAAATCTATCAATGGGTTTTTAACTTTGTTTTCAAATAATATAAATACAATAATTGAAATGATGAATATCACAATTAACATCAAAATAAGCGGTGAAAAGAAACCATAATTTGAAGATTGTGTAATGATTAAATTGACACTCAGCATTGCAACTATTAATATAATTAGCCCTACAAAATCAAATTTGGCACATTTTGATGCCTCGGTTTGAACGGCTTTCGTTTCTGGCGTGTGTTTGATTAAATACATAGACACTAAAGCTACTATTATTGAAATAATAAATATAGATCGCCATCCTACAAAGGTAGCCATGATGCCACCAAAAAACGAACAAATTCCAGTACCACCCCATGAACCGATAGACCAGTAACTTAACGCACGTTGTCGCCTTCTTCCAATATAGTATTCATTTATAATTGCTAATGTCGAAGGCATGATACATGCTGCAGATAGCCCCTGTATTGCTCTCCCAAGTACTAACAAAGGGACAAATCCTGGAATGATAATAAGTAATGATCCAAGAACGCTTAAAGTCAAACCGATATAAGTCATTTTGACCCTACCATATCGATCTGCAAGTCCTCCTGTACCTACAACAAACAAACCACATAATAATGCGGTTAAACTTACGGCTACGTTAATCGTTCCATAACTAGTTGTGAAAGATGTTTCTAATGCAGGAACGATATTAACGAGCGATTGAGCAAACAACCAAAATGTTATTACGCTTAAAAAAATACCTAAAAGAAGTCTGTTATCTCCTTCGAATGGTTGTTCTGATTCCATATTATTTTGCCTCCTAAATCCCCGTAAAACAACCATAATCATTATTAATGATTTAACTTGTCCAGCTCCAAAACATTTTCTCTTGCCTTATAATAATGATTACATGGTAAACATGACTTTTTAAAATTCAAAACATTTTTTAAAAAAGTCAATAAGATAAAAATAACATTTACTTCAATTTATTGCTAAAAAAAGAGCACGCAAAGCGTATTAAGTAACTTTTTAATTATTCCACAAAATATATTGATAGCGTTTAGAAATTTTATTTTTTCTATAAGAATAATTAATACATAATCAAAATTATGTATTATACTAGATAGACAAATTATCTATAAAGGTGTATGAGATGTTAAATTTATTTATTTTATTACTAGAACGTGTAGGTCTTATTATTATTATCGCTTATATATTAATGAATATTAATCACTTTAAAACAATGATGAATCAAAGAGATAAACGAAGTTCACAATGGCAGCTCATCATCATTTTCGGGTGTTTCTCTATGATTTCAAACTTCACAGGTATACAAATCAATGGCAATGAAGTCGTTAATGGTAGCGTCTATAATCACTTAGATCCTGAGGCTTCTCTCGCAAATACGCGCGTACTTACCATAGGTGTTTCAGGGTTAATCGGAGGACCATTCGTCGCTATTTTTGTCGCAATGATTTCAGGCATTTATCGTGTTTATATTGGTGGTGCTGATGCTTATATTTATCTGATTTCATCTATATTTATTGCGCTAGTATCCGGTTATTTTGGTTATAGAGCAATGCGTGCACGTCAGTATCCTACCATAGTTAAAGGTACTATCATTGGAGGTACTACAGAAGTTATTCAAATGATTTGTATCTTAATCTTTTCTGATAATACGGAGCATGCTTGGTCACTAGTTAAATTAATTGCTTTACCTATGATTTCAATCAACTCAATCGGTACAGCAATTTTTTTATCAATTATATTATCGACAATCAAACAAGAAGAAGAAACACGTGCTATTCAAACACATGATGTTTTACAACTAGCAAATGAAACATTACCATTTTTCCGCTCAGGATTAAATGAGCATTCTGCCAAACAAGCAGCTACCATTATTATAGATCTTATGCGTGTTTCGGCAGTCGCTATCACTAATCGTAAAGATATATTAACGCATGTAGGTGCAGCAAGTGATCATCATGTTGCCCAAAAACAAATCATTACCAATCTTTCAAAACAGGCAATACAAGCAGGTACTTTAAAAGAAGCATATTCAAGGGAAGATATTGGTTGTAATCATCCTGAATGCCCGCTTGAAGCAGCCATTGTCGTTCCATTAAGAGTCAAGAATGATGTTATTGGTACTTTAAAACTATATTTTACTAATAGGCACGATGTTACTCATTCCGACAAACAGTTAGCATCTGGTCTTGCAGAGATATTTTCTAGTCAACTTGAATTAGGTCAAGCTGAAACACAAAGCGCTTTAGTTAGAGATGCCGAAATCAAATCACTACAAGCACAAGTAAATCCGCACTTCTTTTTCAATGCCATTAACACAATTTCTGCCTTAGTCAGAATTGATAGTGAAAAAGCAAGAAAGTTACTGTTACAGCTCAGCCAATTTTTCCGCTCAAATTTACAAGGTGCACGTAACAATACGATTTCACTTGAAAAGGAATTGCAACAAGTTGAGGCTTATTTATCACTGGAACAAGCGCGTTATCCAGATCGTTTTGATGTTTCATTCAATATTGAAGATTCATGTTATGGTGCACTTGTACCACCATTTGCAATACAAATACTTATAGAAAATGCCATCAAACATGCCTTTAAAAACCGTAAATATAACAATCGTATTATCGTAACCGCTTATAAAACAGCAGATGGATTATATATATCAGTTGAAGATAATGGTTCAGGAATCCCTGATGATAAAATTAATAATATAGGTAAAACACGTGTTTATTCTGATTTAGGCACAGGTAGCGCCTTAGAGAATTTAAATCACAGATTAGAAGGCTTATTTGGCATTACAGCTAAAATGCATATTCATTCCGGCAAAGAAGGTACCAACGTAAGTTATACTATTCCATTTTTCATAAGAGAGGACGAAAAACATTGAAAGCAATTATTGTAGATGATGAACCTTTAGCGCGTAACGAACTTCATTACTTATTAAATGAAATTCGTACGTTTGATATAATTAATGAAGCAGAAAATGTTTCAGAAACATTAGAACTCTTACTTTATGATCGTTATGATGTAATTTTTTTAGATATTAATTTAATGGAAGAGAGTGGACTCGATTTAGCAAATAAAATTAACAAAATGCAAAACCCACCACATATTATTTTTGCTACGGCACATGATACTTTCGCCGTTAAAGCTTTTGAGCTAGATGCGACGGATTATATTTTAAAACCATTCGAACAAAAACGTATTGCACAGGCCATCCATAAAGTTGAAACAGCGCTCGATCACGATACTTATAAACAAGCAAATGATGTCAGCCAGCATCAAAATGATGCACACAAAGAAAATACGCCAACTTCACAAATGGTTTTACCTATTGAAGTAGATGAGCGTATTCATATCATTAATTTAGAAGATATTATTGCTATTTCTGTTAATAACGGTATTACTACGATCAACACCTTACAAGAAAATTATCATACAACTGAACCACTTAACCATTACGAAAAAAAAATTGCGGATCCTTTGTTTATGAGAATTCACCGTGCCACGCTTGTTAATAAAGTACACATACAAACAATAGAACATTGGTTTAACTATACCTATCAACTTACGATGACAAATGCATTAAAATTCCAAGTCAGTCGCTCATATATGAAAACGTTCAAGCAGAATATGGGCTTGCTTTGAATGTCACATCGTAATTAATGCAACTCAGTATATACGTTTCGTAATTCACCTTTAAAACGACTAGTAGCAACCGTTTTCATATTATAATTAACTCAAGATTAATTCGGGAGGAAATACATTATGGAAACAAACAAAAAACAAGCTGAGAAGCAGCCTAGTCATTCAAAAACGTATAACTTTTTTCATCAAGTACTAGTGCTGGCAATCATCATGCTTTTATCAAATATTATCGAAAGTTTCATGCCTATTCCAATGCCAGCATCAGTGATAGGTCTAGTCTTATTATTTATCGCTTTATGTACAGGGATTGTTAAACTTGGGGAAGTTGAAAAAGTGGGTACGACGCTAACAAATAATATTGGTTTCTTATTTGTACCTGCAGGTATTTCAGTTATTAATTCTTTAGGCGTATTAAGCCAAAGTCCGATCTTGATTATATTGCTAATTATCATTTCTACAATCTTATTATTACTATGCACAGGATTTTTCTCACAAATGTTAATTACAAAATCATTTATACCTAAGAAAAGAAAACCTAAACAGTTAGCGGAGGAAAAATTATGATTGAACATTTAGGCATTAACACACCATATTTTGGAATTTTATTATCTATTATACCTTTTATCGTAGCAACGATATTATTCAAGAAGACGAATGGCTTCTTTTTATTTACACCATTATTTGTCAGCATGGTCTTCGGTATAGCATTTCTAAAGTTAACAGGTATAGATTATGCAAATTATAAAATCGGTGGCAACATCATCAATTTCTTTTTAGAACCTGCAACTATCTGTTTTGCGATTCCGTTATATAAAAGACGTGACGTGCTTAAGAAATATTGGAAACAGATCCTTGGTGGTATTGCTTTCGGAACGACAGCTGCTTTGGTATTTATCTATTTCATTGCAAGTGCTTTCCAATTTTCAAATGAAATCATTGCATCTATGTTACCACAAGGTGCTACCACTGCCATTGCTTTACCAGTATCAGCCGATATTGGTGGTATTAAAGAACTAACATCATTGGCAGTAATCTTAAATGGTGTCATTATTTATGCTTTAGGTTCCAAACTCATTAAATTATTTAACATTACAAACCCTATTGCTCGTGGGCTCGCACTTGGTACAAGTGGCCATTCATTAGGAGTGTCATCTGCACAAGAATTTGGTGAGACAGAAGCTTCAATGGCCTCTATTTCACTAGTAATCGTAGGTGTAATCGTAGTCGTTGTTGCACCAATTTTAGCAACAGTCTTACTATAATATCTAAAATCACAACGATAAAAAGTTAGAACATAAACAATGCTTGCTCAAGCTTAAGCGTCAATTTCTATGATAAATATAGAAGTTGACGTTTTCTTTAGTTTTATGAAACCTAAAATTTTCTCCCCCCGTTTTTTCTTATATTTAATACAGTTTAATTAAATATAAATGTTTATATCATTTTATATACGTTTTGAAATTTTTTAAAAATTAACGTTACATG
>NZ_PPRL01000012.1 GCF_002902235.1 Staphylococcus ureilyticus
AACCGAGAATTGCTAAGTTCATATATTCAATTTTCCCCCTTTGTTTTAATCATTATATACTTTTCAGAAAATTTTAAAAATAAAATTTTTTTCTTTTTTAAAAAATGTATATAGAAAAAACACTTCATAACTAAAATGTATAGTTATGAAGTGTTTTGATAATTAAATATTATAAAAAATATGTATTCATAAAATTAAATGAAAAAGTTTATTACATACGATTTCCAAAATGGATAACTTAATAATGCGAATGAAAATAACGATACCAACATTGCAAATATATTAGCAATACGATCCCCACGTAAACATGCATATAAATTAATGAGTAGTACGCCTAAAATGAATAATAGACCAGCTAATAATTGCATATCTTCTTCTAAAATTTTATTAACAGCTAATAATGGGGTAGTTAATGTAATTAATGACAAGAACAGTGATAATAATGTCGTTGCATATTTCAAATTGTTCAGTCCTCTCTAAGAAATACTTTTATTAATCTAATGTTTTAAATGATAGCTTAATAAAATAATATTTGCTTAACAATTTAATTGCAAGTCATTTTTAAATATGTCATAACATTTATTAAAAAGGTTATTAACAAAAATGCTAAATAATCATAGGTAGTGGAACGTATATTGATTGAAAGAGGTGGTTTCAATAACTAGGTCATATGTTATTCGAATAATGCCATATCTTCTCCGTTGAAATAATAAATCAACCAGTGTTCGTCAACATAACCCACTTCATATTTCCGAGCAAATTTTTCTATTGCAAGTAATTCAAAATTTAAATTGCTAAAAAAAACTTTGCCACTAATATTATTTGATATAAGTGAAGTCATTAGAATTTCAATTTGTTTTTTTTGACAGATTTGGAATACATATTCCATTAATTGTTTAGCAAGATATTCTCTAGATTCATGGTTTTCACCCATAACACACATATTCTCAATAACTGCTTTGTGTACCAAGCTATAACTCTGATTAAATATAAGTGTTACAGCACCTATCAAAACGCTATCTTGAAAGGCTCCAATGACAATTGATTTATTTGAATTGGTAGAAAGTAAATCTTGTAAATTTAGTTCGGCCAAGCAGCGATCATTTTGCAATTTCCATGCAAATACGTCAAGATCTTCATGAATGCCACGTTTTAATAATGTTCTATAGTTGGATATATCATCGATTGATAAGTAACGTATATTTGTCATTGAGTGCCTCCTAAATTTTATAAACCATTTATATAATAGTTTAATTAATTTTAACGCCGTATTAAATTTGATTTTAAGGGAAAAAGTAAAATTGAGCAACACTATATTTAATTTTATTCAAAAACATGGAATCATGTTTATTTCGAAAGCCAAAAAAATATAAAATTATTAAGTATATAATTGTATTTTATTTAATTTTTAAATGACGCGAATGGATAGGATGGTTATGGTATAATATGGTGAGTGATATATTATGAGCGGAGGCACGATAAGTGGAATCTTTAATGACTATTATAGTTTCGCTAATTTTGCTTATCTTGATTTCTTTTGCCATATTAATGATTTACATATGGATTAATTATAAAGATGAAGACAATTAAAAAAAGAGGAAATAATCAAAAGACATCATGACATAAGCATAAGCAGTATTAATTTAACAATAAAAGCCCCCAAAATTCGATTAGAATTTTGGGGGCTTTTATTGTTACTATTCTACTACTTGTACATTTAAATCTACGTCAATATTACCGCGTGTCGCTTTTGAATATGGACAAAATTCGTGTGCATCTTGTAGATATTTTTCAGCATCTTCTTGTGATAAAACATTTTTAACTTTTGCATCTATTGAAACACTTAATTTAGGGCTTTCTGCATCTGGGTCATCTTCTAAACGTACTGTTAAAGTGACTTCAGGTTCAGCGCCTCTGACTTTGTTTTGTTTAAGAATTAAATCAAATGCACCATTAAAGCATGATGCATAACCTGCTGCAAATAATTGTTCAGGATTAGTACCTTTTTCAGCATCAGCTTGTGCTGGAGGAATGACTGCTACATCAATTGCTTTATCATCTGTTTGCACGTGACCGTTACGACCACCTGTATTCGTTGCTTTTGTTTCATAATTTACTGCCATTATATTACCTCCTAAATTACTTATATAACAACAATACCCTTAAAATTAAATTTAAATCATATAAAAGGTGAATGGATTTTTGTTATTTGTTTAAATGTACGCTTTAAAGATTGTGTAAGTTCTTAAGATTGTTATACAATAATTTTAATGTTGATTGAAAAGGAAGTTTTTAAAATGTCTGAAGTAAAAATTGCGGTAACGATAGAGCCAGAAAATAAAATTTCACAAACTTTTTTACATGAATTAGTAAAATATCAAACTTCTATCGATATAATAGAATTGAGAGTTGATCATTGGGCAACACCAGAGATAAATGATATAGCTAATGTCATTGATAAATTATATGAATTAAATTTAAATAAAAAACTTTTAGTTACGTATCGGACACAATCACAAGGGGGTAAAGGTGATTTGACGTTTGATTCGTACATTAAATTACTTGAAAGCATAATTAAAATAGATCACGTAGATATGATTGATGTAGAATTTGAAATTAACCAACAATCTCAATATATATTGAACTTGATTGACCAAGCACACAAAAATAATATTGAAGTTATATTGTCTTATCATGATTTTCAAAAAACACCAGCACTCACACAGCTAAAACATTTATATGTTAAAATGCATCAAATGAATCCAGATTACTTAAAAGTCGCGGTCATGCCTTTAAGTAAAGAAGATGTTTTAAATTTATTATATGCATTATCAGCAACAGTAGATACAGTTCCGCAACAAGTCATTGGCATTGCAATGTCAAAATTAGGCACCATTTCGAGAACTGCACAAGGTTTATTTGGAGGCGCAGTATCATATGGTTGTTTAGATAATCCTAAAGCACCTGGACAGATTCAAGTTGAAACTTTAAGCGCGCAATTAAAGTTATATCAGTAGTTTGAAAATCTTATCGTCCTGTCTTATAATTGAAAATAGTTATCAATAGTGAAAGGGCGATATTAGATGGAACTACAAGATGCAATAGCTCAACGAAGAAGTATAAAGGTCTTTAGAAGAGATATGAATATAGATGACGATGCTTTATATGAAGCGATACAGCGTGCTACAGATGCACCGAATCACGGTTTGAGAGCACCTTGGAGAGTGGTTCATATCGCAAAACATAGATTGGGAGATATGAGTAAGCAATTAACTGAAATTGCTTTTCCTAATCTAAGAAAAAAACAGGAAGATCACTATAAAGTTGCTACTAATTTAGGTGGTATGCTTGCTTTAATCGTTAAAGAAGATCCAAGACAAAAAGAAAGTTTAGAGAA
Source organism: Staphylococcus ureilyticus (assembly GCF_002902235.1). Classification (GTDB taxonomy): domain Bacteria; phylum Bacillota; class Bacilli; order Staphylococcales; family Staphylococcaceae; genus Staphylococcus; species Staphylococcus ureilyticus. The sequence goes on from NZ_PPRL01000012.1 coordinate 3,398, forward strand.
TAATATGGCATTTGGTGCATTTGCGCAAAATCTCATGTTATTACTTTTTGAAGCAGGTATTGGTACATGTTGGAAGTCTCCGGCTTATATATTTAATCCTGAAATACGTAAAATATTTGGTGTGAAAGATGATGAGCGTTTAGTAGGGTTATTATATTTAACAGATTTGGAAGATTTAGAAAGAATGCCACACAGAGAACGCCAACACAATCAAATCATTGATAAGTTCTAATTATGAAAAAAGGGAGTGGGACTGAAATCTTTTAATAAAAAGATTTCAGTCCCACTCCCTAATAATGTCTATTTTAAAATTTTGATTGTTCAAAAGTTAAAATAAAAGAATTAAACCAAAAATTACTCAAATGTTTCAGCTAAGAATGATTCAACTTGTTCAGGAGATTTTGCATTTGCTGAATGTAAATGTGCTAATTTCTCCCCATTTTTAAAAACTAATAAACTTGGAATACCCATAACGTCATTTTCAGCCGCTGCATCTTCTAATTCATCGCGATTTACAGTATACCAGTTATAATTGTTGTATTTTTCTACAATTGGGTCAATCCACATGTCCATAGCTTTACAATCTGGGCACCATCCTGCTTCAAATTTAACGATGACTGGTGCGTCGCTTTGTATTGTGCTTTTAAATTGATCATTAGTATTAATAGATTCCATAATTAGACTCCTTTATAAAAGATATTAGTATTGACATTATAACTGACAAATTGCAGTAAATAAAAAAATCAGCTTAATAATTAGAGCGTTTTTGTTATAAGTTTGTTATATTAGTGTTAACTAAGCATAGGAGGTTCTGAAAAATGATAAAATTTTACCAATATCCTAATTGTACAACTTGTAAAAAAGCAGCTAAATTTTTACAAGAATACGGGGTAAGTTTTGAACCCATCGATATTGTGCAACATACACCAACTAAAAATGAGTTTAAAGAAATCATAAATACTACAGGTATAGATATCAATAAACTATTTAATACACATGGTGCAAAATATCGTGAACTAGGCCTTAAAGATAAATTGAAAGACCTTTCTGACGAAGAAAAACTAGATTTATTATCCTCAAATGGTATGTTAGTAAAACGACCACTCGCAGTATTAGGGGATAAAGTAACGGTAGGTTTTAAAGAGGAACAATACAAGGAAACTTGGTTGTAAACACACATGCTTTTACAATTCATTTTTAACAACTTTTGAAAAAACCGTTATATACTTCAGAAAAGTTTTGTGCGATGAATTGTAAAACATGAGAAGTATTGTAAAATCAATTAAATAGTTGATTGTAAGCCTTTCATATGGCATCATGAATATGTAAAAACATTTAGGAGGGGATTATCGTGGCAGTACCAAGTGAATTAAAATATTCTAAAGAACATGAATGGGTAAAAATTGAAGGAAATACAGTAACAATTGGTATCACTGAGTATGCGCAAAGTGAATTAGGTGATATCGTATTCGTTGAATTGCCTGAAACTGATGACGATATTGATGAAGGTGAATCTTTTGGCAGTGTTGAATCAGTGAAAACAGTTTCAGAACTTTATGCACCTGTTTCAGGAAAAGTTGTAGAAACAAATGATGAACTAGAAGATAGTCCAGAATTCGTTAATGAATCACCATACGAAAAAGCATGGATGGTTAAAGTTGAGTTAAGCGATGAAAGTCAATTAGACGAGTTAATGTCAGCTGACCAATATTCTGAAATGATCGGTGAATAATATGAAATCAAACTCCACGATACGATATATCATGGAGTTTTTATTTTTCTATAACAAAAGATTAAATTTCACTTGAATATATTAATTGATTTTGAAGTATCAAAAACATTAAAAAGTTCAATGGTACAAATGGATGGTTCAATTATAAGATTTTAATAAGAAACTATAATAAATGTTTATGTTGATAATGTATGGTGTAGAACTAAATATAAAATTGAATTTACTATCACATTTAGAGGTGACTGTCATGGCGATATTAAACCAAGTTATAATTGTCGAAGGTAAAACAGACAAGAAACGGGTGAAGCAGGTGATTGACCAACCGATTGAAATCATTTGTACAAACGGTACTATGGGAATTGATAAGTTAGATGAGATGATAGAATCGTTATACGACAAGCAAGTTTATGTGCTTGCGGATGCAGATGATGAAGGTGAAAAGATACGTAAATGGTTCAAAAAATATTTAAGTGAAAGTAAACATATTCGCATAGAGAAACAATATGGTGAAGTAGCGAGATGCCCTAAAGCCTATTTGTCAAAAGTGTTAGCAAAACATGGTTTTATAGTGAAAGATGAAGAAAAAGTAGCAAAAGCCAAATTAGATTATATTGCTGAAAGGGTCAGTTTATTAACATGAATGTAAAGAATGAAACGCGTGTTAATGTTTTCGAACACGTAGATAAAGAGAAATATCTAATTTTTGGTTATACGCCAACTTGTGGCACATGTAAAGTGTCAGAACGCATGTTAGATATTGCGAATGAAATTTTAAAATTACCAATTACTAAAATAGATTTAAATTTTCATCCTGATTTTAGTCAACAACATGAGATACAATCGGTACCGATACTTATGCTTATGTCTAAAGGTGAAGAACAAAAAAGAATTTATGCATTTCAATCAGTGCCGTATTTGTTAGAAAATTTAAAATAATTATTGACGAATCTTTAGTACAATGGTAGGATTATGGATAATTAAATAATGTATTCTTATCACGAGAGGTGGAGGGATGTGCCCTATGAAGCCCGGCAACCGTCTGTAATAGAAATGGTGCCAATTCACATAAAGTAGATAAACTTTAGAAGATGAGAGAAGCGACATTGCTTTCTCTATTCTTCAGTGAAAAGAGAAAGCATTTTTTAATTGAATGAGCAATACAAGGAGGAAACGACAATGATTGAATTAAATCAAATCGTTAAGAGATACAAGACGAAAAAACACGATGTGTTAGCAGTAGATCATGTTGATTTAAGTATTCAATCAGGCTCGATTTTTGGTGTGGTTGGTTTTTCGGGTGCAGGTAAAAGTACTTTGATAAGACTTTTAAATAATCTTGAACAACCAACTTCAGGAGATGTCATCATTGATGGAGATACGATTGGGAAATTATCAAAATCAGAATTGAGAAAAAAACGTCAAAAAGTGAGCATGATTTTTCAACATTTTAATCTATTGTGGTCACGTAATGTTTTAAATAATATTACTTTTCCATTAGAAATTGCTGGTGTATCACGCAATGAAGCCAAAAAAAGAGCGATTGAACTGGTGGAATTGGTAGGACTAAAGGGTAGAGAAAACGCCTATCCATCAGAGTTATCGGGTGGACAAAAACAACGTGTAGGTATTGCCCGTGCGTTAGCAAATGAACCTAATGTTTTACTTTGCGATGAAGCTACAAGTGCATTAGACCCGCAAACAACGGATGAAATACTAGAATTATTATTAAAAATTAAAGAAGAAAGAAATTTAACAATAGTTATTATCACACATGAAATGCAGGTCATAAGACGTATTTGTGATGAAGTGGCAGTGATGGAAAATGGTCGCGTCATTGAACAAGGACAAGTGTCAAATGTTTTCGAAAATCCACAGCATGAAGTAACAAAACGCTTTGTGAAAGAGGACTTAAACGATGAGTTTGATGAGTCTATTTCTGAATTAATCGAATTAGATGAAACTGCTTATATCGTACGATTGAATTTTACAGGAAATAATACAACTGAACCATTGGTATCATACATAACAAAGACACATAATATAGATGTTAATATTCTTGAAGCAAATATTAAGCATACTAAAGATGGTGCTCTAGGATTTTTAGTATTACATTTATTAGATGTGAATTCTGAAAAATTCGAAAAGTTCAAAAATGATTTAGCAGCACAACATGTTTCTGTGGAGGTGTTAAAGCATGGGTAGTTCATTCGGCGAGATTCTACAGGAAATGCTAACAATGCCTAATGTAAGTTGGGATGAAGTTTGGTTAGCTACATATGAAACAATTTATATGACATTGATTTCTACAATATTTGCTTTTATTTTTGGTTTGATACTTGGTGTGCTTTTATTCTTATCTGCTAAAAGCCAATCACCAGTAGCTAGAGTGTTTTACAGTGTCGTATCGTTTATTGTGAATTTATTCAGAGCAATACCATTCATTATTTTAATTTTACTACTTATACCATTTACGAGTTTAGTACTTGGAACAATTAGTGGTCCAACAGGTGCATTACCTGCACTAATTATCAGTGCAGCACCATTCTACGCTAGATTAGTGGAAATTGCTTTTAAAGAAATAGACAAGGGTGTTATAGAAGCGGCTTGGTCAATGGGAGCTACAACATGGACAGTAGTTAAGAAAGTGTTGTTACCTGAAGCTATGCCAGCATTAATATCTGGAATAACTGTAACAGCAATAGCATTAGTAGGCTCTACTGCAGTAGCTGGTGTGATTGGAGCTGGAGGTCTAGGTAACTTAGCATACCTAACTGGCTTCACACGAAACCAAAACGATGTCATATTCGTTTCTACAATTTTAATCTTAATTATTGTTTTTATCATCCAATTTATTGGAGATCAAGTTACTAATAAAATAGATAAACGTTAAGTTAAAGGGGACAATTATATGAAAAAATTATTTAGTTTAGCTTCAATCATCGCTTTAGCATTAGTATTAGCTGCTTGTGGTAATGGCGGCGGAGGTAAAGATAAGACAATTACAGTTGGCGCTTCTCCGGCACCACATGCTGAAATATTAGAAAAAGCAAAACCAATTCTAAAAGATAAAGGTTATGACTTAAAAATTAAAACGATTAACGATTATACAACACCTAACAAATTATTAGATAAAGGTGAGTTAGATGCAAACTTCTTTCAACATACGCCTTATCTAAATACTGAAAAGAAAGACAAAAACTATAAAATTGAGTCAGCAGGAAATGTACATTTAGAACCTATGGCTGTTTACTCAAAGAAATATAAAAGTTTAAAAGAATTACCAAAAGGTGCTACTGTTTATGTTTCAAACAACCCTGCAGAAGAAGGACGTTTCTTAAAATTCTTCTCTGACGCTGGATTAATTAAAATTAAAAAAGGTGTTAAAACTGAAGATGCTAAATTTGATGACATCGTAGAAAATAAAAAAGATATCAAATTTAATAATAAACAATCGGCAGAATACTTACCTAAGATTTATCAAAAAGAAGATGCTGACGCAGTAATCATCAATTCAAACTTCGCAATTGATCAAAAATTAAGTCCTAAAAATGATTCAATTGTTTTAGAAAAAGCAAAAGATAATCCATATGCTAACTTGATTGGTGTGAAAGAAGGCCATAAAGACGACAAAAAAATTAAAGCGTTGATGGATGTATTACAGTCTAAAGAAATTAAAGATTACATCAATAAAAAATATGACGGAGCCGTAGTACCAGCAAAATAATAGCAACACAATTAACAAACCCTTTAACTTCAATAGTTGAAGGGTTCTTTTTGTTTGAATTTAGTAAAAGGGCAGTGTGTGAAATTATCAATATAACTCGGAAAATTCGTCCGAACAGTTATATTGATCTAAATTTATTCACTCAAGATGATCATATTTTCTTATCAAAAACTATTTGATGAAAGTAACTTATGAAATATTGCTCTATGGGCTTAATGGTCTACAAAATGGCTTTTAAGTTGAAGCGGTATTCATTTGTTTTGTTTACAAGGTGATTTTATATAGAAAAAGTCCATATTTGAAAATTAAAGTTTTATAGACTAAAATTAAATTATGTTTGAGTGAATTGCTTTAAAGCACGAAAATATTGAAGGCGTTATTCAATATTATATTATCATTCAAACTGTGACAGGGAGAACTTAAAATTGTGCGTAACTTATATCATGATATAGGTTGCGTCATTATATATAAGCGTTCATCATATATCATTTCGCTGTTGATGTATAAGCATGAATGTAAAATAGCCCGGATATGGTATGGATTTGTAACTAAACTACTTAACTAGTTATTGCAACGAATCATTACCATTCCGGGCTTTTAATATTTTAATATGGGGAGAAATCAAATGTTATTACGTGATTTCAAAGTCAAAATCTTAGTAAGCTAGTGATAAATTAATATGATTTCTGCATAGAAGTATTAAAAATCATCACTCGTAATATGTCCTAGTTTATAGCTAATAAAGTAACCTGAAATTATTGTGATAATAGAAATAATCCATGTAGTAACATCGCTTGGTAACCCAGGAAATACTGCATACAGTGATCCTACAACAAAACCAATGATAATGGCATATGTTAAGTATGTGTAATGGTTTAAAAGGTACTGAATCAATTTACTAGAAAATAAGAAACCACAAATAATTCCAATACCTACAATCATTAAGATAGGTACAGCGTTAAAATTTAAAGACATAAATTCTGAAATTGAAAACATTACAGTACCATATACACCAAATACTAATAGCATAAAGGACCCTGAAATACCTGGTAGTAACATTGCACTAGAAGCACAAACACCTGCAATAAAATATTTAATAATAAGACCAGTTGATAATTCAAGTGTTTCTCCTGCATGTTTATCACCATCATTTAATAAGGTAATCACTACAATGATTATAATACCAAGTAAAACGAGTAAATAATGAGAAGTTTGAAATGTTTGTTTAACTCTTGCTGTGTTTAATAAATAGGGTATGATGCCTGCTATTAGACCAACAAATAAAAACATGGTTGGCACGGTATGTTCACTTAAAAGATAATTAATTACTTTACTTAATAAACCTATGGCAATGACCATCCCTAACCCAATAGGAATCAGGAATTTTAAGCTTTCCCAAAACTTCTTTGAAAATATTCCACTAATAGAGCGTATAAAATCATCATAAATACCTAGAAGTAAAGCGATAGTTCCTCCGCTTACACCGGGTACTAAATCTGATGTGCCCATTGCAAATCCTTTCCATAGATTTGACCACTTAATTTTTGACATATCATAATCCTTTCTATCTAAAATATATTAAAAATGATAGCACAATTTGTCATAGAACTATATTAAAAACAAAAGTTAAAATGAATAAATGATTATAGAATATGCTTTGTTCATAATGAATAATATAGGGATAAATGAGTTGAGAACATCATATCTTATATTATCAGTTAAAGAATTCTTTAATGCACTAACAAAAATCATTGTATTTTGATAACAATTTTAATTTAGCACTTGAAAAGGTTTATATTCCAACACAACTGCGTTATAATTAGAAGGTGTAACAAGGGCTCAGTCTTTTGACTGTAGATTAAAATTATTATAAACTGGATAGGAAAAACATATCATATAATACGGAGGGAATATGTATGCCATCAACATTAGAAATTAAAGACCTACATGTGTCTATTGAAGATAAAGAAATTCTTAAAGGTGTTAATTTAACAATTAATACAGGAGAAGTACATGCAGTAATGGGACCTAATGGTACAGGTAAATCGACGTTATCATCTGCAATCATGGGACATCCAAGCTACGAGGTAACACAAGGTGAAGTATTATTAGACGGCGTTAACATTTTAGAGTTAGATGTTGATGATCGTGCTAAAGCGGGATTATTCCTTGCTATGCAATATCCATCAGAAATTACTGGTGTAACGAATGCAGACTTTATGCGTTCAGCGATAAACGCTAAACGTGAAGAAGGCGAAGAAATTAACTTAATGCAATTCATTAAAAAGTTAGATAAGGAAATGGACTTTTTAGATATTGATCAAGATATGGCACAACGTTATTTAAATGAAGGATTTTCAGGTGGGGAGAAAAAACGTAATGAAATTCTTCAATTAATGATGTTAGAACCTAAATTTGCTATTTTAGATGAAATAGACTCAGGACTTGATATTGACGCATTAAAAGTAGTTTCAAAAGGCATCAATCAAATGCGCGGAGAAACGTTTGGTTCATTAATCATTACGCACTATCAACGACTATTAAATTATATTACACCTGACCATGTACACGTTATGTACGGTGGTAAAATTGTTACTTCAGGAGGACCTGAATTAGCGAAACGCCTTGAAGAAGAAGGTTATGAATGGGTTAAAGAAGAGTTTAATGCTGCAGAATAAGTCTTAATTCATATGAAAAAATATTATAGATGAAGATTTAGGTTTTGATTTATACCGATGAGTTAAATCATACAATCATCAAATGGGAGGAAAAAAGTATGACGACTGAAACTTTGAACATTTCTGAAGCACAACTTGTTGAATATTCACAAGCCCATAATGAACCTTCTTGGTTAACTGAATTACGTAAAGAAGCGTTGAAATTAACTGAAACTTTAGAAATGCCAAAACCAGATAAAACAAAAATCACGAGATGGGACTTTGATTCATTTAAACAACATGAAACAACAGGTAGCGTATATGAGTCATTAGAAGAATTGCCAAGTGAAGTTAGAGAGATAATTGATGTTGAAAACACTGAAAATTTGGTTATTCAACATAATAATACTTTAGCGTTCACAAAAGTTTCTGATTCAGCTCAAAATGATGGAGTTATCGTTGAAGGCTTAGCAGATGCATTAATAAACCATCCAGATTTAGTGAAAAAATATTTTATGAATGAAACTGTTACAGTTGATGAACATAGATTGACTGCACTACATACTGCATTGTTAAATGGTGGCGTATTTGTATATGTTCCAAAAAATGTAGTAGTTGAGCATCCAATTCAATATGTAGTATTGCATGACGATGAAAATGCCAGTTTCTTTAATCATGTCATTATTGCAACTGAGGAAAGTGCTGAAGTAACGTATGTAGAGAACTACTTATCAATCGCCAGTGGAGAAGGCAATCAACTTAATATTGTTTCAGAAGTGAGTGCTGGTGCTAATTCGAAAATCACATACGGTTCAGTAGATTATTTAGATAAAGGTTTCACTGGGCATATTATTCGTCGCGGTGTTACTGAAGCAGATGCCACTATCAACTGGGCGTTAGGTTTAATGAACGAAGGTAGCCAAATCATTGATAATACAACGAATTTAATTGGTGACCGTTCTGAAAGTGAACTCAAATCAGTTGTTGTTGGTACTGGTAGTCAAAAAATTAATTTAACTTCTAAAATTGTTCAATATGGTAAAGAAACAAATGGTTACATCTTAAAACATGGTGTAATGTTAGAAGGTGCGCAAACAGTATTTAATGGTATTGGTTATATTAAACATGGCGGTACGAAATCTATTGCGAACCAAGAATCTCGTGTTCTGATGTTATCTGAGAAAGCACGAGGAGATGCGAACCCTATCTTACTTATCGATGAGGATGATGTAGAGGCTGGTCACGCTGCATCAGTTGGTCGTGTCGATCCTGAACAATTGTATTATTTAATGAGCCGTGGTATTTCACGTCAAGAAGCTGAACGTCTCGTTATTCATGGTTTCTTGGACCCAGTTGTACGTGAATTGCCAATCGAAGATGTTCAACGTAAGTTACGTGAAGTTATCGAATTAAAAGTTAATAAATAATAAACACTGAATACAATTGAACCCGCAGCAAAATAAGATTAAGAGAATGTTATTGAACATGACTATAAAATGCTCAGATTAAATGAAATAATATACGTTAGTTTGTTGTATTTCTTAAATTGCTACGGTTTCTTTATTGATTTTTTAAATTAAGAAAGGTCTGTGGATAATTTGACCCAATCATTAAATGTTAACGAAATATTAAAAGACTTTCCAATTCTCAACCAAAAAGTTAACAATAATCGCCTTGCTTATTTAGATACAACTGCTACTAGTCAAACACCAATACAAGTTATTGATGTTATAGCGGATTATTATAAGCGTTATAACTCTAACGTACATCGTGGTGTACACACACTTGGATCATTAGCAACTGATGGTTATGAAAGCGCACGTGAAACAGTCAGACGTTTTATTAATGCAAAATATTTTGAAGAAATTATCTTCACTCGTGGTACTACAGCATCAATTAATATTGTTGCACATAGTTATGGAGATGCGAATATTTCAGAAGGTGATGAGATTGTAGTCACTGAAATGGAACATCATGCCAATATCGTGCCTTGGCAACAATTGGCTAAGCGTAAGCATGCATCTTTAAAGTTCATTCCAATGACAGATGATGGTGAACTTACAATTGAAAATATAAAAGCAACAATTAATGATAATACAAAAATTGTCGCTATTACACACGTTTCAAATGTATTAGGTACAATTAATGACATTAAGACTATTACTGATATTGCTCATGAACATGGTGCTATCGTAAGCGTAGACGGCGCACAAGCAGCACCACACATGGATTTAGACATGCAATCACTAGATGTTGATTTTTATAGTTTTAGTGGCCATAAAATGCTGGGACCTACGGGTATCGGAGTATTATATGGTAAACGCGCCTTGCTAGATAAAATGAAGCCAGTCGAGTTTGGCGGAGATATGATTGATTTTGTTGAAAAATATGATGCTTCATGGGCTGATTTACCTACGAAATTTGAAGCGGGTACACCATTAATTGCGCAGGCGATTGGTTTGGCTGAAGCAATCCGTTATATTGAAAACCTAGGTTTTGATGCGATACAAGCACATGAACATGAATTGACGACGTATGCTTATGATAAGATGTCTGAAATTGAAGGTATAGAAATATATGGGCCACCAAAAGACAGACGTGCGGGTGTTATAACGTTCAATATGACTGATGTTCATGCTCATGATGTAGCGACTGCAGTGGATACTGAAGGTGTTGCAGTTAGAGCAGGCCATCACTGTGCGCAACCATTGATGAAATGGTTGAATCAATCGTCAACTGCACGTGCAAGTTTCTATATTTATAATACTAAAGAAGATATTGATCAATTAGTAGAATCCTTGAAGCAAACGAAGGAGTTTTTCTCATATGAATTTTAATAATTTAAACCAGTTGTATCGTTCAGTCATTATGGATCATTATAAAAACCCTAGAAATAAAGGGCGTTTAGATACTGGTGCAATGACAGTTGATATGAATAATCCAACTTGTGGGGATCGCATTCATCTTACGTTTGATATTGAAGACGGTTTTATCAAAGATGCAAAATTTGATGGAGAAGGTTGTTCAATTTCAATGTCTAGTGCTTCAATGATGACTGAAGCAGTAAAGGGTCACTCTTTAGCTGAAGCAATGCAAATGAGTCAAGAATTCACAAAAATGATGCTTGGTGAAGATTATGAAATCAGTGAAGCAATGGGAGATATTGAAGCGCTGCAAGGCGTTTCTCAATTCCCAGCTAGAATTAAATGTGCTACTTTGGCTTGGAAAGCTTTAGAAAAAGGTACAGTTGAAAAAGAAGGAAATACAGAAGACTAATCCATGTTGATACGTTGACATTGTGTAAATTTCCATTCACACTAGACATAACACCAAGATTAGTTGTAATACGATGTAACTACAAACGAAGTTGTCTTGACGCGAGTCGTTTTAATATATAAAAGGAGTGATTTAAATGGCTAAAAAAGCACCTGATGTGGGTAATTACCAATATGGTTTCCATGATGAAGATGTTTCCATTTTTAGATCAGAACGCGGTTTAACAGAAAATATCGTCCGTGAAATTTCAAATATGAAAGAAGAGCCAGAATGGATGCTTAATTATAGATTGAAAGCATTAAAACAATTCTACAAAATGCCTATGCCTCAATGGGGTGGCGATTTATCAGAATTGAATTTTGATGATATCACTTATTATGTTAAGCCATCTGAACAAACTGAACGTTCATGGGATGAAGTGCCTGAAGAAATCAAACGTACATTTGATAAATTAGGTATCCCTGAAGCTGAACAAAAATACCTTGCCGGTGTTTCAGCCCAATATGAATCCGAAGTTGTTTATCACAATATGGAAAAAGAACTTGAAGAAAAAGGTATCGTCTTTAAAGATACTGATACTGCATTAAAAGAAAATGAAGACCTATTTAAACAATATTTCTCAACAGTTGTGCCAGCTGGAGATAATAAGTTCTCAGCACTTAATTCAGCTGTTTGGTCTGGTGGTTCATTCATTTATATACCGAAAAATATTAAGCTAGATACGCCATTACAAGCGTACTTCCGTATTAATTCTGAAAACATGGGACAATTTGAACGCACACTCATCATTGCAGATGAAGGTGCTTCAGTTAACTATGTAGAAGGTTGTACAGCTCCGGTTTATACAACAAGTTCACTACACTCAGCTGTAGTTGAAATTATCGTCCACAAAGATGCCCATGTGCGTTATACTACAATTCAAAACTGGGCTAATAACGTTTATAATTTAGTTACAAAACGTACATTAGTACATGAGAATGGTAATATGGAATGGGTTGATGGTAACTTAGGTTCTAAATTAACGATGAAATATCCAAACTGTGTACTTATGGGTGAAGGTGCTAAAGGTAGTACGTTATCTATTGCCTTCGCTGGTAAAGGTCAAGTTCAAGATGCTGGTGCAAAAATGATTCATAAAGCACCTAACACTTCATCTACGATTGTATCTAAATCAATTTCTAAAGACGGTGGTAAAGTAATTTATCGCGGTATCGTACACTTTGGTCGTAAAGCTAAAGGCGCACGTTCAAACATCGAATGTGATACTTTAATTTTAGATAATGAATCAACTTCAGATACAATTCCATATAATGAAGTATTTAATGATAATATTTCATTAGAACATGAAGCTAAAGTATCAAAAGTTTCTGAAGAACAATTATTCTATTTAATGAGCCGTGGTATTTCTGAAGAAGAAGCTACAGAAATGATCGTTATGGGCTTCATTGAACCATTTACTAAAGAGCTTCCAATGGAATATGCTGTTGAAATGAATCGTCTTATCAAATTTGAAATGGAAGGCAGTATTGGATAGCTGTAAGTACTATCACTGAGCCATTTTACTTGTGGATAAGTGTCTACTGATACCATTTTGATACCATTTTATTTTTGAAAATTCTCGAAAACAGCGATAGCATCGTGTTTTTTCTGGGTATATAAATGGCTATAAGTTTGCATTGTTTCTGTTATTTGAGAGTGACGCATTAAAGATTGTAAGACAAAAATATCTACACCGTTGTTGGCTAAATAAGATGCGTATGAGTGTCTTAAAGTATGAACATCGTATTGTGGAAATACTTCTTTATATTTCTTTTGTAAGTGCTTATAGTGCTTAGGTTCCATTCCACCAAATATAAAGTAAGAAGTTTCATCAAAATATTTGTATTTTACTTTTTCTCGTTCGTATCTATTAGCTAACATTTGGTTTATGAAGCTTGGTAATGGTACAATGTCTTCAGAAGATTCGTTTTTGGCACGATTATAAATTTCTCTATTTGAGGTATCCATCGTTTTATTGATGGATATCTCTTTTTTATATTTGTTGTAATCCACCCAAGTTAAAGCCATAGCTTCGCCCACACGTAAACCCGTATAAAACATTAAATAAAGCAACTCTCTATAATCATCTTCTTTAATATTATTTATCTTATCTTCAAACTCCTCTCTTAACATATATTTAGGTTTAGGTTTCACTCTAGGAATGGGTGTAATTGAAATAGTCGGATCTATACGCAAACCAAAATGTTTTTTTGCGTGATTAATAACAACTTTGAAACTAGACCATATTGCTCTTGCTGTATTTGGGCTATCTACGGCACTCATTAAATATGTTCTGAATTCTTGGCATTGGTTTTGTTTAATTTGATTCATTTTAATATGACCGAATTTATCTTTAATATGTTTGTTATATTCATTTACTTTTCTTCGGCGTGTCTTTTTTCTCAAGTCCGTGTGTTCTAAATAATGATTAAATACATAATCAAACGTATTAGAATCACTGTAACCCGTCTCTATTTCTGTTAGAAAATTTGCTTCTGCTGATTTAGCTTCACGTTTTGTATTGAAACCACGTTTCACTTTCCGTTTGTTATTACCATATACATCTTTATAACGAGTGGAAAAATACCATTTATTTGTATTATCATCTTTATATATTGGCATAATTATCTATTCCTCCTAAAAAAAGTAAAAAATAATAAGGGTAGGCGAGCTACCCGTTAAATTCTATCTAGTATTTCATTCTCTTTTCGTTTCATGTATTGTTCCATGAACTCGTAATCAGGTTGACAAGCATTAACTGGTAACATTATTTTTTGTCTTTTAATTCTTGTTTGTGAAAATTTATAACCATAACTATATTTTTTCTTTGTAGCTTTTTTAATGGAAATAACGATAAACAAACCTATATATTTATTTAATTTAAACTTCGGAATTAATTTTTCTACATGGTCTGAAGCTGAAAATTTATTTAGTTGGTAAAAAATATATCCATCTGTTGCACTATCAATAGTTATCACGTTGCCTTCTTCTGTATACTCACTAAAAAAATTATCTATACCGTTATAGGTTGATTTAGTTGTAACATAAGGAAGTTGTTTCTCTCTTTTATTATTATTATTTTTAAGTAAATTTAACGGAGTTGTTTTTGTGCCTCCTATTGTAAATAATTCCTCTAACATAAACTCTTTCCATTCTCTATCACTCAGTTTCATCATCGAACAAATACCCCCTGCCGTGCAATTTCATATCAAATTCAAAAGATAAGTAATCAGCGATTGTCTTTTCAAAATCTTCTTCTGTAGGGATTTCTTCATTATAATAGAAGAAACTATGCAACCATTCGTCTTCCCATGTAATAGGGGCTTTAACTAAAAAATTAGTGTCAGCGTCTTCATAGTCATTGAGAACATTTAACAGATACTCTTTTTTAGATTTCTCTGTACCGTCTCCAACTAGCCCAACATGTTTACGTACGACATATCCATCATCAGAAAAGTTAACAAAGTTAACACGTTTCTTATCATCCTGTGGAATACCAGCGTTAAATATTGCTATACATGGATTAACACCTACACCATAGAAGGTATCTTTATTAAGTGTGATTACAGTTTCTAATGAGTTATTATCTAGTATTTCTCGCTTATAATTTTTATCATTCTTAGTTTTTCCTATCATTGTACTTTGTGGAACAATGGCAGCCAATTTAGCCCCAGATTTCATTAAAGATAATGTTTCATTAATAAAACTGATTTCTGACAGGTGGCTTAAATTTTTTGTTTTTGCTTGCGAGTAGGGTGGATTGATTAACGCTTTTGTAATTTTATCTGTATAAAAATCTTTTTCAACATGAAAAATGTCATCCCGCTTTAAATTACTTTTACCATCACCACGTAAAATCATATTAGTGGTAGCGATAGTAAATAGTTTTTGTTGCAATTCAATTCCATGTAGTTGTTTTTGTTTGATGTGAGCTTGTTTACTTTCATCTGTTGTTTGATTTAACATCTTATTCATTGCAGCAATTAAAAACCCACCAGAACCACAACACGGGTCTAACACATAATCATTTTCGTTAATGTCTATTAATTCGCACATTAAATTTGTAATGTGTCTTGGTGTTAATACAATACCTAAAGAATTTCCATCACTACCACCATATTTTACAAACTCACCGTAGAAGTTACCTAAAATATCCATATCAGAGTGTTTAATATTTTTCTTTAATTTTTCATTCAATTTGATGGTGAAGTATTTTAAGGGTGTCATTCCTAAATCTTCTCTTATTCTATTTAAAGTTAAGTCGTTTTGTATAAAAATAAAGTTATCTTTTAGTTCACCAATTTTAGCGTGAGGCATTAAGCTTTTATTTCTTAAATACTTATCGATAGCATCAAACAAAATTTCACCATCTTTTACGCCTTCACCTTGTAATCCTTGTAATTTATCAACATTAAAAATTACATCTTCATTTTCTAAAGCCAATAAAATTGCAGATACTACAGATGCTTTCTTTTCTCCTTCAAGCGACCCATAGTTTCTTAAATCTTCATGTAGATCAGCAGCTATTTTATTAACTTCTTTTAATTCTCTTTCTTCTTTTGGAAGCTCTCCTAGAACTGAAACAAGGTAAAATTCTTCTATATTTTCTTCTTTAAGATCATTAAGATTGTTTATATCAGAAATAAATTTGTATTCTTTTTGATCCACATAATAAATACTGATTTTGTTTGAGTGGCCATTTCCCGAAGCTCCAATAGCAAATGCTTTATCTATGATGTCAGTATTTTTGATAATATGTCTAGCGTAATGAATAGCTCCATTCACTGCATATTTTGGAACTATTTCAGGATTATCCAACGTTACATTGTCATCATTTGAATATATATGTAAATTGATATCATTTTTATCTTCTACTACAACAAAAAAATCATTACTAAAAAATGTGAATTCCGGTTTTCCTACATTGCCATTCAAACGTTTACTTGCTGTTTTTAATGCATTTTGTACCTCGATGTTACCACTAGACTCACGATAGTATTTAACGCCTAACGATTTTATTTCGTCGTTCATATATTCATCTATCCCAGATTTTTCGTTTGGTTTCATATGTATTCATCTCCTTTATCTAATAAATATAACATTTTATATTCAAACACACGTAACGGCTCAAGTTGTATTAAATAACCATTATGAAGTGTGGATAATCCATATCTGACTTTATAATGCTCAATACACTGTTGCACAAAACTTTCAGAAACCTCAAAAAAATTAGCCATTTCATATAAGTTATGGCAATTGTGTCTGAAGGCATCAATAATTCCTTGCAGCGAAACGATTTGTTCCATTGCATATCGTCTAGCATATCCTTCAAATTTTCTATTAATAAATTGTGTTTGGTCAGTGATATTACCATATGTAAGTTTGTGATGTGCTAATTCTTCTGCTAATGTTTCTAACTTAACTGCGTTGGATCTATTACTGTTGATATAAATTTCGTTATTGTAATACATACCTGATTGAAAACTAGGTAGCGTATCAGTTTCTATGATTGTTAAATGGTTATATTTACTAATTAATGCTTCGTATTTCCCCATATAAACACCCTTTATTATAAAAAGTTATAATTGGTAATAAGTTTGTGTTATAATATTGTTGATAGGATATCGGGCGCTCGTGGCTTCGTTATTTCAGAAACTATGCGTTGCACCTTCCTTATAAAAGGCTTGGCTCAAAGTTACCTTATCCAATGGACTTAGGCTTCCTTTGAATTCACCCGATGCAAACTATACATTACTGTATAGTAGGGCAATAAATTACCAGATAGCGAAACTTGTGGTCTTTCAAACTTAGGCGCTGTTATACGAGGAGATTCAAAATTACTGAATGATGTGATAGATTTGATAGCTTTATCCACTTCCTCTTTATGATTATTAACTTTAATGTTTAAGTCTAACGGCTTACCTAAAATTTTAGATGCATTAGTAGTAGTTCCGTTACTCAATTATGTTATCGCCACCGTTTTTTATCGGTGGCTTCTTTGTGTTTCCACAAAGTTCAGCATATGTCTTTATCCTATTAAACTATTACTTCTATTTACGTTTACTTTTTAGGTAGTTAATAAAATCTTCAACTTCTTGCTTTTCTTCATCAGTTAAATCTTCTTTATCAAAATGTGCTGCAATTGTGTCTTGTTCTGGTTGTTCTTGTTCATTTTCTTCAAACCCAAGTAAATATTCAGTACTAATATGAAGTGCTTTAGCAAAATCTTCTGCACGATTCAAAGGGAACTCTCTAGTTAAATTTAAATAACGTGATACAGCAGATTTAGCCATTCCCACACGACGAGCCAATTCACTAAGTGACATGTTTTGTTCTTTTAATGTTGTTTTAATTACCGTGATTATTTCATCATTTGTTCTCATTTTTAGTATCTCCCGAATAATTTATTTGTTCTTTTAAGTGAACATCTTGATTATAACATCGTTCCCAAAAGAATACAATATATAGGAAGAAAAAACTTTTTTGAGTAAAAAAAAAACAAAAGTGTTGACTAACGAGAACGAAGCGTGTTAAGTTATATACAGTTCTCAAACGAGAACGATTGGAGGTGACAACATGATACTGAATCTCAAGCGATTGAGAGCCGAAAGAATTGCTTGTGGAATTACGCAAGATGAGATGGCTCACAAAATGGGGTGGAAAACAAGAACACCTTATGCCAAAAGAGAAAACGGATTTGTAGATATCGGTGCAAATGAGTTTATAAAAATGGCTAAAATATTAGGTTACGAAACTAATAATTTAGATATTTTTTTTACACACAATGTTCTCGATAGAGAACAAAATAAAAACAAGGAGGTAAATTAATTGAATGAATTACAACTAAGCGATGACTTAACAACTATTGAAACTGAAATTAAAAGTTATCAAAACATTGCGGGTCAATCGATATTCGAGATTGGGAGAAGATTAAAGCATGTAAAAGAGAATGACTTAGTACATGGAGAATTCAGAAATTGGGTTGAAAAAATTGGTTTGAGTAAAAGCTCTGCAAATAGATTTATGAAAATAGCTGATAATCCAAAACTAAATGACCCATCGCTGGGACATTTAGGAACCAGTGTACTTTACGAATTAGCAACGTTAGACGAAAAGGAACATGACAAAGTCTATGAAACAAAAAGCGGAGAAAATAAAAAAGTTACTGAAATGTCCCAAAGAGAAATTCAGGAGTTAAAAAAACAACTAAAACAACGTGAAGAAGAAAAATCAGAACTCGAATCGCAATTAGAACAAGCGCAACATTCGGAATCAATCGCACGTAAACAACTAGAAGATGAGGAAAACAAGGAACCAGAAGTAGTCGAACGATACATGGAACCTGACGATTACGAAACAGCGAAGGAACAAGCAAAGAAATTGAGTCGAGAGAAAAAGGAACTCGAACAAAAAGTTAAATTCTACGAATCACAACGTCATAAGGAGGAGCCAGTGGTTGAAAAACAAGAGGCAGAACAAGATAAACCTATCGACGCAAGAGAACAAATCAATAGAGACTCAAGAGCAGTAGAGCCTGAAGTTAGACGCATGATGCAATATGAAACTTCGGCAAACGCATTAGTAAGTGCATTAGAAGAAATTATCGATATACACGATAGAGAAATAGATGATTTCGAAGTTTTCGATAAAGTCTTATCAACTTTAAATTACAAATCATTAAAACAAGCACAAGAAAAAATAAATCACTTTATAAAAGTAGGAGGATATTAATTATGAAATTAAGAAATTTAAACGTAAACGAATTACAAACAGATATGAGTTATCAGTCGCCAGTAAAAGAGGTGCAAGTCAAGCGTATTGTGAATAACTTTGACGAGGCTTCAATTGACTCAATCGTAGTTAATAGACGAGATAACGGCTACTACTACATCATTGATGGTCAACATAGAGTACAAGCATTAAAAGAACTAGGAATTGGAACAGTACCTGCTAAGGTTCACGAAGGATTAACTGTTACAGAAGAAGCTAAACTTTATAAAAACATCAACACTAGACCTACTAAATCTCCAAACTCAATGGCAAAAGCAAGTTTGAAACAAGGGGATGAAAATGCAGAACTAATTTTGTTCAGTGTATTAGAAGCTGGTTTAGACATCGATTACGACAATAACAATCCAACACAAAATTATATAACTGCTTATCGTTCACTAGAACGTGTGTACAACAAATATGGTAGTCGTGGTTTGACTGAAACACTAACTTTCATTAAAGACTCATTCGGTGTAGAAAGAACATTCTTTCAAGGATACATTATGGAAGGTTTTGCTAAGTTTCTAGCAACTTACTACGACGTTCTAAAAAAGGATAACTTACTGAAGAGATTACAACAAAAAGGTTTCGACAACTTAATGGCAGATGTTAATAAGCAACGTCCAAATTTTAATTCAAAAAAAGAATGCCTGCCATTTGTACTGACAGACATCTACAACAAAAATCGTAAAAAAGATTACAAATTAGACAAGAAACTCTTGTTTATCTAATTATACCACATGGGGTGGTTACTTGCCACCTCAATTATTACACATATTGTGTGTAGAAATAAAAGGCTGTCCATAATGTGGACACCCTTAAAGAGGACCACATCACAAATCGAACAATAGGAGGAAACGGAATGAACAAATTACAACCAATCAAAAAAGCAATCATCCTATACACTGCTGTAACAGTAATAGAACAATTGCTTAATCGACCTAAGAATTATCTAAAAGACAATTCATTTGTTATACCAAGTGATGCTAAAAATGCTACTAATTCTGCTCGTCGTCTTTTAAAAGCAGCATCGCAGTATTGTAAGAAATAGATTGAGAGTATTTTTTACTAAGTTCGTAGAGTGATAAATAAAAAAAATAGAAATATAGGAGAAAACGGAATGAACAAATCAATTAAAAAAGCACTCTTAATAGCAACTACTGCAATAGTTACTAAAAAGGTGCTTGATAAAACAAGAAACAAAGTAGTACATCATTTAATTATTAATGAGAAAGACCTTGAGATAAAACAATTAAAAATTAAAAAAGCGATTCGTGAATTAGAAGAAGCTGAATCGACAATAAATTCATTAATTGAAGAAGGGTTCCCTTTTAATACTACTTTTTCAGAGTGAAATCGAGTTTACATCTTGAACAACGGTTATGTTTTTTCTTAGTAGAAATTTTCATACGTTTACCACAATTAGGGCAAGATGTCTCAATAGTCACATGATCTTTGGACATAAGTATCACCACCCACTATCGCAGTAGCGATAAAAATAGTATAGCACAACCTAAAAACGAAAGGAGTGATCGTAATGATTAAAAACGTACTAACTTCAAAAGAAGTAGCAAATGTATTGGAGGTCTCTGCCTCTACCGCATGCAAATATATCAAGCGCATGAACGAAGAAATGGAACAACAAGGATACTTTACTATTTCAGGCAGAGTGCCAGTTAAAATGTTCCAAGAAAAATTCCCGTACCACAAAATACCGGAAGAAATATTAAAAGGAAAGGAGTGATTACATGAGAACACTATTAACATTTCTATCAATGCCATTCTCAACAATAGCGATAGGCTTAGCAACAAACGATTTCTTCATTGGTATGTTGTTAGCAGTAATGGCAGGTTTCGGATTGTATTGGTTCTGGGATAAGTTTTTCGATGCATTAAAAAAGACTGAAAGCAACGGCAATTGCTAACAGTCAAACGATTTACAAAATATACAACTTAAATATACACGGAATTGAGGTGTTTCGTCAAATGGCGAAGGAAACGGTAACTTATATCATTCGGCACAGAGAAATACCAATTTATATAACGAACAAACCTAGTGATGCTAATCCAGATACAAATTATTCCACTAACATAAGTAGAGCTAGAGAATTCGATGGAATGGAAGAAGCAAAAATTAATATGGACCATCACATAGCTATAAAAAAGACGGTCATAGAAACAACGGAATACGAGGAGGTACAAGATGACTAGCTTTATCGAAAAATTTAACGAACTTAATTCACGTAACGTAAACGAACACGTTGAACAAAAAAATGGTCTCAACTATTTATCTTGGGCATATGTTCAACAAGAATTAACTAAATTAGATGAAAATTTTCAACACAGATTCATAGAATTTCCTTATACAGACAGTGAACGTGACGACATTTTCGTGCCTTATTTAAAGACAGATGAAGGTTATATGGTTTGTGTGGAAATCACATTATTTGGCGTTACCAAAAGAGAGTGGTTACCAGTATTAAATTACAAAAACCAAGCAATTCCTAAAGGATCAGCTACAACTTTCGACATAAACAAAAGTATGAAAAGAGTAATGGTAAAATGTGCAGCTCAATTTGGTCTAGGAAACTATTTATATTTGGGTGAGGATGCACCAGATGCTAGTGATAATGACAGAACA
This sequence comes from Staphylococcus ureilyticus, assembly GCF_002902235.1. Classification (GTDB taxonomy): domain Bacteria; phylum Bacillota; class Bacilli; order Staphylococcales; family Staphylococcaceae; genus Staphylococcus; species Staphylococcus ureilyticus. The sequence continues at coordinate 25,237 of NZ_PPRL01000012.1, forward strand.
GAATTAGAAGATAAGATTAATCAATTTGTTAGTATCTCGCAAGAAAAAGGCCGTGACGCAACATTAGACAAAACAATGCGATGGTTAGGTATATCGGACATGAACAAAGTATCACAAAAAGAAATAGCACAAGCACACGCGAAACTAGATGCAGGACTAAAACAATTAGATAAGGATGATGAACAATGAACCAATTCAACGGAGTAGGAAACTTAGTAGCAGACCCAGAATTAAAAGGACAAAACAATAATGTAGTTAATTTCAGAGTAGCAATACAACGAGCGTTTAAGAACAAGCAAACAGGAGAATACGAAACAGATTTTCTAACTTGCGTAGCATTTGGCAAAACAGCAGAAATCATCGCTAACAACTTTAGTAAAGGTCAGAAAATAGGCATTACTGGTTCAGTACAAACTGGAAGTTATGAAAACAAAGAAGGTAATAGAGTTTTCACTACTGATATTGCAGTTAATCAAGTAACTTTTGTAGAACGCAAACAGCAAGGTAATAAACCACAGCAAGCACAAGCTAAAGATAATCCATTTGCTAATGGTGGTGCAGATATTTCTGAAGATTCGTTACCGTTCTAAAAGGACTGATTAAATGGCTCAAATTAAATCGTACATCCAGCAAGATGATGGCACAATAACTGCTGTCATCACTGGATTAACTTTAGAAAATAAAGACTACTTACTGTTAGATAATGGATTAGAAGTAGAATGCGACGTAATCGTAAGTGATCCTTACAAGATAACTGATAAACAACGTCGAAAAGTGTTCGCAATGATAAGAGATATATTCAATCACTATGGACAACCAATGGATTATTTAAGGTATATGTTCCAAAAACAACTAGAGTTCTTGCACGGCTATGAACCTATTTCATTAAGTAACTGCAGTAGACGACAAGCCAGTGAATTAATCGAGTTGATACTTGATTTTATATTCACAAATAATATACCTATCCACAAAGCCACTAGCGACCTTATGAGCAACGATAAGTATTTTATATATAAATCTACCATAAACAGAATATGTGTCGTCTGTGGGGCTAAGAATGCCGATTTAGCACATTATCAAGCAGTAGGTAGAGGACGCAACAGAAACAAGATAGATCATTACGGAAACAAAGTATTAGCACTATGTAGATTCCACCACAATCAACAACACAACATGGGAATGGATAGCTTTAATAAGTTACATCATTTAGAAAACTCTTGGGTGGAAGTGGACGAGAAACTGAATAAGATGCTGAAAGGAGTAAAAGTGAATGACTGAAGTGTCATGGATTAAGTTGAAAGTTGGAATGTTCGATGATAGCAAAATTAAGTATATAGAAGCTTTGCCTGAAAGAGATACAATCATAACAATTTGGGTTAAGTTATTAACTTTAGCTGGCAAGTACAACGAACAAGGTTACATCATGTTATCGGAAAACTTACCTTACAACGAAGAAATGCTAGCGAATGAATTTAATAGACCACTTAATTCAATCAGACTAGCATTACAAACATTTGAAAAATTAGGAATGACAGAGATTGTTCAAGGCGTAATCAAAATATCTAATTGGGAAAAACACCAGAACATTGAAGGTTTAGATAAGATTCGTGAACAAAATAGATTGCGTAAACAAAGGCAACGAGAAAAAGAACGACTATTAACAGATGGTCACGTGAAGTCACGTGACAGTCACGCAACAGAAGAAGAATTAGAAATAGAAGAAGAAATAGAAGAAGAAAGAGATAAAACACCTTCCCTTCCTTACAAAAAAATAATCGAACATCTTAATAATAAGGCTGATAAAAAATACAAACATACAACTGGTAAAACTCAAACGTTAATAAAAGCTAGATTTAACGAAGGATTTACCGAAGATGATTTCATAAATGTTATAGACAACATGGTTAAAGAGTGGAAAGGCGATAACAAAATGGACAGATATCTAAGACCAGAAACATTATTTGGTACAAAGTTCGAAAGTTATCTAAATCAAACAACAACAATTACTAATAAGAGCGATGGAGATAGTTTCTTTAATCAACTTATCAACGGGGAGGATTAACTAAATGACTATGAATAAAAAAGAAGCTGCAACAATCATGAGTTTAGTTGATTCTGCTTACAACATGAATTTTGCTAAAGACGATTTGAAAGCTAGATTGTGGGTTGAACAACTTACTAAGTATGGTGATTACGATAGATCATTACACAAGACTAAAAAATATATACGTGAACATAAATTTAAACCTACTGTTTCAGAAATTATGGACAGTAAACCTAAACAGTCAAATGACATCGTAATACCAGAAGAAGAAACTCACGAGTACAGAATGAAACATGATGCTGAATATGCCAAAAATCGTGAAGCATTAAAAAATAAATGGCAACAAATGAAACAAGAATGGATGAATGAAGATGACTAATATAAATGTATTAAGCACCGAAGAAGCCATTGTTTCCAATCTTATGCGTAATCCAGACTTACTAGGCAAGTTGAAACTTAAACCACAAATGTTCACAGATCAAAAAATTCAAGAGTTTATCAAATATGTAATGAACAACGGGAAAGTTGATGTAAACCAAATTTATTACAAAAGTCGTGAAGATAAGAATTTTATATCCACACAACGATTAGGTGATTTATACAATTCGGACGGCACATCTAAAGTTTTCTTTATGCAGGATCAAATGAACTTGCTAGAAAATTATGTGATAAGAGAAGCTGCACAACAGACATCTGAATATCAATTGAGGCCTAACCGTACTAACTTTAAGTATCTGATAGAACAGTTACAAGAATTAGACAACATGACAATTGATAAAGACAATCCTACTGATAATTACTTGGTGGAGGTCATGGACAACATACTAAGCGACAAGCCAAAACAGTTTATCAAGACTGGTATTAATTCGGTAGATAACAGAATTATGGGGTTTGAAGCCGGGCAACTGAATGTGTTAGCTGGACGCCCAAGTACTGGAAAGACATCTTTAGCGTTAAATATCATGTGGAACATTGTCTTAAAAGGTTATCCTACTACATTCTTTAGTTTGGAAACTGGTGGTAATAACATTGTTGAGCGTTTGGTATCGAGTATAACGAACATTCCGTTGCACAAAGTTAAACAAGCTGATGGTATAAGCGATAAAGAAACAAGCGACATCATGACTGCGATAGACAAAATCAAGAAACACAACAACTTGCGCATAGAAGATACAGCACAGATTACACCACAAGATGTGAGAGAAAGAGCAACGGCTCAATCAGATTTACCACATGTAATATTCATCGACTACCTTACATTGATGCAACCAGATATACCACAACGTGATAGACGACTAGAAGTAGAAAAAATATCACGTGACTTGAAAATCATTGCTAAAGAAACAGGTAGCGTAATTATAGCGCTATCGCAATTAAGTCGTGGTGTTGAATCAAGACAGGATAAGCGACCAATGATGAGTGATTTAAGAGAAGCTGGTGGCATTGAACAAGACGCTAATATGATTTTCCTGCTATATCGTGATGATTATTACGATAAAGATCTAGTAGATAATGAAACAGGCAAGTCTGATATAGAGTTTATCATCGCTAAAAATAAAGACGGTGAAACAGGAACGGTCGGATTAGAATTTTATAAAAAATCACAGAGGTTTTACGGATGAAAATAGCAGAGTTCCAACAATTACTTGGATATCTATTCAGAACGACATACAAAGGTGATACAGACGTTCAAACGTGTTTATTGGAATTAGGCTACGCAGTTAAGAGATTGCTTGAAAATGGACGTCTAACGCCCTTTGACGACTATGACGAAAACAAGCAAATGATTTTCAAAGAATATAGAGGTGTGAATATAAAATGATGCAACAATATTTTTTATATAGAGATAATGACGAAAAAGTGATTTCGGTTGTACCACTAGAAAACGGACTGAATGAAGTAGGCAATTTCACTGGTGCTTACTTTGCAGGACCAACCAAAGAAATGACAGACGATGAATTAATGCATTTCAAATCAGTACACAATTTGTATTACGAACAAGAACTTGGATCACAAATAAATATATTCGACTTGTAGGAGTGACGGAATGAGCAAATACAACGCTAAGAAGGTTGAGTACAAAGGGATTGTATTCGATAGCACAGTAGAGTGTGAATATTATCAATATTTAGAAAGTCGATTGCATGTAGACGGTTACGACTATATTGAAACACAACCAAGATACGAGTTGATACCTAAGTTTGGTAAGCAACGTAAATCAGAATATATTGCAGATTTTGCATTATGGAATGATGGCAAATTAATCGAGGTCATAGACGTTAAAGGAATGGCCACAGAAACAGCTAAATTGAAAGCGAAGATATTCCGATACAAATATCAAGATGTGAAGCTAACGTGGATATGTAAAGCTCCTAAATACACAGGTAAGCAATGGATAACTTACGAAGATTTAATTAAAGCTAGACGAGAACGCAAGAAAGCGAAGTGATCTAAATGAATGAAGAAACAGCAACAATTCGATATAAAGTCTACGTTGAGAAGCGAGTGTATGTTAATCACGATGACGATGATAATACTGCCGCTGATAAGATACACAATCAGATGTGGACGAATAAAGAAGATTACATGGACGCAAAACCATTAGAGTTTGACGACGTAAAAATTATAGATAGGGGTTATTGAGATGGTTAAAACAATTAGAGTACACGATGCAATATATGAAATCAAAGGTGATAACTACGAACTAGCAGAGAAGTTGGATATATCAGATAGTTTATTAAGAGGTCGACTGTTGAAAGGCTGGTCGTTAGCAGAAGCATGCCAGGTACCTAAAGGTATTGACCCTAAAGATTTAGTTTATATCAACTATGCCAAACAGTATGAAGCAGATAACACACAAGCGAAGATTAATTACAGAGAAGAAAAGCATAAGGAAGAACGTCCTTGGTTATACGATGGAACACCACAAAACCATGACAGAGGTAAGTGGTGCCAGTATTTAATGAATACAAGTATTTTTCCTAAGGCGGTGCATTAGATGAAAATCAGTGATTTAAAAATAGGTAACTACGTTGTTGTGAATGACTTAGGTGCAGGTAAGTATAGCAGTGGTATGCGTGTGATAGGTAGAGTGGTTGAGATTGACGATAAAGGAAACTATGCGATTATCGAATCGCTACCTAAACACAGATATGAAATCACAGACTTCAACGACTTTGAGTTGTGGAGTAAGCAGATAGAAGATAAGACGGAGAGCATGAGTGACTCTGAAGGTTTAAGTGGATTTACTGTTGATAAAAAACTTTTAGAGGAAGCAAAGGAAAAAGGTATTGATGAACTCAGAAAAAGAATAAACCAATCCAACGACCTACAACAACGTAAGCGTAAAGATGAAAATGTAGGATTATTTAAAATTAAAGATTTAAAAGTCGGTTACAAAGTCAAAATGCTAGATGATGATATGACAGGTGAAATTTCTGAAATAGCCGATAATGGTAAGTATGCTGAAATAAAAATAGATAATGGCGTGTATAGAGGTATCAACGATAATTGTGATTTCACAATAACAGAGTGGAATTCAGTGCCAGAGTATGCAGAGGACACAGTTAACAGTCCTTCACATTATAACTATGGTGATATAGAAGTTATAGATTTCATAGAGCAGGTAACGAAACACTACAATCCTAACGTAGCTTATCACATTGGTAATGCTATTAAGTATCTTGCACGATCACCACACAAGAATGGTAAAGAAGATGTGGCTAAAGCTAAATGGTATATCGAGCGTGCGTTTGAAAATTGGGATGTGAAGTAGATGGCAGAAATATTAACTAAGATTAACAACATATTAGGAATAAAAGAGAGTTATAAAGCACCAGACAGATTAATGGAAATATTGTACATGGACAAACCAGAACGCGATAAGTATTTCATGGATTTCTTGAATGCATTTGATAAAGATGTAACTTATGACTGGTTTCACGATTACTTCCAAGATGAACATGCAGATAGAAAAAACCAAAAACAAGATTTCACGCCTCAATCGGTCAGTAAATTATTGACTCACATAGTTGGAAGTGAAGGAAACACATATTATGAACCGGCAGCAGGTACAGGAGGCATCCTTATCGAGCGCTGGAATTATGACAGAATGCAACATTCTCCATTTGATTACGAGCCTAGAGATTATTACTATACTGCAGAAGAATTGTCAGATAGAGCAATACCGTTTCTATTATTTAATATGTTAATTAGAGGTATGAATGGAAACGTTGTTCAATGTGATGTATTAACTAGAGAAGCAACAGGAGCTTTTTTCATACAGAATGATGTAAATGATTTTATGGGATTCTCAAGTTTGAACCTACTCCCTTATAACGAAGATACGGAAAAGGAATTGAACATAAAGTTTGTGGAGGAGAAATATGAACCCATTAAACAAACAAAAGGGATACCGAACTGGTTGTTTGGTGATATTGAGTTAGTAGGTGATTAAGCACATGGTCCTATCAGAAACTATCAAAGTTAAATACAAAATTGATACTAAAGGCAGAAATACTGTCGAAATGGCAAAGCTACTAAGAGATTGTGGAGTTAAAGGATTCTTATACTCGATTAATCCACGTAGCATTGTCATGGCAGTGTTGCCAGAGGATAAAGCACATAACAGGAAAGTATTAAATGAATTGAAAGGGCTGGTGGAGTAGATGATTAAGTTTAGAGCGTGGGATAAAGAAGAAAAAGAATGGTTAAGTATTAGAACAATAGGATTTGATGATGATGGCTCACTTTGGTATTTACAAGCTTGGGATGATAATGAAAACGACATAGACCCACCATATTTAGAAGATGATTTAGGAGTGAAATGGGAGCTTCTCCAATCCACAGGGCTTAAAGACGCACATGGAACGGAAATATATGAAAAAGATATTGCAAGAGATTCTTATGGAGATGTTTTCTTAATTGAGTGGTTAGACGGTAGCTTTGTACTAACTGACTTTTTCAGTGGTGGATATGACCATTGCAGTATAGATGATTCAGAAGTATATGAAATTATTGGTAATCAATTTCAACACCCACATTTACTAGAGGAGTGATGGCGGTGGCTACAGATAAACAAGTGAAGTATGTCCAATCATTACAAGAACAATACGGTGCAGAAGATTACACAGAAATAGAAATAAAAAGCATGAGCCATAACGAAATAAGTATTGTTATAGACGAGCTTAAAAAGGCGATTGCAGAAGATGAATTGTACAACGAATGTATGAGCTATGGATTACCTAATCAATAAGGAGTGTTAATTATGAATTCGGAAACGAAATTTCATGTCAGCGTTATGGATGCAAGGTTGAAGAAAGTGAAAAAGCAATGCGACCAATACAAACAAGCATATCAGCACTGTGTAGATGATTTAATCGTCTTACGTGCGAATAATAAACGGTTGGAACGACAAAATGCAGAACAACTAGCATTGCTGAAACAGTTTAGAAAGCTCATAGATTATAAATTAACACTGCATCAAGGCAGTTTGATGTATAGAGAATATCGAAGTAAGTTAGATCAATTGGGGGTTAAGTAGGATGAAAAAACTAATATTCAAACGTAATCATGAAGATGCAATCAAACCATATAGAGCAAACGCTAGTGATAGTGGATTAGATTTATTCACATGTGAAGCTAAGTCACTAGATCCGGGTGAAACTGCAATTATCGATACAGGTATTGCAATTCATTTAGACGAAGGGTATGAAGCGCAGGTTAGACCTAGAAGTGGTGTGACTGCTAAAACTAAGTTAAGAGTACAGTTAGGCACAATAGATAATTCATATCATAAGAGTATAGGTATTATTGTGGATAATATTGGCAAGCGACCAATTTCAGTAGACAAAGGTAAGAAACTAGCACAGTTAGTTGTACAGCGTGTAGCATTACCAGAAATAACAGAGGTGGAAAGTTTTGAGCAAGAATCAGAAAGAGGCGGATACGGATCAACAGGATACTAAAGACATCGTTGAACGTGTACGAATAATATTAGGCAAGGAGTGACGACATGCAATTTCTAGTACGCAAAACACACCACACAACAGGTGAAGTGTTCTTGGATGCAACCAGAGCTAAGGAGAATGAAGAATTTGTTGTAGTGGATGCAGAGAATAAAGAAGATGCGAAAGAGAAAGTTAAACATAAGGAGGACAACCAATGAAACAAATACTCAAACTATTATTAACGTTGGCGCTATATGAACTAAGTAAAGAGATCACATACGAAATCATTTGCCGTATGCAAGCGAAAGATATGGTACCTAAAGATTATGAGGAGGAGAAGTAATATGATTAAAAAAGCAATTAAAAGACCAGATGAAATTGAATACATTGAGTTTAAAGGTAGAGAAAATTTTGAAGAAGTTTGTGAATTCATTGGACGTTCAGAACCATTACTTACACGTATAGATGGCACAGAGTATTTGTTAATGAATCACTTTAACTCAAGTGAAAAGTCAGTGCCAGTAGATCCAGGTACAATATTCTATAAGTGGAACAACTTTGGAAACGATGAAAATATTTATGGACCAACATCATGGGATGCTATAAGTAAAAATGAATTCTTTAAGCGATTTATGGAGTGTGAATAACATGTGGATAATAACAACAATCGTGTTAGGTAGTATTGCGATACTCACGCTTATATACAATGCCATCAAAGACGCAAAGATAAAAGCGTTAGAGTATGAAGTAGGTTATCTGCTATACACAATATTTGAAAAGGACCTGCCTAAGAGAGAGTTGGATGATAAAAATATACGCAAGATTAAAGGCGAGTCAAATAAACGTATGAAGTAACTGGAGGTATAAGATGTTTACACCAACTGAAGTAAAACAGATCATAACAGATTATCATTGGATGAAAAGATTAATTGACTCACAAGTATATGAGTATGATAGTACATCAACAGGACAGTATGGTATAGAAGCAGCTATGCCTAAAGGGCAAGGACAGACAGGCGATAAGGTGTTGGTTAGAGTTATACGTAATGATAATGATAGACGTAAGACACAGGAGCTTATAGAGAAGGTAGCATTCATTGATGGGCATGAGCATATGATTACTAATGATAAGAACTATCACATACTCCAACTACTTAAGCAGGGAGAGAGTAAGAATAGAATCATGGTACTGATGCAGATAAGTAAGGATAACTTATACAATAGGATAGATGCTATCACCGAAGTATACATGAACCAACAATAACCAGACACATCGTACGAATCGTACACATCGTACACTATTATGTACTGTACATAGGTGTGGTATATAATATCGATATACGATAAGTTCCAGTGACTTATTATAAATAACAATACTATATTATAAGTAGGCACATCACTAAGTGGTGTGTCTTTCTTTATATGGAGGTAAGTAATGTGAAACTTGTTATTGTGTATGGCTCACCCATGAGTGGTAAGACAACATACGTTAATGAACAATTAACTAATGAAGATATTGTGTATGACTATGATGCTTTAGCAAAGACTATCACTAATAGTGAATACCAACAATACAATGACAATGCACACGAGTTACTTCTTACCATAAGAGATAGCATGATTGATTATGCCAAGTGGAATGATAAAGGAACTATGTACATCATTACGACATTCTTATCTAAAGTAATACTTAATAGACTTAAGACATTATCTATAGAAGCGAAGTACATCAAGATGGATGTAGATATAAATACTTGTCTTAAACGTTTGTACGAAACAGACAGACACGATGCACATGAGGTTGAAGAAGTCATACATGATTGGTATGCAAGACATGATAATAAACCAGCAAGTGATCGTGTTGTTGATAAGGAGACAATGCGTTTCTACAAATCTAAAGCATGTCGTGATACAAGGCTACAAGTATTAAAAAGAGATAACTATGAATGCCAACATTGTAAGGAACAAGGTAAAGTGACAACTATTGATAAGAGCAAACATAAATCATTAGATGTTGACCATATAAAAGAGTTGGATACACATCCAAATTTAGCATATGACATGGACAATTTGGTTACATTGTGTGTATCTTGTCATAACCGTAAACACAATCGAAGTTATAATCGATGGAATCGCAAGCCTAATAAATGGGATGGAGATGAAAAATGGTAATTGTGTTTTTCGTGAATACAAAAACCTAAACAATTGTCCTCCCCGGGTGGAAACAAATTGGTTTTGTCCACGTGAGGAAGAAACGGCGAAGAAGGTCCCGATTGCTTAACCGTAAAAATAAAACATTACATAACCCCCTTAGGGTATATTGGCGTGAAATGAGGTGAAAACATGAAAGTAAGCGACAATGATAAGCAAGTAATTAAAGAACGCAAGCGATTGCTCGAAATATACAAAGATATTCCTGAAGATAAGTTAAAAGTCGCAGAAGGATTGATAATTCAAGCTGCAAGATTAAGGATAATGCTCGATTATATGTGGAATGATATACAAGAAAACGGTGAATACGCGATGTTCCAACAAACGGATAAAGCTCCACCATATGAAAGAGAACGCCCCGTTGCTAGATTGTATACGACGAGAGATCAATCTTACCAAAGAGTAATTAAACAGTTATCCGATTTACTACCTAAAGAAAACAAGGAAGAAGATAATAAAAAAAGAAGAACGTCGAGTGATTTATTATGAAGATAGTGGATGAAGTAAAACAATACATCGAACAGTGGCGAAAAGGTTATATAAAATTTAATAAAGAACGAAGAATGTTGGTCGAACATCTCGAAAAACACGTATTTAATAGAGATGACATTTACTTTGATGAAACACATATAAAAAACTGTATTAGTTTTATCGAAAAGTATTATTTCAAATTGAATAGTTTCCAAAAATTCCTAATAGCGTTTATTTTCTTAAAATACAAAGAAGATGACGCGCTTTTTTACGAGCAATTTTTCATCATGATGGCAAGAGGTGCTGGTAAAAATGGTTTAATCAGTGGACTTAGCCATTATTTCATTAGCGGTTTACATGGAATTAACCACTATAATATTTCTGTTGTTGCAACATCAGAAGAACAAGCTAAAACATCATTCGAAGAAATATTCAACTGTATTAAAGAGAATGAATTAGATGATATTTTTGATAATCGTAAAGCACACATCACTGCATACGATACAGGTTCGTATATCAAATATCGTACATCAAACGCAAGTACAAAGGATGGACTACGTGATGGTTGTGTTATATACGATGAGGTTGCAGCGTATGAAAATTGGGATACGGTAAACGTGTTTAGTTCTGGTTTAGGTAAAGTTAAACATCCAAGAGAGTTTTTTATCAGTACAGATGGATTCGTTCGAGATGGCTTTATCGACAAGATGAAAGAACGTTCAATGGAAATTTTAAAAGGTGAAGAATTAGATGATCCTATGTTTCCATTCATTTGCAGATTAGATGACCCCAAAGAAGTAGATGACAAAGAAATGTGGGAGAAAGCTAATCCGATGTTTTGTGAACCACGTACTGAATATGCTAAAGGTCTTTTCAGAAAAGTGCTAATTCAATATAAACAACTACCAAACAATCCTTCAAACAGACCTGAATTTATGACTAAAAGAATGAATTTACCTGAGGTTGATTTATCCCTTTCTATTGCTCAATGGGAAGATATATTAGCGACAAATAAACGAATACCTCCATTAGATAACCACACTTGTGTTGGTGGTTTAGATTTTGCGGATATTCGAGATTTTGCGAGTGTCGGTCTGTTGTTTAAAGAAGGTGACGAGTACATTTGGAAATCACATTCATTTGTAAGAAAAGGATTTTTAGAAAATGTAAGATTGAAAGCTCCAATACATGAATGGGAAGAAAAAGGATTATTAACAATTCTTGATGAGCCAGTTATTGATATCCATCACATTGTAGATTGGTTTAAAGAAATGAGAGAAAAATACAATCTGACTGTAATATGTGCAGATATGTATAGATTAGATATTGTAAAACAACAACTTGAAAAAGAAGGCTTCCAATTTATATATGTTAGAAATCCGAAATCCATCCAGTCTATCTTAGCGCCGCGTGTTGAAACGTTGTTTAGCCAACATAAAGTTGTATACGGAGACAATCCATTAATGCGGTGGTATACAAACAACGTTCAAGTAACTGTAAAAAAAGATGGTAATAAAATTTACGAGAAAAAAGATGAAGTCAGACGTAAAACTGATGGATTTCAAGCCTTTATACATGCTTTGTGGATAGCGGACACATATTTAAAAGATGAAGAACACTTCATAATGGCTGATATCGATTTCTAGGAGGTGAGAATTTGAGTATATTTGACAAAATAATGGGAAGAAATTCTGCAATTGAATTTTCATATGATTTAGAACTTGTTAGAGAAACTTCCAACAAAGCCTACATAAAACGTTGGGCGTTAGACACATGTATCAATCACATTGCTAGGACAATAAGTCAAACAAAGTTTGAAATTATAGATGGTGAAACTAAAGATAATTCTTCTACAACACATTATAAATTGAATGTTAGACCAAATACTGATGAAAGTGCAGCTACATTTTGGCAAAAAGTTATTCGAAAGTTAATTTATGATAATGAAGTATTAATTGTAGTTACCGATTCTAAAGATTTAATAATTGCCGATGATTTTGTTCGTGAAGAATATGCTTTATATGATGATATTTTTAAAAATGTTATGTTAGGTGAGTTTGAATTTGAAAGAAACTTTAAAATGAGTGAAGTTATTTATTTAGAATACAACAATGAATCTATTACCAATATGTTGATGGGATTATTTAAAGATTACGGTGATATTTTTGGTCGTGTTCTTACTTATAATATGATGAGTAATCAAATAAGAGGGACAGTAGAAATGGACGCTTCGCTAGCGTTAAACGAAGCATCAAATGAAAGTATGCAGAGATTTATTAACAAAGCATATGAAGCATTTAGTAAAAATGATGTAGCAGTTGTACCAATGCAAAAAGGATATTCATACAAGGAACATTCTAATAGTAATGGTACGAAAGCCTCATCACAGATTGATGATTTAGCTAAAGTACCTAACCAACTGTTAAGTTACGTCGCTAGAAATTTAGCAATACCAGTAGGTTTGATAAACGGAGAAACAGCCGATATTGAAGCGATGACTGATAATTACATGAAGTTCTGTATCAAACCTATTATTGAAAAAATCACTGATGAATTGAACGCTAAGTTGTTTAGCGAACGAGGTTATAAAGAAGGTAAACGAATTAAAGCTATATCTATAGACCAAAAAGGACCATTAGAAGTGAGTGAAGCGATAGACAAACTCATTGCTAGTGGTTCTTTTAATAGAGACGAAATTCGTGAGCTAACTGGTTATGAACCCATTGGCAGTGAAGAGATGCAGAAATTTATTATCACTAAAAACTATCAAACTGTGGATGAAGAAACAACAGGTAGTGAAGGAGGTGATATAGATGAGTAATAACGAAATCGATATTTACGGTTTTATTGATTCAATGACAGTCGAAGGTATGACGATTAGCCCACAAACAGTTAAAGATCAACTGAAAGAAATGAGCGATGAAAAAGAAATTATCGTGAATATAAACAGTCAGGGTGGTGATGTGTTTAGTGGAGTTGCTATATATAATATGCTTCGTCGTCAAAACGCCCATATCACCGTAAATATTGATGGTTTGGCAGCATCGATTGCTTCAGTCATTGCTATGGCTGGTGACACAGTTAATATGCCAAATAATGCAGTACTAATGATTCATAACGCGTGGACGAATGTAACGGGAGATTCAAATGAATTTAAAAAACAAGCCGATTCATTAGAAAGAATCAATTCTGTTGTGTTTAACAGTTACATCGATAAAAATCCTGATATTGATCATGCGCTTCTACGTCAGTATATGGACGAAGAAACATGGTTTACAGCTAAAGAAGCAGAAGAATTAGGGTTAATCGATAATATAACTGAAAGTACACGTGTTGCGGCTGCAACAACATCAGTCTTACTAGGAGGTGACAACAATATGTCAAAACGTTATAGAAATGAAGGTCCAGGTGAGCCACAAGAACCTAAAAAACAAGGTGAAGAAATTACTGTTGAAGATGTGATGGATAAATTAGAAGAAATCTTGGCAGAAATTAAAAAAGTTTCTGACAAAGACGGTGAAGGTTCAGAACCTAAAAAACCTGAACCAAATGAACCACCTCAAAACAGTTTTGCAAGATTATTTAATATGCAAACAAAATAAACAATAAAAGGAGAATGAAAACTATGGCAATTGATTTAGAAAACAGAGAGCAATTCCAAAACTCACAAGAATTGTTAAAGCAATTTTCAAATATGAGTCCGAATGCATCGGATGAACAAGTAAAGGAAAAGTATACAGAATACATGAATGCATATAGCGAAGATTTAGCTAATGCTATTCGTAAGGATATGCAAAATGAACAAGGTGACAATGCAGTGTTAAACGCACGCAAAGTTAATCGTTTAACTAACGAAGAAAAGAAATTCTACAACGCATTAGTTTCTGAAGATCATGTTAATACTGATACAAACTGGAAAGATGGTGAATTATTACCAGAAACAGTTATTGACCGTATCTTCGAAGATATTGAATCAGAACACCCATTATTACAACATATCAACATCAACCGTACAGGATTAAAAGCACGTGTAATTCGTTCTGTGCCTGAAGGACAGGTTGTATGGGGTAAAGTGTTCGGAGAAATCCGTGGACAACTTGAAGCTACTTTCTATGAACAAGACGTTTCATTAGGTAAAGCTACAGCGTTTGTTGTTGTTCCTAAAGATTTAAAAGATGCTGGTGTACAATGGGTTGACCGTTATGTACGCGCGCAAATCAAAGAAGCTTTTGCAGTAGCAATTGAAAAAACTGCAGTTGTTGGTGAAGGTGCTGCTAAAGACCAACCAGTAGGATTAATGAAAGAAATTAACCGTACAAACGGTGCTGTTTCAGATAAAGCAGTAGCTGGTACTTTAACTTTAGCTGATGCAGATAAATCAATTTCTGAAATTGGTGGCGTTATTAAAAACTTATCCACTAAAGAGTACTATGATAAAGACGGTAACGTTAAAAAATCTAAAGGCGCTAGTGTATTAAATAATGTAGTTATCGCATTAAACCCTGCAGATTACATCTATACTGGTGTAGCATTTATGCAATTACACAACGGACAATTTGTAAGCCCAATTCCATTTAACGTAACATTTGAACAATCTGAATTTGTACCTGCTGGTAAAGCAGTAGCATTTGATAAAACACGTTACAACTTCTATGCTGGTAGCGAGGTTATTGTACGTGAATTTGACCAAACATTAGCATTAGAAGATATGGATCTTTATACTGCAAAACAATTCTTATATGCAGAGCCTGACGATAATAAAACTTCATTCGTATATGATGTAGACTTTTCAAGTTTAGGTTCTACTGATAATGCATCAGTTACACCAGAAGCATAATAAGGAGGTTTTATAAATGGCAGAGTATAAAGTGCTAAAAGCTTATAAAGATAAGCAATTAGATAAAAAATTAAAAAAGAACGAAAAAGTAGAAATGACTGTCAAACGTGCTGATGAAGTTGAAGAAATTTTAAAAGCAAATGGTTTTGACGGTCCTTTTTTAGAACGAATTAAAGAGAAGAAGTGATGTAAATGATTACTTCAGAACATGTTGAAGAATTTAAAGCACGTAATCGTATTTTTTATGATATGGAAGATGAACGCATTAAACGTGATTTAGAAATGTCGTATGAAGATATAAAACGGAAATGCGGTAATTTTTCAATGAAAGATATTTCGCTTGGTCGTGAATTGGTATATGAACGTACAAGATATGTATTCAATGATAAATTAGAAGAATTTCACGATAATTTTTTATCGAGCATTGTCCAATTTCAAATAATCAATATGGAGGTGCCAGAAGATGGCACAACAACGTAGACAAGTAGTAACTGGTGGAGAAATGCGCACACCGGTTATTTTTTATATCGCAAAACCAAGTGATGATTTCTTGCCAGGTGAATCTGTGAGCGAAGTTTATTATAAATGTTTTGCGAATGTTTATCCTCCTTCTCAAAAAGACTTGGACATGACAGATAATAAAGCAAGTATAACGATGGTGACATGGTATCCAATGGGTAAGGAAATCATTGACGATATGTACTTTGAAATTGACTTACCTAGATATAAAGGTAAACATTTCAATATTGTACAAATTGATGATGATACAGATTACCACATGAATATTAAAATTATTGGAGAATACTCAAAATGAGTGTAGAAATAGAAGGTACGCATCAAATGTTACGTAAAATCGGCGAGAAGTATGGGGAAGCTAAGATGCTTAAAGCTCAAGACAAGGCTTTAAATAACGGGGCTAAGTATTTTACATCTGTATTGAAAAGTAATTTTGAAGTCTTTAGAGATACAGGTGCAAGTATAGGTGAAATAACCGTTACGGACCCATATTTCATTCATGGCAATACACGTATGGTTAAAGTTCATTGGGAAGGTGCTCGAAACCGTTATTCCATTATTCACATAAACGAATGGGGTTCGGTTAAAAAACCTAATCCACGAGGTAAAGGTGCGATTGCTAGAACAATGTTCACAACAGAAATGCCATATAGATCAATTATAAAAGAAACGTTAGAAGGTGAACTGTAAATGTTTGATATGTTGAAAACTTTACAAAAATATTTATTAAAAAACGCAACAATTGCTCAACATTGTACAGGTCGAATTCGAGCGTATCATTATGATGAAACTGCCGATACTTCTGGACCCTATATACTCATTAGTCCATTGATAGCACCACAACCGTCAACCTATGCGAGTGATATAAATTTATCGACTGAATATTTATATCAAATAGATGTACGTGGACCTAATTACGACATTGTTAAATTACTGCAAGAAGAAATAAGAAAAACACTGTGGCAGATTGGTTTTCGTCAACAAGATGGTACTGATCAATACGACCACGAAATTAAAATCTATATGGATGCACGAAGATATCGTGGTAATCCATATACGATAGATGGATTAAGACATATCGATAAAGAATTAACTGAATAGGCAAGCCTTTCGTAATCACGGAGGGCTATTTTTTATGCCTAAATTTAAGGAGGAAATATAAATGGGTAGATATAATGCTGCGACAGGATTAGGAAAAATGTACTATGCAGTTTTAACTGAACAACCAGATGGTTCAGTAGAAATTGGAAATATAAAAGACGTGGACTATGTACAAGAAATGGAATTAGAGTTTGGTGAAGAATTAGAAAGAGCTTATGGGTCAAACAAAGTAGCAGAAATTGCGAAGTCTGCTGGAGAAACAACACTTTCACTAACATTCCACAAATTACCTATTGACGTTCAAAAAGACTTATTAGGTTTAGTTGAGCATAGCGAGAACAAAAACGTATATGGATTTAGTAATTCTACAGGTATTACTTATGCGGCTGTTGCTATCCCACGTACGATGGAAGATGGGTCAATGGAATGGTTTGGATTATCTAAAGGCGTATTCACACGTCCGAACAAAGAAGGTCAAACAAAAGAAGACGGCGTAGAATTCGGTTCAGATGAAATCGAAGGTCAATTCATGGAACGTGAAGTTGGCGGTTTCGAAGAAGAATTAGCAGTTATGATGGCATATGAGCCTAAAGGATCTACAGAAGGTAAAGACTCTGTATTCCAATCTATTTTTGGTAAATCTGAAAACAATACAGTAACAGACACAGTACCTGAAGCATAAAGACATTAGACGACTTTAACCGGTCGTCTATTTTTGTATACAAAAATAAAAATCTAAAATAATCGGTCGAATATAAAACCCGATGAAAAGGAGTAAATAAATTATGGCAAAAGCATTAGTATTAAATATCAACGGTGAAGAAAAGAAATTTTATAAAGCAGGTAGCTTTACAGGTAAACAAGCACGTAAAGGTACACGTTTATCAATGCGTATGAGTGCTTTAAGCACAAACCCTGAAGGTTTAGACATTGAACAAGCAGAAAAATTTGAAGAAACATTAGATCAAATTGAAAAAATGGTTGTTGAAGATTTATATGATAACCAATTTACTGTAGATGAATTACAAGAAGGTGTAGATGGAGATAAATACTTTGAAACACTTATCACTGAAGTAAGTGGAGCTAACGAAGAAACGGGAAAGAAAAAATAGATAGTAGCTCACTTAAAAATGAAGATTTAACGTATGAAAAAATGGCGAAGAATATCGATGTTATTTATCAAGACTTGTTAGAAGCAGGTTGGAAAATGACGGAGATAGATAATACTGAAATTTTCGAGCTATTACGAATCTTACAGGATAAAAATAACAAACAAAGTAAAACTAAGAAAGTAAAAGTCAACGAGAGTCTAATTGGAGCAATTACTGGGAAAGACCCACGTCAATCCAGTTAGGCTCTTTTTTTATTATGCAAAGAAAGGAGAGTGATTAAATGGCGGATGATATTAAAGGTTTTACGATTGGTTTAGGTATCGACACCTCCGATATTGATAGAGGGATGGCTAATCTTCAACGTAAATTAAAAACTGCTGATGCTCAAATGAAAGCTAACCTTTCTACTTTTGATAAGGCTGAAAAGTCAGTGGACAAATTCGAAACTGAATTAGAAGGATTGAACAAAAAACTAACACAACAAGGGCGTGCAAGCGAACAAGCACAGTAGAAACTAGATCAGTTAAGAAATGCCCAAGATAACACTAACAAGAAGATGAAAGAAGCAGCAGTTCAAGCTCAAAATGCTAAAAGTCGTTATGAATCATTGGCTGATAGTTATGACAATTTAAATAATGAACTTAAAGAACATCAAACCAATGTTAAGAATGCGCAAAATGCACAAAAACAAATGCAGAATACTGTCACAGCACTAAGTGCGAAAATGAAAAACGCTAAATCTTCTGTAGATGGTTTACAGGAAGAATTTGACCAATTAAATGCATCAGGCAAAGCGTCTAAACAAGAATTAACTTCGTTAGGCAATCAGTTAGCTAAAGCTAGAGCTCAATACAATAGTTTATCTAATGCTGTAGATAGTGCTAAGCAAGATTTAAATGAATCTAAAGTAGCAACAGCAAATGCAAAAAATGAATTGCAAAACTTTAGTGATGCCAACAAAGAAGCGATGACTAGTGCTAAAACTGCAATGCAGTCTGCGAAGCAAGAAGCAACTAATGCTGAAAAATCTTATGCATCATTAAACAGAGAAGTTGCACAACTCCCTAGCAAACTTGATAAAGCTGAAAAAGAAGTTTACGAAAATGCTTTAGCTTATAACGTATTGCAAAATCGTATTGACGAAGCAACTGATGAAATGCGTGAATTCCACAGAGAACAAACAAAATTCTTCGGTATGGGTCCTGCAATTGCTGCAATGGGTCAACGTTGGGAAGAAGTAAACGCTAAAATCAATAAAATTGGTAATAGTTTCAGGAACGTTGGCTATGTAGTTCGAGGTATTGGCATGGGTGCTTTAATTTCTAACATTTCTGCTGTAATACCTGTGGCTGGTAGTGCAGTTAGTGCTATTGCTGGAATAGGTGGTGCTGCTACTGCAGCTGCTGGTGGTGCGATTGGACTTGGTGGTGCTTATGGTGTTGCGTTAGGCGGCATCATGGCATTTAGTGGCCAAGCTACAACTGCTTTGCAAATGTTAGAAGATGGCCAAATAAAAGTTACTAGTCAAGTTCGTAGATACCAAACAGCATTAAGCGGTTTGCAAAATCAATGGAAAGGTCTTGTGCAGTCTAATCAAGCGGCTATATTTAATACAATGGCCAATGGTATTAATATCGCAAGAACTGCGTTAACTAGATTAACTCCCTTCATTACGACAACTACAAATCAAATAGCCCGAGCATCAAAAGAAATGCGTAACTGGGTTACATCTTCTAAAAATGCTAACAACGCATTCAAACTTATTAATAATATTGGTCCACCGATATTCCAAAACTTACTTAACGCTGCAATGCGTGTGGGCGATGGTATCACACATATGTTCACTTAATTTGGCCCTTTATTTACTTGGACAGGTAAAGGTATAGAAAGTTTAGCTAATAAATTTAACGCATGGGCTAACAGTGCAAGTACAGATAAAGGGATAGCCCAATTTATTCAATATACTAAAACGAATCTTCCTATTGTAGGACAGATATTCGGGAATGTATTTAGTGGTATTGTTAGTTTATTCCAAGCATTTAGTGGTCATTCACATGATGTGCTAGTAGGGATGCAAGGTGTAACCAAAACATTTAAAGATTGGGCTGCTAATTTACAAGGAACTGAAGGTTTTAAAAACTTCATAGCTTATCTTAACGCAAATGGTCCTAAAGTTTGGCAATTACTCAAAAACATTGGAAACATTTTTGTTGGTCTTGTTAGAGGTATGGCACCAGTTGGATCCGTAGTGCTTAGTATAACAACAGCTATAACTGGATTTATAGCCAAAGGTGCAACAGCTAACAATACAATGGGTCTAATGACAGGTGTTTTAACAGCTGTTGGTGGTGCATTAGCAGCAATTCTTCCTATGTGGGGCGTATATAAAACTGTAATGGGTGGTGCTTCGTTAGTAACTCGTGCATATAACACCATAGTTAATATAACAAAAACATCAATGGCTATTTGGACAGGTGTAACACGTGCTTTAGCCTTAGCTCAAATTTTAAATGCTAGAAACACTTCTTTAGCAACTATTATGACTGGTAAATATTCAATCGCTACAAAAATTGCTGCAGTTGCTACACGAGGACTAGGTTTAGCTCTTAGATTTATGACTGGGCCAATAGGTTGGGTTATAACTGCTATCGGTGCATTGGTTGCAGGTATTATGTATCTTTGGAAAAACAACGAAACATTCCGTAATTTTGTCATAACTGCTTGGAATCAAATTAAAGCCACAGCAATCTCAGTTTTTGGATTCTTAAAACCATATTTAGTTGCAATATGGAATGGTATAAAAACATCTGCAATTGTTGCATGGACGATTTTGAAAACTGCAGCATTTGCGACATGGAATGCAATTAAATTTGCAATTCAAAATCCAATTTTGGCATTAAGGAACGTTTTATCTGCTATTTGGGCTGGAATTAAATTCACAGCTATAGCAGTGTGGACAGGAATTAAGACTGCTGTATTGACAATTATTCGTACATGGTTAGCAGTAGCTAAAGCATACTTTAACGTTTGGAAAGTAGCGCTTACTGCGATATGGAATGGTATAAAAACTGTTGCAATAGCTGTATGGAACGGTATTAAGAACTCAATACTATCAATCATTCGAACTTTAGTTGCAGTAGCTAGAGCTATTTTAAATACAATAAAAACTGTTGTTTCAACGGTGTTTAATGGTGCTAAAACGATTGCTATAGCAGCGTGGACAATCTTAAAAAATAGAGTGGTTGCAATAACACGTGCAATTTGGACGTTAGTTAAAGCAATATTTACAGGATTAAAAAATTCTGTTGTAGCTATATTTAATGCAGTGAAGAACTTTGCTATAAGAATTTGGACTTTAATGAAAAACAGAATTATAGCGAATGCTAGATTGCTATGGACAGGTGTTAGAAATACGTTCAACGCTCTTAAAAAAGGTGTTATTGCCATATTCAACGCTGTTAAAAACTTTGCTATCAAAGTTTGGACAACGCTCAAAAACGGTGTTATAGCGAGAGCTAAATCATTGTGGAACGGTGTTCGTAACACTTTTAATGCATTAAGAAAAGGTATAACAAACATATTCAACGCAGTGAAAAATTTCGCGTTGAAATTATGGACAAACATGAAAAATGGCGTTATTTCAAGGGCTAAGGCATTATGGTCTGGTGTAAGAAATACTTGGAACAATCTTAAAAAAGGTACAACTAACATATTCAAGTCTGTTGGTAGTTTCATGAGTTCTAAATGGAATAGTATTAAATCTGGAACAGTAAATAAAGCTAAATCACTTTGGTCAGGCGTGAAAGGTGCTTGGGGTTCCTTATCTAAAGGAACACGTAACACAATGAATTCCGTCGGCGGTTTCATGTCTAAAAAGTGGCGTGACATCAAGAATGGAACAGTTGATATAGTTACTGGAATGAAAGATAAAATCACTGGCGTCATGAACAAAATGGGTGACGTTATCAAGTCGGTAACTGGTGATATTAAAGGTTTCTTCTCTGGAATGATAGACAAAGTTAAAGGCGGATTAAACAAACTTATCGATGGTGTGAACTGGGTTGGTAAAAAACTTAATATGCCAAAAATTGACCCTATCAAACTTCACACTGGTACAGAACACACTAACACGACTACAAATGTAGTTAAGAACGGTAAGATTGCTCGCGATACATTTGCTACTGTAGGAGACAAAGGACGCGGAAATGGTCCTGGTGGCTTCAGACACGAAGCTATCAAATATCCAAACGGTAAAATGGCACTTACACCAAACAGAGATACAACAGCATTCTTACCTAAAGGCTCATCTGTTATGAATGGTGCGCAGACACATTCTATGTTGAGTGGTATGCCTAAATTCTCAAATGGTACTTTATCTAACAAAAAGCCTAAGAAGAAAAAGAAAGGGGATAACTTCTTTGGCGATGTAACTACTGGCCTAAAGACAGGCGCAAAAGTTGCTACTGGTAAAGTTGTAGACGGTGGTAAAGCGGTGGTTAATAAAACACTGGAAACTGCAGCCAAAGGTAAGAAATGGATGGAAGATAAAATTGGCGATGTAATGGACTGGATAGACAAACCAGGTAAATTACTCGACAAAGTTCTTGAAGGTATTGGTTTAAACCTTGACGGTTTTGGAATTAAAAAAGCGGCAGAACTACCTTATAACATGATGAAAGGTATGTTCGGCAAACTTAAAAAAGCTGCTATAGATACATTCACATCATGGATGGCAGATGCTGCAGAAGGTGACGGAGGTTATATAGACCTTTCAAAAGGTATTAACTTCCCATTCAGTCCTAACGGCAGAGCACCAGGTTATCCTTTTGCAGGTCCTCACATGGGTGTAGACATCAACTACGTTTATGACAAACTATATTCAGTTCTAGCTGGTAAGGCCACTGCTCGCAAAGGTTGGAACGGTGGTTTTGGTAACATGGTTGACATTGTTAAAGGCAACACGAAAGTTATCTACGGTCACATGAGCAAACACGCATTCAGTGGAAGTAAAAACGTAAAACCAGGTGACTATTTAGGTGTATCTGGTAACTCTGGTCGTTCATCAGGACCACACTTACACTTTGAGGTTCAGAAAAACGGAACGCCAATCAATCCATTGAAATGGTTAAAAGCTAATGATGGTGGCGGTGGCAAGTCTGGTAAATGGAATGGCGATATTAAAAAAGCGCTTAAAATAGCTGGATTACCTACTTCTAAAGCTTATGTTAATGCTTGGGCTAAACAGATCCAAACGGAATCAGGTGGCAATCCTAAAGCTTTAGGTGGTACTGACGGATTAGCTGATGGTCGTGCAAAAGGTTTAGTACAAGTTAAACCTGGTACGTTCAACGCTTATAAAGCTAAAGGTCACGGAAACATTTGGAATGGTTTAGATAACCTAATTGCTGGTATGAGATATGCTAAAGCTAGATACGGTAAAGGTGGCATGTTAGGTGTTATTGGTAAGGGTCATGGATATGCCACTGGCGGATTAATTAATTCATCAGGTTTATATAATTTAGCCGAAGGTGGTTATCCGGAATGGGTAATACCTACTGACCCTAGTCGTAACTCTGATGCAATGAAATTATTGGCATTAGCTGCACAAGATATAGACAGTAAAAATAAACGTAATAAACGACCTAATCAAATGCGTACACCTGCTACTAGTAATAACAGTAATAGTAATGAAATGATTAACTTCATGGCTAGACAGTTAGAAGCTACACAAAAACAGGTAGAATTATTAACACAACTTGTCGCAAGTAATCAACGTTTAGAACAGAAACCTACAGGTGTGAGTGAAAAACAAATTAGCGAACAACAAGCTAAAAGATTAGGTTTTGAATCCTATAGTTTAGGAGGGAGTTTTTAATTGAAAAAACGAGTACGAATATTTGATGATTCGAAGAGTTTTTATTTAGATGAAGTAATACCACGTTTGAGGTTTTTAGATGCTAAAGAAGAAGATGTTGAAACTATTGTTAATTCTTTGGAAATAAAAGGAACTGACGGGGTAATGATGGGGTCGAGTAACTTCGGCCCCTTTAAATTAGTATTAAGATTTTCATATATAGGTGAAGATATAGAAGATTACAATTTAGTCAAATCTAAACTAAGAAGTATTCTTTACCAAAGAAAACCATATTATGTATTACATTCAGATATGCCTGGTAAAAAGTATGCAGTATATTGTGAATCTAATGCGATAGAAAATTTAACCAGTACATTCGGAACATTTGAAATTACCTTTCAAGTTTATAAAGGGTATTCTGAATCTCTATATAAGACGGATCAATACAGTTTGTTATCAGATAAATGGCAATTTGAGAATGGCATAATGCCAGATAGAGAAATAAGTTATACACATAAACGTCAAAAATTCTCTATATACAACGGAAGTAGTGACACAATTAATCCACGTATGCGCCACGATTTGCAAATATGGATTAGGTTGAACACTAGTACTGGTTTTAGATTAGTTAATAAAACAACAGGAGATATATTCGAATACAAAGGAAAATTAGCCAAAAATCAAAGTTTTTTAATAGACGGTGCTTACCCTTATATTGAAAAACAACGATGTGGTAGGTTGACCAATAAATCCATTATCACATTAGCTCCTGGTTATAATGATTTTGAAATATGGGGAAGTGTTAGCAGTGTTAATATTCAGTTTATCTTCCCTTTTATTTACAGGTAGGTGAAAAGGTTGAACACAGACATTATAGTTACAGATATTAACGAAACCATGTCAGAGTTATTGCTAGATTTTGCATATGATACTTTCAAATATGAATACGAACGTAATAGTACTCGTCAAATTTCATTTATCGCTTATAAAACGAGTAAAAATGAAGATGTGTATAATTTGCTTCAGAATGAATCCTTCATTGATTATGCCGGTCAACGTTATGTTATAAAAAATGCTACGCCGTCCTTTGATGGAGTGCTTCATACTAAAGAAGTGACAGCGACACATATTATGTTTGAATTTCAAAATCATTATGTGAGCAAAGATATAGACAATGAAACAATCAACGAAGACACAAGCGAGGACAAAAAAACTACACTAACACTCAAAGAATATTTGGATTATGGTTTTAAAGGTAATAAGCAAGGTTATTCGTATGAAATTAAAGGTACATTCAATTCTAAAGTGACTTTAGAAGAATTAGGATCTAAAAATGGTCTTGAATATCTTGTGGAAGGTGCAGAGTTGTTTGGATATATTTATTATGCAGATAATAAGAAAATTTACATCCACGATGACAACTCATTCTATATACCTACTGAAAAAATAATTCGTTATAAATTCAATAACAGTGAAGTGAAAGCAAGTATTGATACTAAGGATTTAAAAACTGTGATTAAAGGCTATGGCAAAAAGCTAACAAGCAAAGATACTAAAAACTACTCACCTGTAAAACCGAAAAATCTAACCTATAATGGCAAATTTATAAAAGATGGCACATGGCGCACCGAAGAAGTCGGAGCGTCTTTTTCATATGAATTGGAATGTAAATACGGTAATGAAACCATCGTATTCTCATTAAAGAAAATGAGTAAAGGTGGATTGCTCGATTTGTATTTTGATGGCGAAAAAATTGGTGAATATAGTTGTTATAGTAAATCGGCTACTACGCAAAATATCACACTATCAAAAAATACAAAAAAAGGTAAATACACTGTTAAAGCCGTTTTTAAAGGTAAAAAAGCTGGTGTAGATTATAAAAAGTCGGCACCTTGTATGTATGTAGGTACCGAAAAAGCTACAGTTATTAACACAACAGCTGTTTTAAAAGGTGATGACTTATACAGTTCAACCTATGTTCATAAATCACCTAAAAACTATGATGTGTTCGGACATAGAGAAGCTCCTGATCATTTTGACGAAAATATCACTGACAAGGATGAGTTAAAACATAAGTTAGAAAATGAATTGAACGACGAACCTAATGTTGAATTAGATATTAACTATGTTGGAGATGAAAAGATTGAAGAAAGAGATGCGATTTGGTTTATCCATGAGCTTATGGGTTACGATACTGAATTGAAAGTTGTTTCCCTTACGCAAACACATCCACTCAATCCATCACCCGACGAAATCGGTTTTAGCAATGACAAGAAAGACATTGTTCAAATCAGTAATGTATTAAATCGTAAAATGAAAAGTGTGAGTGCTGCATTAAATAAAAGCAAGATAAATAACATTTATAGCCCTTCTACTGGTTATTCTGGGGGCTCAATTGTTGGGAGTGTATTAGTAGATGAGTAAAGAAATTCCAATTATAAGAATGAGTTATGAGGGCGAAGACGCTTTTCCACAAACCCATACAGAGGGTGTTATAGGCTTAGAAGAATTAATCGAATCTATCGTCACACAATATTTAAGAAGTGATTTAATCGTTCAAGCACCAACTGGGCAAAAATTTAAAATTGTTGTAGACGACAAGGGTGTATTAAAAACTGAAAGAATGGAGGGATAGTTTCATGTTAAATTTACAAACGAATATGAGTAATCAACTAGATCAACGTTGGAGAAGCGAAACAATTAGCAACTTTAAAAAGATTCTCAACTTCAATAATCTTATTGAAGATAAGATGATCTACCACCAAATTGAACAATTAAAAGCACATGATAGTAAACAGATTACACACGCTAATACTACACTAGATAAGATGATAATTTATTTATTGAATGAAGTTAAAAATTTAGTTGTAGGTGTAGATGGTGATGGTGTTAAAGAAGTAACAGATGCACGTGTAGGTCAAGATGGAACAAGACACGATATCTTATCACAAAGGTTGTTTACTGATTTTGCTGATGTCTACACGGATATAAACCGTGTGGAAGAAAAAATAAGTTCTATAAACATTGATGAATATCACCCTGATAAGACTGGTAAAACGGATGTATCGGATTATATTCAAGATGCTTTAAATCGAATTCATAATAACGGTTCAGGTACGCTTTATATCCCTGCTGGTAAATACTTAATAGGTAAAAGACTTATTATTTATGAGAATACAACAGTAAAAATGGATAACAACGCAATTCTGCTTCGTGGTTGGGGCGGTGGTTTCTTCATGAATGGGCCGAGTGAAGATGCGTTCTACGGTTATGAAGGTCGAGGCAACATTCATTTTGAAGGTGGTACACTAGATTCAAATTATGAACAAATTGATAAGTTTAAAACAACTGCCATTGATATGGTTATATTAAAACACGCAGAAAACATTACTTTTAATAACGTGAGATTTAGAAATTTAATTAGTTATCACTGTGTGGATGCTAACGGCATTAGAAATTTAACATTTGATAATTGTACATTTGAAGGGTTTATAAATCTAGCAGGTAGTAGTTTCAAAGAAGCTATACAAATTGGTGAATATACGGCTGAAGGTATTGGTGGTGCAGGTCACCACGATGGAACACCTTGTAAAGAGGTTTCGGTAAAAAATTGTGTATTTAGAAAATCAGACATATTAGATAGTTTTGATGTTGCAATAGGAAATCACTATAGTGTGCATAATATCTATCAAGAAGATATTAAAGTTGTAGGAAACACTTTCGAAGATATCAAACAAGTAGCTGTTAGACCTTATAAATGGGTGAACACAAAAATTACAGAAAACTCATTCCGAAGATGTTATGAAGGTGTTCGCATTTCTTCTGTTGGTGGCGAAGATAAGAGTGCAAACGATGTAAACGGCATTCCTTCTGGATCACCACAAGCAGGGAGATTATTTGCAATCAACAACAACTCATTTGAAGAATATAAGAAAACAGGCGTTTCTGTATTTGGCCAACAGTATAATGATATTAATGCTCCCGTACAAAACGTAAAAATAACAAATAATTTCTTTGTTTCCGATAATAACGATATTGGTGAAGCTATCGTAATGACGATGTGTGACGATGTTCATATTAAAGATAATACAATATCCTATGCTTATCGAGGTGTTCGTTATAAAGGATGTATCAATGTATTTATCGAGAAAAACTATATTAACAATATAAAGACAGAAGCCGTTTATAATGAAGTATCACCTTATACAGGATATTATGCGCAAAATAAATATATTAACATTTTAAATAATCTCATCAATACCACTGGTAAAAACGGTATATACGTTCAATATGTAAGTTACTCATTTATTAGATCTAATACGGTGTCAAATCCTAATACAGATAACATTGATGGTAATGAACGTGGTGGTATCTACTTAAGTAATTTTGATACGGGAGAAGTAGCACACAACCATGCTTATGGTTCAGATAAATCATTCGCTATACGTGGTGTTGGTATGAAAAACACTACGATATTTAACAATGGTGGTTCAGGCGGTATATTTATAGATGGTGATGATAACACGAAAATCGGCTATTGGAACGTATCGAATTACAACAATATTATCAAAACAAATACGAAAGGTGTGTATTAATAATGAGTATGGATAAACAAGCAAATATACCTTTAGAAACAACAGCAAGGTATCAACCCTTATCTGATTTAGATGTTAATTTTTACACAAGAGATATTCAAACTTCAATATTGAATTTCATTGTTACTAGAAACCACACACCATTACTACTTGGTAAAAGTAATGTGGACACAAGTATAAGTTTCGAATTTGAAGATGGTTCAATCGTTAGAGATGATCTAACAATAAAAGATGGCATGAATGGCATTTTATCTTACACCTTGTCAGATGAAATGTTACGACATACAGGTAAAGTTACAGGACAAGTAGATATTGCAGTTAAAGGTAAAGAGGACATTGTTGTTGAACGGTTGTTCTCTTTTAATATATCTAAAATGTTAATCGATAATATAGATGCAGAAACAAAATTAATACACATCAAACGTTTTGCAGATTTAGAGAAAAACATCACTGAAAGATATGAGCGAATGGAACAAACTTTTGCAGATGGTGAGAATTTAGCACAAGCTGTATTAGATGCATCAGAAAAAGGATTAGATGACCTTAATACAGCAAAGACACAAAGTTTAGAAGAACTTAATGCGTCTAAAGCTAATACATTAAAAGAAATCACAGATACAGGAAGTAATTATACCAACCAATTAAACACAGTCTATAACACGATGGATGAAAAGATTAATAAGTTTAACAGCGATGTACAAGCTGGAGGTTATGTTAAATCATCAGCTACAGATAATTGGCAAAAGTATAAATTAACTAAAGATGATGGAACATCTAAAGACTTATTACAAGCAGATTTATTAAATAATGAGTATCTGAATACTTTAACACCTGGTAATTACTATGTACCTGGTCCTGTTAGCTCTCCTTCTGGTTCAAGTGGTTTCTTAAATGTTTTACAAAGAAGCACAGTTAAAGTCATTGTTTTCCAGCCTTATAATAAAAACAACTATTATATTAACAGATTTTATAATAACTGGAACGGTTGGACAGATGTACTTGCAGATATGGAAACAACTAAAGGCGCTCAAGATAAAGCAAATAAATCTTTGGATGATGCAAAAACTTATGTAGATAATAACCTTCAAGATACAGGGTGGCAGGATTTACCATTAATGAGTGGTGTAGAAGCTGATACAGATTTAGGTCCTTCGGTTTATAGAGTGAAAAACGGTGTGTGTAATATTATATTCAACGTTAAAATGACGGTTGCTAAATCTGAAACTGCATTTCTAACTTTACCAGCTAATGTATTACCTAAATATGCATTTAGCTTTTTAGCAAGAACAGACGGCAATTCGGGTAAAAATCCAGTTAAATGCAGTTATGATGTAATAAACAAAGTGTTTAAGATATGGCAAAATAACGATAATACAATTAATACAGGTGATTTTGTCTACGGACAATTAACTTATATTGTGGGGTGATTGAATGTATAAACAAGTTTTCGACTATAACGGAAATCCTTATTTAGTATTAACTAATGAAGATGGAAGTTTATCAGAAAAAGATTTAAAAGAACAAGGTGTGTATCAGTATACAGAAATCATGCCACCTAGCAATCTTTATCCACCACGTAAGTTTGATGGTAAAAAATGGCATGGTGCTACGGCAAATGAAGACAATGCAAGCTTACCTAAACCTGAAACTTTAGAAGTAATCGTTGCACAACTACAAATGCAAATTGCTAAAGGGAACGTACAATTAAGAGATACTCAAAAAGAGTTAGCGAATGCAATGCTTGAGATTTCAAAACTTAAAGGAAGTGTTGAATAATGTGGCCAACATTTGAAAGTATTAAATATTTTTATGACATTAACTGCTACACTAACGATGCTATTAAAACCTATGTTGAATTGGGGTGTTTAACTAAAGAAGATTACACAAGAATTACTAAGGAAGAATATCAAGATGATAAAGAAGATGGAATACCAGAAGGTCACTATTAATTTAGTGGTTTTTATTTTATAAAAAGTAGGTGAACGCATGAATGAAAACTTTACAATACACGATAAACTAGCCACATTATCTTTATTTGGATTAGGTGTGTTTGTAGATATACGAGGTGTCTATTGGCTCATAAGTCAAGAAAAGGTTATTAACGAAAGCGATTTCTACCGAGCGCTAAACGACGTTATGCCTATTTGGATTTGGGGTTTGTTACTGCTTGTGTTCGGCACTTGTCTAATTCTATCAAGTCTATTGTTTGGTAAAAGGTCTATAAATAATTGTTCGAGCCATTTTATGTTAATAGGTGGGTTAGGAAGTGCCATCATACACTTCTTAATGTCATCGGCCGCTGTGTATAATGCGCTTAATTGGCTAACGCCAGCACAGTTAATCGCTATAACAGCTTGGCTCGGATTTGTCGGATTTTTAGGTGGGTTAGGTATTTATGGACGAAAATAAATATGTATTAAGACACGAGTGGGAAAGATCAAGAGGCAAATTAAACGAACGCATAAACGAAGTGGACAAGAAACACACAGACAATTTTAATAGTTTGTTGAATAAAGTAGATAGACAGACATTACTGCAAGAGAAGTCGTTCGAATCACAAGCTAGGTCAGAGAAACATTTAGAAAAAATGAGTGAATCATTATCGACGGTAGGAACTAGAGTTACTGATTTAGAATATGAAACAAAAAGTCATGAGAAAGAAATTAAGAGTTTGCAAGGAACTATAGAAGCAGAAGCAAAAGGGAACAGAGAAGTAATTGGCTACTGGTTGGGATTTGCAGGGGTTGTATTAGTCCCTCTTATATCCTTAGTAGCCAACATCTTCTTTAAATAAGTCGGCGCATTGCGTCGGCTTTTATTATATATGGAGGTTTTTAGATGAAGAATATTAACTGGAAAATACGTTTCAAAAAGAAATCATTTTGGGTGGCTATCGTTTCGGCGATAGTCCTTTTTGTTAACAATATAACGCAAGCATTAGGATTAAACTATACAGAACAACTGGAACAATTTAGCGATGGTATTAATGGATTATTAGCTGTATTAGTCACATTCGGAGTAATAAACGATCCTACTACTAAAGGGATGAAAGACAGTGGTATTGCACAAACTTATTCAAAACCACGTGATGAAAATATTGATCCAGTTGAGTATCAGGAAAAAGGCTATGAACCAGAACAATGGAATGATGATTTTGCGGAAGAAGTTGAGATTGAAGAAGGTTTAAGAGATGTCGAAGATGATGAAGTTATAGTGGATAACTTTGATTCTGATATTAATAACTCTGGTGTAATGCTAGATACAAACCAACAAGTAGAGGGGGTAGTTGAAAATGGCGAAAACACAAACACAGATAAATAAAATTGTGAATAGTTATCTAGGGAAATATGTCGATTTCGATGGTTACTATGCTTTTCAGTGCATGGATCTAGCAGTATCTTATGTGTATAAATTAACGGACGGTTCATTTAGAATGTATGGCAACGCTAAAGATGCGATAGACAATAAATTCCCTAATGGTTGGAAAGTGATAAGAAATCAAGCGTCCACAGTGCCTAAAAAAGGTTGGATTGCAGTTTATACTACTGGTGTTTATCAACGATACGGGCATATAGGTATTGTGTATAACGGCGGCAACACTTCACAATTTCAAATATTAGAACAAAACTTTGATGGGTTGGCTAACAGTCCCGCTAAATTAAGATGGGATAATTACAGTGGTTTAACACATTTCATCGTACCACCAACAAAAACTTCAACATCGTCAAGTAATGGTTCTGCTAAAAACACTACAACTAAGGCAATCAAAAGTAAACCTAAGACGAAAAAACGCAAAATTATGCTTGTAGCAGGTCATGGATATAATGATCCCGGTGCTGTTGGTAATTCTACAAATGAACGTGATTTTATTAGAAACAACATTACCAAAAAAGTTAAAAGCTATCTTGAAAAAGAAGGGCATACAGTTGCTTTATATGGTGGTTCCAAACAATCACAAGACATGTACCAAGATACCGCGTACGGAGATAATATAGGCAATAGAAAAGATTACGGTTTGTACTGGGTTAAGTCTCAAGGATATGAAATAGTAGTCGAATTCCATTTAGATGCTGCTGGTAGCTCTGCAAGTGGTGGACACACAATTATACCAAGTGGATTAAAAGCAGATAGCATTGATACTGGTATACAGAACGCTATAAAAAAACATGTAGGTACTATTAGAGGTATTACAGGAAGAAATAATTTATTAAATTGTAATGTCGCTAAAAGAATTGGTATTAATTATAGATTAGTTGAACTAGGTTTCATCACTTCATCAAAAGACATGAATACAATCAGAAAAAATGTTGATGCTTATTGTAAATCTATCGCAGAAGCTATTCATGGTGGTGCAATAAAAGGTGGTAACGGAAAAAACGCAGTCGCTAAAAAGAAAGTAACTAAAACAACTTCCACAAGTAATGAGAAGTGGAACAAAAACCAATACGGTATACTATGGCGTAAAGAAGTAGCTTCTTTCACATGTAATGTACCACAAGGGATAATCACACGAAGAATAGGACCTGGTAGACAATATCCTATTGCAGGTACTTTGAAGAAAGGCCAAACTATAAACTATACAGAAATTCAAAAAAATGATGGTTACATTTGGATCAGTTGGATGACAAACTCTGGTTATACTGTTTACATGCCAGTAAGACAAGTAAAAGCTGATGGTAGTTTAGGACCATTATGGGGAACAATTAAATAACTTTATGGCGGGCTTTTGCCCGCCTTATTACATAATAAATATGGTATAATTACATTAAGGTGATTAATATGAAAATAATAAATGACAATTTCACATTTTACAAAGGTGAAAACTGGATAAATTTGAGCGAACTACCAAGAAAGAAAACAAAAAGCAACGAACAAATTCTTTGGGATGAATCCATAGGTTACAATATAGAATATTTTTTTGAAGGAATCAGTGGTTACATAAAAATATTAGATTGTTATAGAAAAAATAAGAAAAGGTACTTACAAGTAGAAGTTGAAAACAAAAAACATGAAATATTATCTTCTAACTTCAAAAATTGTGAAATAAAGAAGATTGTGACTGATGGTTACAAACATGATATAGGCTTCATTATAAATAATTGTGAAGTAATCGGGAAAAGACTTAATCCACGAAGTAAAGAAAGAGAGTATAAAATGTTATGTTTGAGTACAAACTTGACATTTTATAGAAGAGAATCAAGAATAGATGGTGGTGCATCAAGCCCTTATATTAGTGGTAAATATGTTTACGAAGGAAATTGGTTATTTAACGAAAAAGATGTGTTACCGTTTTTGAAAGATGTTAATGATGCCAAAAAATACACAAAGCTTTCAAGAAGAGAAATAAACTGCGTTTGCCCTAATTGTAAAACAGAAAAATCAATACCTGTCAATAATTTAGTTCAGCAAGGTTTCTTTTGTCACGTGTGTTCTTCTAACATAACATACCCAGAAAAATTAATGATTGCGTTATTAAATGAAAACAATATAGTTTATGAATATCAAAAAATATTCCAAGATCTTAAACTAAGAAGATTTGATTTTTACTTACCAGAATATAATATTGTTATAGAAACTCATGGTAAGCAGCATTATAACGAAAGTGATTCTTGGTATAAAAAAACAAAAAAATCGGACATTATAAAAATGGATTATTGTAAAAAGAAAAGCATAAGATATGTAGAAGTTGATTGTAGGGTGTCTGATTACGATTTTATATTAAAAAATATTAATGAAACTGAATTAAAAAACATATTAACGTTTTATAACAAAGAAAAAATAATAAATATAATAAAAGAGTTAGAGCAATTAAAAGAAGTAGAAGAAATAATAAATCTCTATACAAATGGCAAAGGTCTCACTTATATCAGTAAAAAAGTTGGATTAACCACATGGAAAATAGAGGGGTTATTAAAACGTTTAGGGTATATTGCCAGCTAATCTATGTTATAATATAATTATATTTGAGTTATGAAACACTAAAATTTCTTTTCACTACGTAATCTAGGGTAGGCACATAGTGGTGCTTGCCCTATTTTTTATGTTATAATTTATTTACATGTATAAGGCCTTTCTCAAATTTTTTTATATCCACCACCCACGCATGTCACTGGGTGGTTATTTTTTATGAAAGTTACAAATACTATAAAACAGTTGTTTTTAGTATGAACGATATTAAAATGGGTGTAAGGATAGGAAAATGTTTGCACAATATAAAATTAATGTTACTATATACACATGGTGATAAACAAACCACACCTCGCTTTTTCGAATATATTACACACAAGCCGTCTCATAACGAGATGGCTTTTTATAGTTATTAAAGATAAAATTGATTAGGTGGTCGCATTGGTTACTGATACCATTTTTGATACCATTTTATCTGAAAACGTATTTTTTATAAAATTTACTACCCTCCAAAACATTGGTTTAAAGGCATTTTAAAAATATAAAAAATACAAAATGACCTAAATTTAGTTGAAATGGAAGGTTCAATCGGCTAAAATTGGTAATCAAAAATTTGGTTGTACAGTAAATGATTAAATATTAAACACGAGTGATACTATTTTGATACCCGTATACTTTTGGGATTCAAATTTGTATCACCTCGTGTTTTTTTATTCGTATTGTTTTGAAAACGTAGTTCTAATAGTTAAAAATGCGTTTATGCATTGTAATATGAGGGAATTGATACATATCGTTTAAAATTTTATAGAATACAAAAAGGAGTTATGCTGATATGATTATTGCTATAATCATACTTTTATTTGCTTCATTCTTCTTTTCTGGTAGTGAAACAGCTTTAACTGCTGCAAATAGGATGAAAATACAAACTGAAGCTGAAAATGGAGATAAAAAATCCGCTAAATTATCAAAACTACTTACAAAACCCAGTGAGTTTATTACTACAATTTTAATTGGAAATAATATTGCGAATATTATTTTACCTACATTGGTGACAGTCTTAGCAGTGGATATTGGCGTGAACGTTGGTATAGCTACTGCAGTGACAACGGTTGCTATCATCATTATTTCTGAAGTAATTCCAAAATCTGTTGCTGCAACTTATCCAGATCGTATGTCTAGATTGGTTTACACGCCAATCGCATTTTTTGTCATAATATTTAAACCAATTACGAAATTGTTAAACTGGTTAACGGATATGATTAATAATTTACTTTCCAAAGGACAAGAAGATCAACAACGGTTATCAAAAGAAGAAATTAGACAGATGGTTACAATTGCAGGTAGCGAAGGTGCATTTAATGAAATGGAACGAAATCGAATCCAAGGTGTTATGGATTTTGAACAATTAAAAATAACCAATATTGATACAACACCGAGGATAAATGTAACCGCGTTTCCCGCTGATATATCTTATGAAGATGCATATGATACCGTCGTGACGAACCCATATACACGTTATCCAGTATATGATGGTGATATCGATCATATTATTGGCATTTTCCATTCAAAATATTTGTTAGCATGGAGTAAAGAAAAGTCAAATGATATTTTACAATATACTTCAGAACCTTTATTTGTGAATGAACATAATAGAGCAGAATGGGTGCTCAGAAAAATGACTGTGTCGCGCAAACATTTAGCGATTGTATTAGATGAATTTGGTGGCACAGATGCCATTGTGTCTCATGAAGACTTGATTGAAGAGATGCTAGGTATGGAAATTGAAGATGAAATGGATGAACAAGAACGAGAAAAATTAGACGCACAAATGCAAGCTTATAATAAAAAATAAAAACTTTAGTAATAAATTATCAGTGATATTTAGGTTATTGTATTTCAATAAAAGGAGTGTTTTGTATGCACTTTTCATCAAAGATGACCAAAATGTTGAATATCAAGCTTCCAATCATACAGGCAGGTATGGCAGGTAGTACGACACCGGAATTAGTAGCTTCTGTCAGTAATAGTGGAGGACTTGGTACGATTGGAGCAGGTTATTTTACTCCAGAAAAATTAGATTCTGAGATAACTTATGTGCAAGAATTAACTGACTTACCCTTTGCCGTTAATTTATTTGTTCCAAGTGAACAATTATATATTCCAGAAAATGTAGAACACATGAATGCATGGTTAAAACCTTATAGAAAAGCTTTAAACTTAGAGGAACCTGTGATTGATATTAGTGAAGAACAGCAATTTAACGATGCCATAGATATGGTGATTGAAAAAGGGGTTCCTGTAGTTTCATTTACTTTTGGGATCCCAAATCAAAATATTATCAAAAAATTGAAAGCGCGTCAGATTACTTTGATAGGCACAGCAACCTCTGTTGAAGAAGCGAAAGCCAATGAAAGCGCAGGAATGGATGCGATTATTGCTCAAGGTAGTGAAGCGGGTGGTCATAGAGGTTCTTTCACTGTGACTTCTGGTGAACACACGCCATTGGTTGGTACCATGTCATTGATACCACAAATCGTGGATAATATATCTATTCCAGTTATAGCAGCAGGAGGTATTATGGATGGACGTGGTGTGGTTGCAAGTATGGTGCTAGGTGCTGAGGCTGTACAAATGGGAACAGCATTTTTAACTTCAGAAGAAAGTGGAGCTTCAACATTATATAAAAATGCAATACAGCAAAGCAAAGAAACAGATACTGTTATCACAAAAGCCTTTACGGGAAAACCAGCTAGAGGTATCGATAATGAATTTATACACAAGATGGAAAGTTATGCTGATGATATTCCAGATTATCCTATTCAAAATCAATTGACGAATAGTATTCGTAAAACTGCAGCTGATTTAGGTAAGGAACAATGGACGCATTTATGGAGCGGACAAAGTCCAAGGTTATCCCAACCGAATTCAGCTGCTCAATTGATAGCTGATATCGTACAAGAAACAGAACGCATACTCAATGATGATTAATCTTTAGATGTTTTAATAAAAGTTGCTATTTAAAAAATGATAGCAACTTTTTTGATTTTTGTATCTATTGAATCTTTTAAAATGACCGTTGATTTTCTTAACCTTAACCGTTGAAACAATTGAAGAATATAATTTAATCTAGTGAATCTTATAAATCATCTATGGTATCATGTAACTGGTGATACTATGATAAATATTGGATTAACAGGTTGGGGAGACCATGATACTTTGTACGAAGATTTACAGCGTAAATCAGATAAACTAATTACATATGCAAGTCACTTTCCCATCGTAGAATTAGATGCATCATATTATGCGATACAACCTGAAAGAAATATTAGAAAATGGATAAGAGAGACGCCTGAGAGATTCCAATTTATAGTTAAAATTCATCAGGCATTAACACTTCATGCAGATTATCATGATTTTGCAGAATCAAGACAAATACTTTTTGATCAGTTTAAAGCGATGTTAGTGCCATTAAAATCTGAAAAAAAGTTAGCGATGGTATTAGTACAGTTTCCACCTTGGTTTGACTGCACAGTTCAAAACATTAAATATATTCGATATGTACGAGAACAGTTGAAGGATTTTCCTGTCTGTATAGAATTTAGACATCAATCCTGGTTTAATGATAAGTATAAAGAAGAAACGTTAGCTTTTTTAACTGAACATGACATGATACATGCGGTATGTGATGAACCACAAGTAGGCCAAGGTTCTATACCATTAGTCAATCGTATTACAAACGAAACAGCATTTGTGCGTTATCATGGTAGAAACGAACATGGATGGACAAAAAAGGACATGACGGATGAAGCTTGGAGAGACGTTAGATATTTGTATGATTATAATAAGCAAGAACTTAATGATTTAGCGCAAAAAGTGAAATTATTAGAACAAAAAGCTAAAAATATTTATGTCGTGTTTAATAATAACTCCGGTGGTCATGCTGCACAAAATGCTAAAACATACCAAACATTATTAGGCATTGATTATGAAGGCTTAGCACCACAACAATTAAAATTATTTTAGGAGCGGTCAGATATGTTAACAATAATCATTTTGATTTTAATTGGTGGTTTATCAGCCATATTGGGTTCACTTGTGGGCATTGGTGGCGGTATTATCATCGTCCCAACTTTAGTTTATTTGGGCGTAGAAAATGATTTACTACATGGCATCACACCTCAGATTGCCATAGGAACATCTTCATTAATATTAATCGTGACAGGACTATCGTCAACATTAGGTTATTTAAAAACGAAACAAGTTGACGTCAAAAATGGTTCCATCTTTTTATTTGGTTTGTTACCAGGCTCTTTGGTTGGGTCAATTTTAAGTCGTTTTTTAACTTTAGACTCTTTTAATTTATATTTTGGTATTTTCTTAATATTCGTAGCAATTCTGCTTATGATAAGAAATAATATAAAACCAATGAAAATGTTTAATAAGCCTAAGTATGAGCGTACATATGTAGACGGTTATGGAAAAATACATCATTATAGTGTTCCGCCAATTGTGGCATTTATATCAACGTTATTTATAGGTGTTTTGACGGGATTGTTTGGTATTGGTGGTGGTGCACTTATGACACCGCTAATGTTAATTGTTTTTAGATTTCCACCACATGTCGCAGTTGGTACAAGTATGATGATGATATTCTTTTCCAGCGTGATGAGTTCTATTGGACATATTGCACAAGGACATGTAGCTTGGGTATATTCTATTGTATTAATCATCTCTAGCTATTTGGGTGCGAAAATTGGTGTAAAAGTCAACCAATCCATACAATCAAATACTGTGGTTATGTTATTAAGAACAGTTATGCTTATAATGGGACTATATTTAATTATTAAGTCATTTTTATAAACTAAGAGGAGGGTACCAAGGTGAAATTAACTATTTACCATACAAATGATATTCACAGTCATTTGCATGAGTATGCCCGTATTTCCGAATATTTAGCTCAAGAGAGACCGAAATTAAATCATCCCTCGCTCTATTTAGATATTGGAGACCATGTAGATTTATCTGCTCCTGTTACAGAAGCTACTATGGGAATCAAAAATGTTGAGCTTTTAAATCAAGCACATTGTGATATAGCAACTATTGGTAATAACGAAGGTATGACAATATCACATGATGCATTAAACACACTTTATGACAATGCAGAATTTGATGTAACTTGTGCAAATGTTTTTGACGAACAGGGTGACTTACCTCGAAATATTACATCATCAATCATCAAAGAGATTGAAGGTGTGAGAATCTTATTTGTTGCAGCTACTGCGCCATTCACACCATTTTATAGGGCTTTGGATTGGGTTGTTACGAATCCATTAGAAGCGATTAAAGATGAAATTAGCGCACATCAAGATGCGTATGACTTATTGATTATTATGAGTCATGTGGGTGTGTTTTTTGATGAAAAATTATGCCAAGAAATTCCTGAAATTGATTTAATATTGGGTAGTCATACACATCATTATTTTGAAAATGGTGAAATGAATAATGGTGTGCTAATGGCAGCTGCTGGTAAATATGGTCACTTTTTAGGTGAAGTAACATTAGAGATAGACCAAAAAAAAGTTGTAGATAAACAAGCAGTGATTTATCCAGTAGACACTTTGCCGGAAGTAGAAACACATTTCGAAAAAGAAGGTAAGGCACTGTTAAGTGATCCAGTTATTAATAGACCAGTTGATTTGCCAAGAAGGACAGATGTAATAACAAAGACGTCTTATATGTTAGCTGAAAGTATATTTGAATTTACGAATGCTGACTGCACAATTATTAATGCAGGATTGATTGTAAAAGGTATTTCAGCGGCTCAAGTGACGGAATTTGATATACATCAAATGTTACCTCATCCTATTAATGCTGTTCGCATCCGCTTAAACGGTCTAGAATTAAAAAATATAATCATTAAAAGTCAAAAGCAAGAATATCTAAATGAACATGCACAAGGTTTAGGTTTTAGAGGGGATATATTTGGTGGTTATATACTTTATAATTTAGGATTAATCGAATCTGAAGCAAGATATTTTATCAACGGAGAAGAAATTGAAGACGATAAAAGTTATGTGCTAGGTACTGTTGATATGTATACATTTGGTCGTTATTTCCCAACGCTTAAAGAACAATCTATAGATTACTTAATGCCAGAATTTTTAAGAGATATTTATAAAGATAAATTGCTCGAATATTAAAATATTACATTTTACGTTTTAATTTAATCCGATTTTCGTTATAATGATTACAGATTTGAAATCAGGAGGAATTGTACGGTTATGGCTACTAAAAATGAAGAAATTTTACGTAAACCAGATTGGTTGAAAATAAAACTGAATACTAACGAAAACTACACTGGTCTTAAGAAAATGATGCGAGAAAAGAACTTACATACAGTGTGTGAAGAAGCAAAATGTCCAAACATACATGAATGTTGGGGCGAGCGTCGTACTGCGACATTTATGATTTTAGGTGCAGTTTGTACGCGTGCATGTCGTTTCTGTGCGGTTAAAACCGGATTGCCAAATGAGTTAGATTTAGATGAGCCAGAGCGTGTGGCAGAATCTGTTGAATTAATGAATTTAAAACATGTTGTTATAACAGCGGTTGCACGTGATGATTTAAGAGATGCTGGATCAAATGTTTATGCTGAAACAGTCCGTAAAGTACGTGAGCGTAACCCTTATACTTCAATAGAAATACTACCATCTGATATGGGTGGTGACTTCGAAGCTTTAGAAACATTAATGGCTTCAAAACCAGATATTTTAAACCATAATATTGAAACAGTTCGTCGTTTAACACCAAGAGTTCGTGCTAGAGCGACTTATGACCGTACTTTAGAATTCTTAAGACGTTCTAAAGAATTACAACCTGATATACCAACAAAATCTAGTTTAATGGTAGGACTAGGGGAAACTCACGAAGAAATTTATGAAACAATGGATGATTTACGTGCAAATGATGTAGACATCTTGACTATCGGCCAATATTTGCAACCTTCACGTAAACACTTAAAAGTTGAAAAATACTATACACCATTAGAATTTGGTAAATTAAGAAAAGTAGCAATGGATAAAGGTTTCAAACATTGCCAAGCTGGACCACTTGTGAGAAGTTCTTATCATGCAGATGAGCAAGTAAATGAAGCTGCAAAAGAAAGACATCGCTTAGGTGAAGAACAACTTAACATGGATTCTAATAGTTAAAATATAGAAATTGTATTTAAAGACTTAGTTCAATTAGAGCAATTAACGACGCACGTTAACTCACTTTGGGCTAAGTCTTTTATTAGAAATTATAAAAATAGATTACTAACCTTTTTAAGTCAGACACTGTATGGTTAAATTGAGTAATGAAAATTAGATTAGGTGAGTATAATGATAAAAGTTAATAGTTTTTATTTTGAAATTATAGAAGAATATAGAGAATGTTTTGATGAAACATTATTTGCAAATCGTTACGCAGACATTTTAGATAAATATGATTATATTGTAGGAGATTTTGGATATGATCAATTAAGGTTAAAAGGATTCTATAAAGATTCGAATAAAAAGGCTGAATTAAGTAAGCGCTTTTCGACAATTCAAGATTATTTATTAGAATACTGCAATTTTGGATGTCCGTATTTTATTTTAAGAAAAGTTCCTGAAAGTGAGATTAAATCCCGAATTGAAACAGAGGATGAAAATGCAGAGATACCTTTTGAAGAAAATAAATTACAAGATGTCAAAATCCAACCAACAATTCAAGATACTGAGCATTAAGTTGATGTAGATTTAGTGTTAGTTTCATATTATTAATAAGTTAGGCTACGATATTGAACCGAGATTTAAGGTTTAGTATCGTAGCCTTTTTCTATGATTGAAATATGGTGCCTAATGAAAAAGGCTGATTATCGTAGGTGATTCAGCCTTATATCAAGCAGTTATTATTGAATGATTCATGACATTGTGACATATCATGTGCATTAATTTCATTAGCAATATTGGATAAACTAATTGTTAACAAATTGAAGTGATTTTATGCAAGCAATATTATCTTAAACATGTGCGTTTATCGTGATAATTATTGTATAACTTGATTGAGGTATTCAGTGATTTCATTGCCTTCATTTTCAGTTACACCTAAAATATAAGCAATATAGCCTTCTTCTTCTAAATCATCTGTACCAATAATGCCAAATTTATTTGTTTGCATGTTTAAAACCATTGTTTTTCCAAAATGGCGATCAGTTTGTATGAGCATTAAATCATAACGACTATATTCTCCGACGAAACCTACAAATTGTACCTGTGATGATTCATCGTCGTCATAGAGGTACATATCTATCATAATAAACACCCTTTCATCATTAAGTTATTAAAGTTTTTTATCATTCGAATCATTTAATGAAATAAAAAGTCTTAGTTTACAGTATAACCATAAATGAATTCGACTGCAAAGGTGTGGTATGATGAGAATGATAGGGGTGACATAGATGTATTTTGTTAATAAAGAAAAGTTAGATAAAAAAATAAATTACTTACAACAATTGGTAAATGATTATCCGAAATATAGAGATAATCACTACGCATTTGAAAGAATTTCACAAATGTTGATCGAATCATCGGTAGATATTGGTAATATGATTATTGATGGCTTTATTTTAAGAGATCCAGGCAATTATAAAGATGTCATCGATATTTTAGAGTTAGAAAATGTAATCACTAAAGATACTCAAAGTAATATTAACCAAACTGTAGATGTTAGAAAACAATTCGTTCATTATTATGACGAGCTCGATACTACAAAGTTAAAACCACTTTTTGATAAAACACTTGATTATTATCAACAATTTATCGATGAGGTAATACAATTTTTGAATAATGAAAATGTGCCTATAACAGCATTTGGACAAAAAGGAGAGAAGTAAGTTTTGATGAAACAGTACAAAGCATATCTCATTGATTTGGATGGTACGATGTACAAAGGAAATGAAAAAATTGATGGTGCAGCGCAGTTTATTGAATACTTAAACAAGCATCAAATACCTCATTTATTTGTTACGAATAACTCTACCAAAGAACCTACAGAAGTAGCAGAAAAATTAAAAGCGATGGGAGTTGATGCTACAGCAGATGAAGTCGTGACGTCTGCTCTAGCAACTGCAGAATATATTGCTG
The DNA here is from genome assembly GCF_002902235.1 of Staphylococcus ureilyticus. Lineage (GTDB taxonomy): Bacteria > Bacillota > Bacilli > Staphylococcales > Staphylococcaceae > Staphylococcus > Staphylococcus ureilyticus. The sequence goes on from NZ_PPRL01000012.1 coordinate 69,000, forward strand.
ATGAACAACCAGGCGCTTCAATCTATATGTTAGGTGGATCAGGTTTAGAAAAAGCGTTAACGCAACATCATTTGAAAATAAAAGATGATGAGTATGTAGATTACGTAGTTATTGGTTTGGATGAAGCTGTAACTTATGAAAAATTAGCAACTGCTACGCTAGGTGTTCGAAACGGTGCAAAATTTATTTCAACTAATAAAGATGTATCCATTCCCAAAGAACGTGGATTCTTACCAGGTAATGGCGCGATTACAAGCGTTGTGTCAGTCTCTACTGGTGTTGAACCAATATTTATTGGTAAACCAGAACCTATTATTATGAATAAAGCCTTGGAAATTTTAGGGTTAGATCGCTCTGAAGTTGCAATGATAGGTGATTTATATGATACAGATATACTTTCTGGAATCAATGTTGATGTTGATACAATACATGTTCAAACAGGTGTATCAACTTTAGATGATGTTAATCAAAAAGCAACACCGCCAACATATAGTTTTAAAGACTTAAATGAAGTAATCAAAGAACTCGAAATTTAGGAGTGATTGAATGCAAAAAATCGTAGTTAGTAGAAAAATTCCACAGAAATTTATTAAGCAATTAGAGGACATCGGTGAAGTAGAAGTTTGGGATGCGTCATTGACCCCTATGCCACGAGAAAAGTTTTTAACTGCTTTAAAAGACGCAACTGCTTGTTTTGTGACATTAAGTGAAATAATGGATGAAGAAGTGATTGAAGCTGCACCAAATCTGAAAGTCATAGCAAACATGGCAGTAGGCTATGATAATATAGATATTGATTTGATGCAAAGTAAGGGTATTGTTGTGACGAATACACCAGGTGTTTTAACTGAAACGACAGCAGAATTAGGATTTACCTTAATGCTTGCAGTAGCAAGACGTGTAGTCGAAGCGGAAACATATGTTCAAAACGGTGAATGGCAGAGTTGGGGGCCGTATTTATTTGCTGGTAAAGATTTATATCAAGCTAACGTTGGTATTTATGGTATGGGGGATATTGGAAAAGCATTCGCGAGACGCCTAAAAGGTTTCAATACGAATATAATGTATCATAATAGAACCAGACATAAAGATGATGAAGAAGCACTTGGTGCATTATACGTTTCATTTGAAACATTATTAAAAGAGAGTGATTTTGTCATTTGTACGGCACCATTAACTGCAGAAACACGTGATAAATTTGACGATAAGGCATTTAAAATGATGAAAAAAGATGCGATTTTTATCAATATCGGTAGAGGTGCTGTTGTCGATGAAGAAGCATTAGTGAAGGCGTTGCAAAATGAAGAAATTAAAGCATGTGGTTTAGATGTTTTAAGAGAGGAACCCATAGATATGCAACATCCATTACTCTCAATGAATAATGCAACGATACTTCCACATATTGGTAGTGCATCGGTTATAACAAGAGACCGAATGATACAACTGTGCGTAGATAATATAAAACTAGTATTAGACGAAAAAGATCCTAAAACGCCCGTTGTATAAATGATTGAAACGAATTTAAGCTGCTTATTACCTGTTTAGCTTGGGTGATTGGCAGCTTATTTTTTAGGAACATTACATTAAATAGCGTAATTTGAACTTACTTAATAAATCGAGGATGCTCACCGCATTTGATAAAAAGGGTCATTACATTCATGTATATTACTATATCTTGGGTTAGAATAGTTAAAATTAATACACAATAAATTCTTTTAAATGAGTTTATTGTGTGTTTTTTTGAATTTTAAAATAATACTCTATTTATTTATATACTATCTAACAATTTTGTTATATATATGCACAAATATTTAATTGTAATGATGTAGGAAAAATTGTATAATTAATTGGTGAAAAAGTTGAATAACTTATATACAATAAGGCGTAAAATATAAAAAATAATTTAATGAAGATGATTAATGTTGAATTTATATAAATTTTAGAGGTGAAATATGCACAAAAACGATAAAGAACATACTGCTTTACAAAAATTCAAGCCATGGTTATTGACAGTAATGTACCTAGCTATATTAATTGCATTATATTTAATTTATGGTACAGGTGATACACACAATAACTTTATTTACAATGAATTTTAATTAAGGAGACTATCATGAAAGACATCATTCAAACTTTAATAGGACATGGAGAAAACTGTCCAAATCAAGTTGCAGTTAAACATAATGACGAAATTTTGACCTATGAAGCACTAAATCGGTTAGCCAACCAACTTGCAATGATATTAAAAGATGCTAAAACACCATTGATTTTATACGGGCATATGTCCCCGTATATGATTGTAGGAATGGTAGGTAGTATGAAGGCAGGTTGTGGTTATGTTCCCCTAGATACTTCTATCCCTCAAGATCGTATGCTATCAATTATAAATAAAATAGAGCCACAATATATATTTAATACTACTGATGAACAAATAGAAATAGAGCATATTTCTTTTATTACAAAAGATTCATTATCAAGTGTAAAACAAGATGACACCACAGTAAGTAATATAAAAGATTCTGATATTGCTTATACTATTTTTACATCAGGTTCTACTGGAGCACCAAAAGGTGTACAAATCAGTTATGAAAGTCTCAATCTTTTTACAAATTGGATGTTAGAACTCAATCAAGTTGGTTCAAATCAACAATGGCTCAATCAAGCGCCTTTTTCATTTGATTTATCTGTCATGTCCATATACCCGTGTTTAATGACTGCTGGAACCTTAAACTTAGTAGATAAAGTAATGATAAATAAACCAAAATTATTAAATCAAATGTTAGAAGAAGCAAAAATAAATGTATGGGTATCTACGCCTTCATTTATGGAAATGTGTCTTATGCTGCCACGCTTAACGGAAACATATTATAGTAATTTGAAAGAATTTTTCTTTTGTGGTGAGATTTTGGCACATAAAACGGCAGAACTATTGCTTCAACGGTTCCCATCTGCATACATTTACAATACATATGGCCCTACAGAAGCTACGGTAGCAGTCACAAGTATATTAGTTACAGATGAAGTTTTAAATCAATATAATCCATTACCAGTAGGTATACCTCAACCGGGAACGAAGTTATCGTTAACCGACGAAGGTGAACTTATCATTTCAGGTAAATGCGTAAGTGAAGGGTATGTCAAAGATGACATACGTTCAAAAAAAGTATTTACCAAATTGGATGGTGAGAAATCTTATTATACTGGTGACAAAGCACAATTGATTGATAACCAATGGTTTATTAATGGAAGAATAGATTATCAAATTAAATTAAACGGCTATCGTATGGAATTAGAAGAAATAGAGTTTCAATTGCGAAAGTTAGCAAAAATCAGAGATGCAGTTGTTGTACCAACTTATAAAAATAACAAAGTCATTTATTTAAATGCTGCAGTTATTTTAAGTGATTGCGAAACCCACGAAGACGTTCAAACTTTGACTCATGAAATAAAAACGGAATTAAAACATGTATTGCCCGAATATATGATTCCTAAAAAGTTAATATATATGAAGAAATTACCGCTTACGATGAATGGAAAATTAGATCGTAAAAAGATTGCTGAGGCTATAGAGAAATGATTCCATACGGCGATTTTACATTCTTTCTTATAGCATTTGTTATTTTGTTACCAGTTATTATATTAGGATTTATGGGTAAGCAGAGCAAAATTTATAACGGTTTGAGTACAGCAGTCATGATTATATTAATATTTTCATCGAATAAGCATCATCTATTTGGACAAGCTTTTTTGAGTTTAGAACTGATAAATTTTATCCTTTATTTAATTTGGCAAGTGTTGATTATTATATATTATTGGCATTCTCGGTCTAAAAATAATACAACAGCAAAATTTATATCGGTTATTTTTCTCTCTGTTTTGCCACTTATTGTTGTGAAAGTTATGCAAAGTTCGTGGTTTGGAATGGCACAGTTAAAACTACATGAGAGTAAAGTCATAGAATTCATCGGATTTTTAGGCATTTCGTATGTTACTTTTAAAAGCGTTCAACTATTAATGGAAATTAGAGATGGCTCAATCAAAGAGATTAAATTTTGGAAAGTCGTACAGTTTATATCCTTTTTTCCAACCATTTCCTCAGGACCAATTGATCGTTACAAACGTTTTGTGAAAGATGACAATAAAATTCTGAGTGGAAGTGACTATAATGGTTTATTTGTCAAAGCAATACATTACATTATGCTTGGATTTTTATACAAATATATTATTGCTTATTTGATACAAACATTTGCAATTAATCCATTAATGCTCGATTTTTCTGGTGTTATCACAAAATGGTTATATATGTACGCATACAGTTTATATTTATTTTTTGACTTTGCCGGATATTCACTTTTTGCTATTGCGTTTAGCTATATTTATGGTATTCAAACGCCACAAAACTTTAACCAGCCATTTAAAGCTAAAAATATTAAAGATTTTTGGAATAGATGGCATATGTCACTATCATTTTGGTTTAGAGATTGTATTTATATGCGGTCATTATTTTTTATGTCAAAGAAAAAATTACTAAAAAGTCAATTTGCAATGTCGAATATAGCCTTTTTCTTAAACTTTTTAATAATGGGCATATGGCATGGTATAGAACTTTATTACATTTTGTATGGGTTGTATCATGCAGCATTATTTATTGGATATGGCTATTATGAAAAATGGAGAAAAAAACATCGTCCACGTTGGCAGAACCAGTTTACAACTGCTTTGAGTATTGTTGTAACATTTCATTTTGTAACATTTGGTTTTCTGATTTTTTCAGGAAAACTGTTTTAAAATTAGGAGGAATAATAATGGAATTTAAAGAACAAGTATTAGATTTATTAGTTGAAGTAACTGAAAATAATATCGTGAAAGAAAATCCTGACATTGAATTATTTGAAGAAGGTATTATAGATTCATTTCAAACGGTCGGTTTATTATTAGAAATTCAAAACAAATTAGATATTGAGGTTTCAATTATGGATTTTGACAGAGATGAATGGGCAACACCAAATAAGATTGCAGCGGTATTAGAAGAATTAAGATGAAATTAAAACATTTTATACCAATTATCATCAGTTTATGTTTATTTGGGATTTTCTTAATATTACCTTCTAGTTGGTTTAGTGGATTAATTACTCAGAAAACGTTAGATAATCAACGTACTTCACTCTCAGATCAAATGTTAAAAGGTACGTTAATCCAAGAGCAGATGTTTAAGTCGAATCATTTTTATCCAATTTACGGTTCTAGTGAACTTGGGAAAGATGACCCGTTTAATCCATCTATATTGTTGCGCGATAAAAATATGCATGCTAAGCAACCATTTCTAATTGGCACAGGTGGTTCTACAGATTTAATTAATGCTGTGGAATTAGCCTCACAATATGATCATTTAAAAGGAAAGAAAATGTCACTTATTATATCGCCGCAATGGTTTACAAACCATGGATTAACTAATAAAAATTTTGATGCACGTATGTCTAAAGCACAGTTGAACCGCTTATTTAAGCAAAAGCATTTAAGCCCAGAACTTAAACAGCGCTATGCCAAACGTTTATTAAGATTTAAAAATGTAGAAAATCGAAACTATTTAGAAAAAGTAGCTAAAGGTAAAATTAGTGACAATGACCAATATGTATCATCATTTAAAATGAATCAATTTGAAAAAATTGAGGCAATAAAGTCGAATTTACCTCTTGCAAATACTGAGTTAGCAGACATTACACCGGTAACTGCACAAGATGACAGTTGGGGGATGCTTCGCAATAAAGCTGAATACTATGGTGCTAAACATTCACAATCAAATATATTTAAAATTAGAGATGAGTATTGGCAATTAATAAAAAAGCATAAGCGTAAAGTGAACAGAGATTATGAATTTAATAGTAATTCTCCAGAATTTAAAGATTTGGAGTTATTGGTAGATACTATGCGAGAGGCTGGTGCTGATATTGAATATATTAGTCTTCCATCAAATGGAAAATGGTACGATCACATAGGTGTAAATAAAGAAAAACGTCAGAAAGTATATAATAAAATTAAGAACACAGTTATTAGTCGTGGCGGGAAAATTTACGACATGACAGATAAAGATTATGAACCTTATGTTATCAGTGATGCCGTCCATATAGGATGGAAAGGTTGGGTTTATATTAGTGAGCACATTGCTCAGCACATGCGCAAATAGCTATTTTCAAATTAAGGATGAATGATTTGAATGATGATTAAAATGTTGACTAGGATAGGAAATCGCAACTATGGATTTTCTATCGTGTTTACTGATTTTATTTATCGGTTCTGCCTTTGATTAAAAATGAACAGCGTGTTGATTACGTCAGGAATGACTTGTATAAATTTAAGCAATAAAATCAAATCACTTCGCTATCATACAATTGTCAATTTTATTTTTAGTTTTAATATAAAAATGCACTTTCATGTTTAAATGAAAGTGCATTTTGTTATAAATCAGCTATTTGATGAAAGATTCATAAACGAAGAATTCTATAAAATTTGACGTTTTTGTTGTTTAATTTATTTATAAGTTGATCAACTAGAATACTTGCTCTACTTCTACTACTCCAGGTACTTCTTCATGTAAAGCACGTTCGATGCCTGCTTTTAATGTGATTGTTGAACTTGGGCATGTACCACATGCACCGTGCAATTGAAGTTTAACAATGCCATCTTCTACATCTACTAACGAACAGTCGCCGCCATCACGTAGTAAGAATGGACGTAGTTTTTCAATTACTTCTGCTACTTGATCAAACATTGTTACGTTTTCAGTTGGCATGGAAATGCCTCCTTTCAAGTATATTATTTCATTTTCTGTCTATCTTTTTATTATAATAGATATATAAAGAAAAATCTATCAATCGAGACAAAAGGGGATAAGTAAAATGAATAAAGTAAGTGTAGTCGTTTATGGTGCAGATGTTGTTTGTGCAAGCTGTGTTAATGCGCCAACAGCGCGTAATACTTTTGATTGGTTGCAACCATTGCTCAAAAGAAAGTATCCAGATATCCAATTTGAGTTTACGTATATTGATATAGAAAAGGATACTGAAAATTTAACTGATCATGATCAACAATATATTGAGCGTATTCAAGATGATGAATTGTTCTATCCGCTTGTAACGATGAATGATGAATATGTTTCAGATGGGTATGTACAATTGAGAGATATCACTCAATTTATGGAAGCGCATTAATTTAATTATTTAAAAAAAGACACGTATCTATACTTTTTACGCATGTTAATAAAGTATAGGAAGACGTGTCTTTATAATTACTGATTAAAATTTATCCATTGTGATATTTGTATAACCATAGCACACCAGATTTTAAGATTGAAGCTAAACGTCCAGTGACTGTTCTATCCATGATGTAAGCAAAACCTTTTTTATCACCAAGAGAACCTAAGAAGCCTTGAACTTTGAGTTCTGGCATTTTTTCAGGTAGAGGTTTATCTTGCCATTGTAATTTCATAACATCAGCAATCTGGTCTCCCTGAACTTCAGCAAGTTGTGCACTAGGTGCATGAGGTAAATCTGCACAATCGCCAACTACGTATACATTTTTATAGGTTGGGACTTGATGGTATTGGTTTAGGATGACACGGCCATCTCTGCTAATATCAATAGGTAAATTTCTAACAATTTCCACTGGCTGAATGCCAGCAGTCCATACGATTAAATCCAATGGTTCAGGTACATCGTTATTGAAAATTTTACCAGGTTCTACACGATTAATATCAGAATTTGGAACTACCGTTACATCGTTCTTTTTAAACCAATTTTCTATATAACGACTTAGCTTTTCTGGAAAACGACGTAAAATACGTTCTCCTCGATCATATAAGTATATTTGCAAATCTTTACGGCTTTCGCGAAGTTCACTGGCTAATTCGATGCCACTTAAACCCGCACCTACAATACCTACTTTTGCTCCATTAGGTAATTCACTGATATGATGAAATGTTTCCCGTGAACTTGATAACGTTTGGATACTGTGTGTGTATTCTGCTGCTCCTGGAACATTATGATATTTGTCCTCGCAACCAAGTCCAATGACTAATTCGTCATAATCTACTTTTGTGTTGCCAACTGAAATAATTTGATCATCTAAATTAATATCATTGATTTCTCCGTACACAATATTAATACGTTCTGAATCTGGAAAATTCATACGAATATCTTTGTCTGATTTAGTACCAGCAGCTAATTCATAGAATTCTGGTTTTAAACCATGATAAGGCATACGATCAATTAATGTAATAGAATAATTTTCAGGAAGTGCCGATGGTAAAATATGAGACATAATGCGCATATTTCCATATCCGCCACCCAATAGTACTAAATTTTTCATTTATGATACCCCTTTAGTAAAAATATATTGAGCAATTTGATAAAAATACAGTTTATTTTTTGTTAATAAATAATATTTTTATCTCTTGTCGTCAATGTAAGTCAATAAACACAATTTGGTTAAATCATATTCGTCTTCATTGAACGAAATACCAATTTCATAATAAGCTTACTTAGATATATTATATGCTTTTTTATATACTTCTACAAATAAACGTGATGAATTGTAATTTGTAAACATAAATCTTTAAAAATACAATATGATTATAACAATATAAAAAATTAGTGTGAATGGCATTTTATACGAAAACGTGTTTTGTTTTAATTGAATTGTTACAAAAACAACAAAACGAATGAATAATTCATATAAGCTAGTAAGTGGTCAAAAGTGATGTGATTTTGTTATAATTGCTAAACTGATAATTAATTGAGAGGGTGTAATATGAATCCAATAGTTGAGTTCTGCATTTCGAATTTAGCGAAAGGTGGAGATTATGTATATAATCAACTTGAAAATGATCCAGGTGTAGACGTTTTAGAATATGGATGTCTGCAAAATTGTGGCATTTGCTCAAGTGGCTTGTATGCATTAGTAAACGGTGATATTGTTGAAGGAGAATCACCAGACGACTTATTACAAAATATTTATTCACATATAGAAGAAACATGGATTTTTTAGGGAGGTAATTTCAATGGCAGTAGTTGAACTAACAGAAGCGGCAGCATACGAAGTTAAAGATATGATGGAACAGAATGATATGCCAGATGGCTTTTTGAAAATCAAAGTTAATGGTGGCGGTTGCACAGGATTAACGTATGGTATGTCTGCAGAAGCTGAACCTAGTGAAAATGATGAAATATTTGAATTTCACGGTGTCAAAGTGCTAGTTGATAAATATGATATACCAGTATTGGAAGGTACAAAAATTGATTTCAAACAATCGTTAATGGGCGGTGGCTTCCAAATAGACAATCCAAACGCAATTGCATCTTGTGGTTGTGGAAGTTCATTCAGAACTGCAAAAGTTTCTGGTTCACCAGAAGATTGTTAAAAATTTTAAACCGAGTGTTTATGGACTATAGTTCGACTAAATGTGGTTAGAACTATAGTCTTTTATCTGTTTATGTGAAAAAATAAACAATATATGCGTTTCGGCTTGAAAATAAACTATAAAAACTATAAAATTAGTGTTGGATGAAAAATGTCTTTTTTGTGAATTTCTATGTAAATCAGTAAATTATAAAAAGACGATCGCAACAAAAAAATTATGAAAGCTTAGGTGAATGAAATGGCTCAAGAACGTAAAAAAGTTTTAGTTTTAGGCGCTGGTTACGCTGGGTTACAAACTATTACCAAATTACAAAAGCAAATTTCAGCTGATGAAGCTGAAATTACATTAATCAATAAGAATGATTATCACTATGAAGCAACTTGGTTACATGAAGCTTCAGCTGGAACAATTAGTTATGAAGATGTTTTATATCCAGTTGAAAGCGTAATCAATAAGAATAAAGTAAACTTCATTAAAGCAGAAGTTACAAAAATTGATCGCAATGCTAAAAAAGTAGAAACTGATGCAGGAATCTTTGATTTTGATATTTTAGTTGTTGCTTTAGGTTTCGAAAGTGAAACATTTGGTATTAAAGGTATGAAAGATCATGCTTTCCAAATCGAAAATATTTTAACTGCACGTAAATTAGCGCGCCACATTGAAGATAAATTTGCTAACTACGCTGCTTCTAAAAATAAAGATGATAAAGATTTAGCTATTATCGTTGGTGGTGCAGGCTTTACAGGTGTTGAATTCTTAGGTGAATTAACTGACCGTATCCCTGAGTTATGTAACAAATATGGTGTAGATCAAACAAAAGTTAAAATTACTTGTGTAGAAGCTGCTCCAAAAATGTTACCTCAATTCTCTGATGAATTAGTAAACCATGCAGTTAGTTATTTAGAAAGTAAAGGTGTTGAATTTAAAATTGCTACACCGATTGTTGCTGCAAATGAAAAAGGTTTCGTAGTTAAAGTTAATGATGAAGAACAACAATTAGAAGCAAATACAGTTGTATGGGCAGCAGGTGTTCGTGGTAGTAAGTTAATGGAAGAATCATTCGAAGGCGTTAAACGCGGCCGTATCGTTACAAATCAAGATTTAACAATCGATGGTTATAATGATATTTTTGTAATAGGTGATTGTTCTGCATTTATTCCAGCTGGTGAAGAACGCCCATTACCTACAACAGCACAAATTGCTATGCAAGAAGGCGAGCACACTGCTAAGAACATTAAAAATATTTTAGAAGGTCAACCTACTCAAGAGTTTGAATATGTTGATCGTGGTACAGTATGTTCTTTAGGTGCTAACGATGGCGTTGGTGTTGTTTATGGTAAAGATATCCAAGGTAAAAAAGCTGCATTTATGAAAAAAGTAATCGATACACGTGCAGTATTCAAACTTGGTGGTATTGGTTTAGCATTTAAAAAAGGTAAATTTTAATAACTGATAACCAATAGATAAGTATCTATTGACCATAAATATTGAGGCTGAGACATAAATTGTCTCAGCCTCAAATTTTATATATAGTATGATATAATCTATCATTTTTTATAATAATCCGACATTAAAATGATACAATGTGACAGAATAAATTGAAATGAGGGATGTTTGATGAAAACAGTTATAAATAACACTTCTAAGATTGAACAAGAAACAATTATTGTTGGTGTGCCTGAACATTTAAATCAATTAGAGTCGATACGAATTGCTGGAAATGACATAAAAGACTTATTATCCCCTTTAAAAGAACATCATATTTTCAGCATCAATGTTGGAGCGATTTCGAGTACATTTTTTAAAGTAGATGAGAAGGCACATAAACTGATTACTGTGGGCTTAGGAAATACTAAAACATTAGGATATAATGATTATTTAAAAATCTTCGGAAATTTATTTCAAACTTTAAATAGCAAAAGGATAACTAAAGCATCATTGTTGTTTAACACGTTTAAATCTCAAAAAGTAGAAACGGAATTAATAGCAGAAATTCTTGGTAAACAAAGTAAACAATCTATCTATCATTTTGATGGTTATAAAACTAATAAATCAGCGCCTTATCAATTAACAATAGAGATTCACACAGAAGAAGATCACATTGTCGAGTTTATTGAACGAGGAGAGGCTATTGCAACTGCTGTTAATTTAGCACGTGATTATAGTAATATACCACCTAACATATTGACACCAGCTTATTATGCAGAATTGATACAAAATCAATTTAATGACACTAGCGTATCAGTTGATATCAAAGATAATAAAACTTTACAAAAAGAAGGTTTTGGATTAATTCATGCAGTTGGTAAAGGTTCTAAAAATGGTCCACGCGTAATAACGTTGACTTATAATGGTGGAAAACCAGGAGAAAATCCTATTGCACTCGTAGGTAAAGGCATTACGTATGATTCAGGTGGCTATTCAATCAAATCAAAAACAGGTATGCAGACCATGAAATTTGATATGTGCGGCTCAGCAAATGTAATAGGAATAATCGAAGCTGCTCGTCAATTAGCACTGCCACTAAATATTGTTGGAATTATTGCCACTGCCGAAAATATGGTGAATGACGAAGCAATGAAACCAGATGATGTTTACACAGCACTTAGCGGAGAATCAGTAGAGGTATTAAATACTGATGCAGAGGGGCGCCTTGTTTTAGGTGACGCTGTATTTTATGCAAATCAATTTCAGCCAAGTATAATATTAGATTTTGCAACGTTAACTGGCGCTGCTGTAGCTGCGTTAGGTGAAGATAAAGCTGCTGTTTTTAATCAAAATGCTGACACTACGTTAAAATCTATTCTACAACAAGCACAAATGATGGATGAAAAAGTCTTTGAATTACCGATTACTGACACAGAACAAGCACTGATAAGAAAAAGTGAAGTGGCTGATTTAGTTAACCATACCAATGGTCAAGGTAAAGCATTGTTTGCAGCAACATTTATCAATCATTTTGCAGGTAATACACCACATTTACATTTTGATATCGCAGGGCCTGCTACTACGAATAAATCAAGTTATAAAGGGCCTGTGGGACCTACAGGTTATCTAATATCAACAATCGTACAATGGTTACGTGTACTATAGATGTAACAATATTACCATTAAAAACAAAAGCTTCAAGTTAATTTTAGTAGATTAACTTGAAGTTTTTTTAACCTTATATCACAAGGTTGGCAGATTAATGTTTCATATTTTATCTAAATATCAAGATAGGATTGACAATTTGATAAGCAATTGTTATTATAAATCTCGTGATACTTTAGTTCGATAACGTAATAAAGGAGTTGTGCTTTTGTGATAAATGCAGTTGTTATAGCAGTGGTACTGATGATTGTACTCTGTTTATGTAGATTAAATGTTGTTATAAGCTTATTTATCAGTGCACTAGTTGGTGGCTTAATCGCAGGTATGAGCGTCACAGACATTGTATCTGTATTTGGTAAAAATATTGTTGATGGCGCAGAAGTGGCATTGAGCTATGCTTTACTAGGCGGGTTTGCTGCGTTGATTTCTTATAGTGGTATTACTGACTATTTAGTAAATAAAATTATCAATGCTATTCACGCGGAAAACAGTAAAATGTCACGTATTAAAGTTAAAGTGATTATTATCGGTGCCCTCTTAATTATGAGTGTAATGAGCCAAAACTTAATACCTGTACATATTGCATTTATCCCAATTGTGATACCACCATTAATAAGTTTGTTCAATGAACTTAATATAGATAGAAGACAAATTGCTATTATCATTGGCTTTGGTTTATGTTGGCCATACGTATTATTGCCATATGGTTTCGGTCAGATTTTCCATCAAATCATTCAAAGCGGATTTTCTAAAGCAGATCATCCAATTGAAATGGGCATGATATGGAAAGCGATGCTGATTCCTTCATTAGGCTATATTGTTGGCTTAATTGCAGGTATTTATTATTATAGAAAACCTAGAAAATATTCTGAACATAAAGATATTAAAGATATGAGTGAAATTGAAATTAGACCATATGTTCTCATAGTAACCATTATTTCTATTATTGCTACGTTTTTAGTACAAATGTTCACTGATTCTATGATATTTGGGGCTTTAGCTGGTGTGCTTGTATTCTTCATCTCACGTGCATACAAGTGGACTGAGTTAGACCAAAAATTTGTAGATGGTATTAAAATTATGTCATTTATAGGTGTCGTAATCTTATCAGCAAATGGATTTGCAGGTGTAATGAATGAAACAGGAGATATCGGTAATTTAGTAAGTGGGCTTAGCGATGTTATTGGTGAGAATAAATTATTTAGTATTATTGTCATGTACATTATTGGTTTGGTCGTAACATTAGGTATCGGTTCATCATTTGCTACAATACCTATTATTGCAACGTTATTTGTGCCATTAGGTGAATCTTTAGGATTAAGTACTATGGCATTGATTGCGTTGATAGGAACAGCAAGTGCATTAGGTGATTCAGGATCACCTGCAAGTGATTCAACATTAGGACCTACGGCAGGTTTAGATGTTGATGGTCAACATGATCACATTCGTGATACATGTATTCCAAACTTTGTTTTCTATAACATTCCTCTAATTATTTTTGGAACAATAGCGGCTATGATATTATAAATCTAAGAATAAAAAAAGAGGTGTCTTAAATGGCAAATATGCTTGATGCTTTAAAGATAAAGGTAGAGCGACAAGAACATGGACTTATGGTTATGTCCATGCCAGTAACAGATGAAGTGAAACAACCATTTGGCTTTTTACATGGTGGGGCGAGTTTAGCGCTCGGAGAAACAGCATGCTCTATGGGGGCTGCTGAAATCATTGACACAGAGCATTATATTCCCCTAGGTTTAGAAATGAATGCGAATCATATAGGTTCGACAACTGAAGGGACAATATTTGCGACTGCTACAATCATACATGAAGGTAGTACGACTCAAGTTTGGAACATAGATATCAGAGACCAAAATGATAGATTGATTTGTGTAATGAGAGGAACCGTTGCTATTAAACCACGTAAACGGCAATGAGCAATTAAAGTATTAGATTAGTGATTTTTATTTTAATGATTAACATGTATTCAAGATAATTATTATTACATGTAAACTATATATGAGCTTGGGATAAAAACCTATAAAAATAGCACGCAGATGATTTAATTAATGCATCTGCGTGCTTCTTTGTTATTCAATATTTCGTATGGTTGTCTCGCTTTCTTAGGGGCAGCTTCAGATTGTCTTGTTTCCTCAATCGACACGCCAAAATACAATGTATTCATATGTCATTTCACATTAAAATACTTTAAAAACAAGGTCTTATATTAACCAAAATGATGTTAATAATTATTCTACATGCATACACCAATCTGTATACACTGATCGTAAAATAGAAAAAATGCTTAATAATCGTATCTGAATGATGTAGCTCTCACAAAATCAAACACCTTTTTATAAAACAATGAATCGTTTTAAAGTAAATCTTAAAGTAGATGTCTTATTAGTATCTTTATTTCTTGGTATTAATGGTATTTAATATGAGCAAAGTAGCAACTCAATGAGTTAATTATTATTTCAATTGAAATTGGCTTTTTCACATGTCCAAGAACTTTATGTCCCAGATTCTTTTGAATATGTTTATTTGTTGTTAAATATATCTTATGTTCAATACGGTTTTTTTGATAATACAGCAGTTGCAATTTTTGCTGCTGCTTCACGGCCACCCATGATGTTGCGAGCAAAGGGACCGAGTTCTAAATCTGCTAGACCACCTGTGACGAATAAATTCGGTAACCATTCTAAATGAGATGAAATAGAAGGCAGTCCCGCGTCTGACACAGGTGCATTAAAATTTTTAACGAGCTGCTTGATAATTGGTTGTTGCATTAGTGTATCTTCGAAACCTGTGGCTAATACTACGCTATCATAGAACATACAATATTGTTCTGTACAAATATGATGATGATGTATATCTTTTAATTCATTGATATGCATTATTAATTTACCTTGCTTCATGTGTTTTTTGAGCCTCAATGCTAATTCTTTAGGCATAGAACCTTTATGGCGCTCTTTTTGAATGATTTTCAGTTTGGTTTTAGAGTCAGTTAATGCACTAAAGTTTGACATTTTTTTGGGACCTAACCAACCTGGATCTGCGTCGAAGTCATGTACGTCAATAACTTTATTTGTCCAAAGATGAATGACTGATTGCGGTTGATGTTGTAGTAATTTTAGAGTGACATGTGCTGCAGAAATCCCACTTCCGACGACATGAGAAGTTTGTTTATGTAAATTTAATCGTGAATCAAAAATATGATATACATCTGGTGTATGTTTAAAGTTATGTGGAATATAGGGTACGTGATTACAACCTGTTGCAATCACCAAGTAATCTGATGTAATCCAATTGTGTTGTGATAATTGTACATGCCATTGTTTTTGGTTGAAGCTGATTTTATTAGCAAAACCGACAATATGGTTCTTGTTCAAATTGAATTTATGTAATAGATGGTGAATATGGTCTATAAATAACGCTCGATTTGGTCTTTTATACGGTCCATAACTGGCATTAATATATTGATGACATTTAGCAAATTGATTTAAATGAAAGGGATTAGGATGTATATGGTGGACACACGGCGAACGTAAATAAGGCATTTGAATGCGTTGAGTATAATCCTCGAATTGCTCGCATAAACTTTGATGTGGATCAATAATTGTTAGTTCGTGGTCTTTGATACCTATGGATTTTAATTTTATTGCGATTGTAACTGCTTGGATACCGCCACCGATTATGGTCCAAGTAGACATATTTTCAGCTCCTTTTAAAACGTAATAATTACGATTTAATATATCATCACACACCGAATTTAGCAATCATTAATTTTATAAAATAAAAAACGCATCCCAGTTAATTGGAATGCGTAAGTTAATGACTTTACAATTTTGTATCTTTTAGGTCTTTTTGTATATCATCACGTTTTGTTCTTTTGGAAGCGGGTGTTCTCAAATTATATGCGGATTTAATAATAAGGTGACTTGCTAGTGGACCTGTTATCAGAATAAATAATATTCCAATAAGTAATTGCATATTTACGTAACCTTCACGCCCGATGAAATATAAGAAAACACCACTTATAAGTAACATTGCTCCCAATGTAGCAGCTTTACCAGCAGCATGTGCGCGCGCATATACGTCATCTAAACGCAAGAGGCCAATCGCAGCTAGTGCACTTATGAGTGAGCCAAGGATAACTAAGATAAGCGCTATGCTAATGATGATCGTTGTTATCATGTTCAATCACCTTACCTTTATCCATATATTTTGCAAACACTGCGGTTCCTAAAAATGCTAAAATACCAATTAACAAAATAGCAACCATCATATATTTAGTACCTAAGAAAATACTAAATAGTGCTACAATTGCCATTAATTGGATACCCATTGCGTCGAGTGCCACAACCCTATCCGCAAGAGAAGGGCCGATAATGACACGAACAAGCATACCAAACATTGACAATGTTACGATAACTAATGCCACGATTAATATTACGTTGTAGTTCATTAATATTCGCCTACCTCTCTTACCACTTTTTCAAGTGATGATTTAATACTTTCTATTTCTTCTTCCTTAGTACTAAAATCAATACTGTGAATGTATATTTTTGTGCGATCATCACTAATGCCTAGAACAATTGTGCCTGGTGTCAGTGTAATCAAATTTGATAACAACACAATTTGCCAATCTTTTTTTAAATCGGTCGGATAAGTAAAAAAGGCGGGTTCGTTGTTGATTTTAGGCTTAGTTACAATTCTAATAACATCAATATTTGCTTTAATCAATTCTACTAAAAACACGATAAATAATTTAATGATTTTATAAATAGTAATAATATAAAATCTACCGGGTAAGACACCGCGCATTAGGAATACTAATAAAAGACCAAAGATATAACCTAAAAGGAAATTATTAAATGTATAACTGCCGGTAACGAATAGCCAAAACACAGATAAAATTAAATTTACTAATATTTGAATTGCCATACTATTTACCCCCCAATACGCTGTCTATATATACACTAGGATTATAGAATGTTTCAGCAGCATCTTTTATGATTGGCTGTAAAAAGTCAGCGGATAGGCCAAATATTACTGATATGGCAACTGCGATAATAGCTACTGTTAAGATACCTTTGTACTGCAGTTTAGGATTGACTTCATAACCTTCAGATTCACCGAAGAATCCTTTTAAGAAAATACGAATAACAGAGTAAAGTACGACTAAACTAGATAGTAATACGATTATACCGCTTAGATAAAATCCTTTTTCGAAAGTAGCTTGAACGATATAGTATTTACCATAAAAACCACTTAACGGCGGAATACCGGCTAAACTTAAAGCAGCGATAAAGAAAGACCAACCTAATACAGGATAATGTTTGATTAAGCCACCATATTTGCGTAAATCGTGTGTTTTGGTAATTTTATACATCACACCAATTAAGAAAAATAGTGCTGCTTTAATCAACATATCGTGTAAAGTATAATAAATTGCGCCCATCATGCCAGCCTGATTCATCATTGCTACGCCTACTAAAATGACACCAACAGCAATCATAATATTATAAATGATAATTTTTTTAGTATCAAAGTAGCTTACTGCACCCACACAACCAAAAATAATTGTAAGTAAGGCTAAGAATAGAATGGTGTACAGCGAAAAATTAGAGGAATCGCCAAAGAAAAGGCTTGCTGTTCTAGCTATTGCGTAAACCCCAACTTTTGTTAACAATGCACCAAAGAAAGCGATAATTGCTATAGGTGGCGCATAATAAGCACCTGGTAGCCAGATATACATTGGAAACACACCAGCTTTTGTAGCAAAAACAAAGATGAACATAATAAATATAATACTGATAATTCCTTTGTCTTGTGTTGATAGTTGGCTTAATTTTTCACTGATATCTGCTAAATTCAATGTACCGACGACAGAATAAAGCATTGCAACGGCTATAACAAAGAAAGCAGAAGATGTCACATTCACAAGCACATATTTTATCGTTTCACTCAATTGAACTTGTGTGCCACCAATAACTAATAAAATATAAGATGCCATTAAAAATACTTCAAAGAATACGAAAAGGTTGAAAATATCACCAGTTATAAATGAGCCTATAACACCTGTGAGCATAAACATTATGGCAAAATAATAATAATATGTTTCACGTTCGATACCTACTGATTGATATGAATATAAGATAATCAACATTGTTACAATTAAACTTGTAATCACAAGTAAGATACTAAAAATATCTGTAACAAAAACAATACTATACGGTGCATCCCATGAACCAAGCTCGAGTTTTATAGGTCCATCTCTGAGAACATTCTTTAGATTTATAAAAGCAAAAATTAATGTAACTGCAGTACCTGTTAATGCAACGTAGCGTTTAATTTTAGGGCGTTTACCAATAAAAATTAATGCAATAATTGTTAACATTGGTATGACAAGTAATGAAATAATAAGATTACTCTCTATCATTATCTAGCACCCCTTTCATGCTTTCTACGTTGTCTGTACCTAGTTCTTTATAGCTTCTAAAAGCCAATACTAAGAAAAAGGCTGTTACTGAAAATGAAATTACAATTGCTGTTAATATGAGTGCTTGTGGAATTGGATCCACATATGAAGTGAACCCTTTTTCATAAATAGGGACTTCACCTTTTTTAAGACCACCCATCGTTATTAAAAATAAATTAGCTGTATGTGTTTGTAATGTAGTCCCAATAATGATGCGTATCAAACTTTTAGAAAGAATGAGATAGACGCTCATTGCAGTGAGAATACCACAAACAAAAATCATCACTATTTCCATTACTCATTCTCTCCAATCGCTAATATTATAGTCATTATTGTGCCAACCACCGCACATAAAACACCTAAATCAAAAAATGTGGCAGTGTGCATTTCTATAGGTTTTAAAATACCTAATGGAATTTCAAAAGGTGTATGCGTAAAGAAGTTTTTATTGTATAGCCAACTCGCCATCGGTGTAGCTAAACAAAAGAACAACCCGATACCAATGAGTTTTTTGAAGTCCCATGGGTATATTTTACGCATCGTTTTAATATCATAAGCAACAGCTACAATCACAAGTGAACTTGATAATAGTAAGCCACCGACGAAACCGCCACCAGGTGTATAATGTCCTGTTAGAAATAGGTGTAAACCAAACATAACGATTAAGAAGAAAATCACAATGGCAGAGTATTGGAATATTAAATTATTTTTCTGTCTTTTCAATGTGAGTTCCTCCTTCATCATTTGGTTTATTTTTATAACGAAGTTTAATCATTGTGTAAACACCTAATCCAGCAATACCTAATACTGAAGATTCGAATAAAGTATCCGTACCACGGAAATCAACTAGGATAACGTTGACCATGTTTGTACCATGAGCTAAATCATATACATGCGCTTTATAAAATTCTCCAATTGAGCCAAAGTGTCTATTTCCGTATGTGATTAAACCTAATACTGTTACAACAGTACCAGCACCGATGGCAATCAAAATATTCAGCCACTTATATGAAGTGGACTCGTTATGTCGATTTAGATTTGGTAAGTGATAGAAACATAATAAGAACAATGCAGTAGAAATAGATTCTACAACAAATTGCGTCAGCGCTAAGTCTGGCGCACCAAAGAAAATAAAGAAGATTGCTACTGCATAACCTACTGCACTTGCCATGATAATACTGAATAGACGTGAGCGAGCAAAAATAATCATTGAAGCTGCCGTAATAATAATGACTACGATGATCAATTCGAATGGTCTGATTTCACTAACATCTTTAAAGTTAACACTGAATGGTGTTACTAATAACGTCACAAGTGTAATTACGATTAAAGACGCAAAAATAATTAATAAGTTATTACGTGTAAATCCAGTAACATAAGTGTTGGTAAATTGACTAGAATAGCCTGGGAATACCGTTCCAACTTTATCATACCAATAATTGATTGTTAGTTTTGTAGGTTGTGCTTTTAATAAACTAATCCAATAACCAAAGCTAAATATTAACAATATACCAGCTACATAAATACCCAATGTGGAGAAAAAGGCTGGTGTAAATCCATGGAACATATGAAACTCAGCTGTTGCATTTGTATTATTACTGATTGCGTTGACAGCTGGTTCAATAATCGTACCTGTCAATATTGAAGGGAAGAACCCAAAAACAATGACGAGTAGTGCTAAAATACCTGGAGAGATTAGCATTAATTTTGAAACTTCATGAGCTGATTTTGGTAAACTATCTGGTTTATAACTACCTAAGAATATTTGACCAATAAATCTAACTGCATAAACAAAAGTGAATACGCTACCCAAAATGGCTACGATAGGTATGAGTATGCCAATACTATTTAAACTGAAGATATTAGCATGTGTAACTTCAATCATACTTTCAAGAAATTTCTCTTTAGATAAGAAACCATTAAACGGTGGAATACCCGCCATACTCAATGATGTAATTAATGTAATCGTAAAAGAAATTGGCATGATTGTTACTAAGCCACCCAATTTATTGACATCACGTGTTCCTGTACTGTGATCAACAGCACCAGTTACCATAAATAATGCACCTTTAAATGTAGCGTGATTTATAAGGTGAAACACAGCCGCTGTAAACGCAGCAACATAAATTTGACTATCTGCACCTTCGAAATGATAACTTACTGCCCCGATACCTAACATTGACATAATCATGCCTAATTGTGAGACAGTTGAAAAAGCTAAAATGCCTTTTAAATCTTGTTGTTTTGTGGCATTCAAAGATGCCCAGAACAGCGTGATTAAGCCGACTGCAGTAATCGTCCAAATCCAACCTTGAGAAAGTGCGAATATTGGTGTCATACGAGCAACTAAGTATAGACCAGCTTTAACCATCGTTGCAGAATGCAAGTAAGCACTAACGGGTGTCGGTGCTTCCATAGCATCCGGTAACCAAACGTAAAATGGAAACTGAGCTGATTTAGTCATTGCTCCAATGATTACAAAAATCATAGACAATATAAAGTAAGGGCTTGTCTGAATTTCAGACGCATGATTGATGAGCGTTTGAATACTGGTAGAATTACCTGCAAGTGATAGTAAAATAAGGCCACCTAGCAGAGAAAGACCGCCCAAAACAGTTATGAGCATTGATTTTTGTGCACCATAAATAGATGCTTGTTTTGTTCTCCAAAATGAAATGAGTAGAAAACTTGAAAATGAAGTTAGCTCCCAAAACAGATATAAGATAATGATATTATCTGATAATACGACCCCTAACATGGCACCCATAAAAAGCAAAAGGTAACAATAAAAATGACCCAATTGCTCTTGTCGACTTAAATAACTAATGGAATATAATACAACCAAGCTTCCGATACCAGTTATTAATAAACTGAATAATAAGCCTAAGCCATCAACGTATAAATCGAAATTCATGCCAAAATGAGGCATCCAATTTGCTTTATGTACTACGTTTTCACCTGACATTGTTGTCGAAATGATTGATATAAAATATATAAATAAGACGACGGGGATAGGTAACACAAACCATCCTAAATGTATCCGCTTATGTATGCGATATACAATTGGAATAATGAGTGCAAATATTAACGGTAATAACACCGCTATATGTATCAAACTCATTATTTTATCCTCCTTTTAAAAATAGTATAAGGTCATTATACATGAATAAGACTATTCTGAAAAACCACGCTAACCCTTGTGGAGCTTTAATTTTAAGTTTGTTTTAAATAAGAAGAAACACGGTATTTTTATTCAAAATTTTGTTTGTATTGAATTGAATAATCTTTTTTTAATTGTGCTAAATTAGCAAGTGAGTATTGTGCAAATTCGGTATTTTCTTCTTTTAATTTGTTTTCTAAATTCGTAATGGCAAATTGTAAAGATTGTATATAATCCAGTTCTTCTACATTAAAAGGTCTAAGTTTGGATTTTGAAGTATAGCGCTTTTCAAATTGACTTAAAGCTTTGCGTTCGTGAAAAAAGACATTGTTCGTTTCGTTTGGGTGATGTAAGTCTCCTTGTTTTGGATGTTTAATGACCTGTTCAATTTGAACAAGTACTTGATTGCCATCTTCTTCTATAATAGATACACCATAACTTCCAGTTTTATGTGCAAAACGATATAACATAATTCAATACACTCCTCATTTTATGTTAGTATACATATATCATCTTAACATGAAATGGAGAATAAAAATGTCGAACTATCCTCAGTTAAATTCAGAAGTAAACGAAAATGAAATAAAAATGGTTATGCATACAAATAAGGGTGATATGACTTTCAAATTATTGCCTGATATTGCGCCTAAAACTGTAGAAAACTTTGTTACACATGCAAAAAATGGCTATTATGATGGCATTTCTTTTCATCGAGTAATCAATGACTTCATGGTACAAGGAGGCGACCCAACAGCAACTGGTATGGGCGGTGAAAGTATTTATGGAGGTCCGTTTGAAGATGAGTTTTCACTAGAAGCATTCAACTTATATGGTGCTTTATCGATGGCAAATTCTGGACCGAATACGAACGGTTCACAATTCTTTATTGTTCAAATGAAGGAAGTTCCAGAATCTATGCTTAGCCAACTCGCAGATGGTGGTTGGCCAGAACCGATTGTGAAGGCTTATGGTGAAAAGGGTGGTACACCTTGGTTAGATCAAAAGCATACTGTTTTTGGTCAATTATTAGAAGGTGAATCTACATTAGAAGATATTGCGGCTACTAAGGTAGGGCCACAGGATAAACCTTTACATGATATCACGATTGATTCAATAGATATTATTGAAAAATAAGGTAAAATAAAGTTTGAAAGATGGTGAACTCTAGCAAGGATTTAACCATTTTTAAATTGTTTTTAAATACCTGTTATATTAAAAATAAAAAATGTTTAAGAGGTTGAGACAAATTCATTGTTTCAGCCTCTTATTTTATTTTGACAGTTTTAGTTATCTCTGTGGGAGCGTGATAGTGTAATATATTCAATTAAATACCATTATAGGCAAAAACTTAAGAATTTTTATTTTGAAAGCATTGATGCAAGTAACAGTTCTTGGGAATGGTTTAAAAGCCTTTGTATAGTGAGATATAAGTGAAATTCAATCCGTGGTTGTGTAGCTTGATTTTTGATAAATCGTGAAATTTTTCTAGGTAATATTAGTACCATTGAATGATTTATGCTATTATGAACATGTTAAGTAAAACGAATTAAGGGGTTATCACGTTGAATAATCACTATAAAGTAGGTCAACATATCAAAGTTCGTGTGACTGGTATTCAACCGTATGGCGCTTTTGTAGAAACCCCTGACAATACTGAAGGATTAATCCATATTTCTGAAATTATGGATGATTACGTCCATAATTTAAAAAAGTTTTTATCGGAAGGACAAATTGTAAAAGCAAAAGTCATTTCAATTGATAAAGAAGGAAAGTTAAATCTTTCTTTAAAAGATAACGACTATTTTAAAAATTATGAGCGTAAAAAAGAAAAGCAATCAGTATTAGATGAAATTAAAGAAACCGAGAAATATGGGTTTCAAACAATTAAAGAACGCTTACCGGTTTGGATTAAACAGTCCAAAAACGCGATAAAAGATGAACAGTCATCTTTTAAAAAACACTAACATTTTATTTTAAGATGTTAGTGTTTTTTATTTATAAGCTAAAATTTATTGGAAGAGTAGCAATATAAAATCTGTCTCTTATACACATCTGA